>NZ_CP018617.1:1200000-1573491 GCF_002849855.1 Vibrio azureus
GACATGTAAAAGGCGCACTGACAAGCGCGCCTTTGCCTCGTTGCTCAATCGTGAGTATGCGAATTAGAAGATTGTTTTCACTTCTAAACAGATAACGAGGAATTTCAATATATAGTTTTGATTCCATCCAAATTGTGCGTAAAACTAACATTTCTCCTATCGAAGTAGTTATGTTGATTTACACATTAACTATGGTTCATTTTGCTCATAAAACAAGTTTTGACGATAAAAAATTTTCATCTAATATGATACAAGCAGAATAAAAAAAACTTAAAACTTGCAAAATCAGGCACAAAGAATGAATCAGTAGGGACGCTTGAAGATATGGGCATCATTGCACTTTGATAAGTGAAAAACTCCAACAGCAGGATTTACCTGCAAATTAATCATAACAGGGAATCTATCCCCAAATCACCTCAGGCTACTTAATCCAGTTTTCTCAAGATAACTTGGGCATATTGATAAAAACATAATGATAAATAAAAAGAAAACTTGTTATAGTAGCCTTTTAATCTTTAGTATTTCTACTCAATGTCAAAAGATGGGCTCAATGTGAACTGGAAAAGATTTTTGAAATTGTCTCACGTACCGCCATCTCAAGCAGCTTTAGCACTTGGTTTGATTGGCCTAGGACAGGCATGGTCACTTTACGTCCCTGATATTGGGGAGCCATTACGACCAGTTTTAGCCTTTTTGGGTGCCTTGCTGCTGTTTCCTGTGCTGATGAAATACGCGACAAGTCCATCGCTATTTCTGTCTGATCTCAAGCATCCACTGAGAGGCAGTTTGATGGCACCGATGAGTATGGCTTTACTGGTCCTTTGTGATTACTTAGCCGTCGTCACTCCTCTTATTGCTTATCCCTTGTGGTTTCTGGCGATTGGCCTTCACTTTAGCATGATGACGCTTTTTTTCAGTTTCCAACTGATGAACTTCAAGGTCTCGAACATTGTCCCTAGTTGGTTTTTATACCCGGTCGGGCTTATCAGCTCTTCTCTGGCAGGTTCTCAATTTGGTCATACTGTTTTTTCTGAAACGTTAGCTATGGTTTGTATTGGGGTGTATTTTTTCATGTTACCGTTAGTTTTATACCGCTTGGTATTTTTTGGCTCTTTACCTCGTAACGCTAGACCGACTTTAGCCATCATGGCAGCACCTGTTAATCTTTCCCTTGCCGCGTATTTAGTCAATTTCCCTACTCCCGATCCTATTATCACCGGGGCACTGGCTGGCATCGGTATCACGATGACTTTGTTGATTTATTTGTGCTATTTTCGTTTAATGCGTCTCAAATTTCAGCCTTCGATTGCAGCCGTCACTTTTCCTTCTGTGATCAGTGCCATTGCCATGCATCGATTAACGACTTTTTTTGATCAATCTCACCCTAACTGGCTCTGGTTGCACGATTTTGGCTTTTTAGAGCTCAGTATTGCGACCTTTTTAGTCCTTTGGGTTTCTTTAGGCTATATCAAAATGTATTGGCCTGGATTATTTCAATCACCAGAAAACATATTCAAAAAAGGGTAAGCATTGGCTACCCTTTTTCTCATTTCATTTTTATTTTATTGCCCAGTAGCGACAAGATGCTTGGCTATCACTAAAATGCTTAACGCAAACCGTGTAAGAATTCAGCACGCGTAGCAGGGTTACTTTTAAATAATCCTCCTAGGGCTGTAGTGGTGGTTGAACTGGTCGCATCCATAACTCCACGAGATTTCACACAATAGTGAGTCGCATCCATAGTGACCGCCACATCTTCTGATTCTAGCAAAGTTTGCAACGCGACAAGGATCTGCTGTGTCATACGCTCTTGCACTTGAGGACGTTGAGCAAAAAAGCGCACAATTCGGTTAATTTTTGAGAGACCGATGATCTTTCCACGAGGGATATAAGCAACCGCAGTCTTGCCATCGATGGTAACAAGGTGATGTTCACAAGTGCTGGTGACGGTAATATCTTTAACGCGCACCATTTCGCTGACGTTCATCTTATTTTCAATAACAGTGATTTTAGGAAAATTGGCGTAGTCTAACCCTGAGAAAATCTCATCAACGTACATTTTTGCAATACGATGCGGGGTTTCTTCGAGGCTATCATCAGTAAGGTCCAGCTCAAGTAATGTTAAGATCTCACGCATGTGGTGTTCGATCTTTTGTTTTTTCTCTTCGCGGCTAAATTGATTTGGGTTCATCGGCGTTTCTAACCCACGCGATTCCAGCGCCTCTTTAACAATTCTCGCTGACTCGCTTAGCTTCGTTGACTGACTTAGACCTGACATTCCAATCTCTCCTATATGACAACTCAAAACTTTAATTAACAGCTACCTAGACTGAGTGTTCTTATTTGACGTTCAAAGCCCGATATCATCCGTATCTCATTGGGGCTCTGACCAAATTGGAAAGGAGCAGTAAAAATAGATTACCATCATTACCCTATACGGAGCGGCCTTAGGATACTCGTATTTTTGAATAATTACACCCATATTTTATTGATGGATATTCTTACTGAATGGGCTTTTATGATAAAATGAATGCACATTAAAGAACACACAGGATTTTCTCCATGGGCTGTTGTGATACACCGGGCTTAATGCCAATTGAAGAAGCCATTCAGCAAATGCTCTCTTCAATCAATCCTATTCAAATAACGGACTCTCTTCCTCTAACGGAGGCGCTGAGTTTAGTGTTAGCGGAAGACATTTTATCTCCCATCAATGTCCCTCCTTTTGATAATTCCGCTATGGATGGTTATGCCATTCGCCTGTGTGATTTCAAAACGCCTTCGACCTACTTCCCAATAGCGGGTAAATCGTTTGCAGGTCAGCCTTTTGAAGGTGAATGCCCTCAAGGCCAGTGTATTAGAATCATGACTGGCGCTCAGATTCCTGTTGGTTGTGATGCGGTTATTATGCAAGAAAAAGCACAAGTGACCGATGAGGGGGTTCAATTTCTACGAAACGATATTGCACCATTCAACAATATTCGCCCGATCGGTGATGATATCAAACAGGGGGCCCTCGTACTCACGAAAGGCTCTCGTTTAACGCCCCGTGACATTCCAATGATCGCCTCGTTGGGCATTAGCCACGTCAAGGTTTTCCGTAAACCCAAAGTCGCATTCTTTTCTACAGGTGATGAACTTAAAGCACTTGGAGAGCCACTTGATAAAGGCCAGATCTATGACAGCAATCGCTATGGAATCAAACCACTCATCGAAAACTTTGGCTGTGAAGCTCTGGATTTAGGCATTATCCCAGACTGCCCTAACACCCTTAAAGAAGCCTTTCAACAAGCACAAACACTGGCTGATGTTGTCATCACATCAGGAGGTGTCAGTGTCGGTGAAGCTGATTATACCAAAGATATTCTCGCCGAACTTGGAGACGTCTTTTTTTGGAAATTGGCGATTAAGCCTGGTAAACCTTTTGCCTTTGGTCAGTTAAGTGATGCATGGTTCTGTGGCTTACCCGGTAACCCTGTTTCTGCGATGTTGACAATGTATGTACTCGTCCAGCCTATGTTAGCCAAATTGGCAGGGCACACCGCTTGGAAAATGCCAGACTCTTTAACTGCGATCAGTAAAAGCGGCTTTAAGAAATCACCTGGTCGCACAGACTACCAACGCGGTATTTACACTATTGAGAATGGGCAGCTAATGGTCGAAACCACTGGCAATCAAAGCTCTGGTGCTTTCCGTTCGATGAGTCTTGCCAACTGCTTTATTGTGCTCGAACGTGAACGAGGAAGCGTCGAGGCGGGTGAAACCGTTCAGATCCAGATGTTCAATCCAAGTTTATATTAGAGGCGGCTTGTGGAGATTCTTTCCGATCAAGAACTGCTGCGCTATAACCGGCAAATCATCCTAAAAGAGTTTGACTTTGAAGGCCAAGAAGCGCTCAGGCAAGCGTCAGTACTTCTCATTGGTGCTGGCGGATTAGGCTGTGCTTGCAGTCAATATTTAGCCACGGCTGGTGTGGGGAAAGTCACTTTAGTCGATGATGATGTTGTTGAAATGTCTAACCTACACCGTCAGGTTCTTCACCATGAAAATGATATTGGCCGAAAAAAAGTGGCTTCCGCTGCAGAAAAGCTTTTACAGTTGAATCCGCACATAACCATCAACGTCATCGATCAGCGTTTAGAAGACCTTGAGCTTGAGAGCTTGATCCAACAGCACACAATTGTCGTTGACGCATCAGATAACGTTTCAACTCGCAACCAGCTGAACCGTTTATGCTTTAAAGCCAAAATCCCACTCATATCTGGGGCTGCCATTCGTATGGAAGGCCAAATCAGTGTGTTCACTTATCATGACTCCTGTCAACCTTGCTATCAATGCTTAAGCGCTTTATTTGGCCACGATGCTCTCAGTTGTGTCGAAGCAGGAGTGATGGCGCCACTCGTAGGTATCATCGGTGCGGTTCAAGCAATGGAAGCCATCAAAGTGATTGCTCATTATGGTCAGCCGCTACAAGGCAAGCTATTGATGTTCGATGCGTTAAATATGTCTTGGCGTGAAATGAAGTTAAACAAGCTTGCCCATTGTCCTGTATGTAGCTAGTCAATAAGAAATCTGCAGAATACCTCCCGGTAAAAGAATTGGCGAAGAGGAATGCAAACCGCTCAATCAAGAGCGGTTCTGCCTGCTTTCACAGCGAGTTAGGCAGCTATAACAAGCTTTCCTCACACTCTATACAGTGCTGAATATCTTGTCTTAGAGCAACGCCTGTTCGGTATTCAACAATATCTTCAATGGTCAAAACAGGCATAGAGTGCTTCTTGGCAAAAGCGACCGTTTCTGGCAATTTTGCCATAGTACCATCAGGGTTTGTCAATTCACAAAGAACACCTGACGGAATAAGGCCAGCTAAAGTCATTAAATCGATCGTCCCTTCGGTATGACCACGACGAGTAAGAACACCATTTGCTTTTGCTACTAAAGGAAAAACATGACCGGGTCTTGCGAGATCGGAAGGTTTGTCGCCAAACATCGCTGCCGTCTTAATTGTCGTTACGCGATCTTGAGCGGAAACCCCAGTCGTCACTCCTTCTTTAGCTTCTATCGTCACAGTAAACGCCGTTTGATTTTTGCTGTGGTTATCTTTCACCATTGGAGGCAGATCGAGCCACTTCGCTCTCTCTTCTGTCAAGCACACACAAACAATACCACTGCATTCACGAATCATTAATGCCATTTGTTCTTTGGTCAAATGTTGAGCCGAAAAAATTAAGTCTCCTTCATTTTCTCGATCTTCATCATCCATCAACAATATGCCCTTTCCTTGTTGTAATGCTTCAATAGCCCTCTCAACTCTCTCAAGTGGGGTGCCATACTCTTGCAATAACGATGTAGAGCTCATAATTTTTTCCTTAAGTGATGATTACAGATAAGCAAACTCATCAGCATATAATTGCTCAGGCTCTGCACCTCTTTCTCTACAGAACCACTTCCGGGCCATTTCAACCATGCGATTTGGGCCACATAAATAAATATCAAACTCAGATAAATTACTAAAATCACTCATAACAAAATCAAGGACTCGCCCCTGCTTGGTATATTGAGGAGTAGTCGACGTTTCAGTAATGGGGACATAGCTAACATTTTTATGTTCCAGAACAATGTCGATAAGTTCTTCGTGAACATATAAGTCTTCCATATCTTTTGCCCCCCAATAAACATAAATAGGCTGGGTGAACCCTTGATTTAAGCTATGTTTCAAAATACTTAATATGTACGACATACCAGTACCACTGGCGATAAGAAGTAAAGGGTTTTCACTTTGATTGCGTAGCCACGCGTCTCCTTGTGCTTCACTTAATATTACTTTTTTACCTCGAAGCCATGCACGATGAAGCTCACCCATAATGACGTTGTCTCTTGCTATCACATCAGAACCGCCAATATGCAATTCCACTAAGTCATTGTCTGAGGGGCAAGACGCAATAGAAAAAGGCAAACTTCCAAAGCTTAAGCTAACGTTAAGGTGCTGCCCTGCTTTATAAGTGAGCTCCTGTCCCGGTTTAAATAAAACTCGAAATATCTGATTCGATAACGGCTCTATCTTCTCTATCGTACACAACATAATTCAGCCTTCCTTGCTGTATTTAGTTTCTTGAGAATCAGTTTTTAAACACTAGCTTTGCCGATGTTACTTTTGTAAATAAACCTTTATTGTCCTTCCTCGTTATTTTTCGCCTTAAATGCTTGCGATAAGCTCAGCGCACAACCTTTTACTCCTCGGGTATTCACTCTTCGCACAATTTCAATCGTGGTCCCAGGACGTTCACCCTCTTCTTCTCTAACAATACCGATGTCATCGGTAACCAAGAAACATGGATAACTGACTGCAGAAGCATCCATATAGCTCATCAGTCCTTGTTCGCCATGAGGTAATGGAGTAAGAGTGACAGGATCTAAGGCTCTTGCATATACCCATGGTGGTACACGCTTTTGGTGATCCGAATCTTCAAAAAAGCATGTATTCAACTCGACTTGGTTAAAGGTATCTCTTACTTGACGATCACTAGCTAAAGAAAATGTTTCCATTAAAAGTTGGTTAAATTCTTCTCGATTGAGTGATTCATTTTGGTGTTTTTTCCATCCTCCACCTGTGATGATATACAGCTCAGAGCCACCATCAAAAGTTCGTCCCTCTTCTTGCAGAAAACGGCACAATAGGTAAATAAAATACGGTGGGCCAATCAAACAAATGGTTTTTCCTGATTTTTTGATTCGCTCCATATTTGCAATTGTTGCTTCAAAATCGATTTGATCATCATTTACAGTAAAAGCCGTTGGATAGAGCAGTTCAACGAGACTCATTACGTATTTGAACCAAATATTATTGGCATTAAATCGATCTGGCCCTAAATTGACTAACTCCATCTGGTGATCAAACCAATCTCCGACATATTTCATACCGAAGTTTACAGAGCCAAGTAAGCGTTCAATACTAAGTCGGTCTCTCGCAACAATACTTTTCACGCCGCTGGTACCACTACTTGTAAAAGAATTTTCAATCGACTCTTCTTCCACAGTGACTAACGTTTTTAACTTAAAAATAGAGGTCGGGAACACGGGTATATCATTTAAGTCATTGACGTTCTCGTTTACCCCAAGCTTTTGGCAAAAGTTTCTATAGTCCTCATTATGATGATAATGGTATTTATACGCTTCTTTCACTAAGCTGTTTGTCAGGTCTTTTTGCTGTTGTAATGACCATTGTTCTGGTGTACCCATGAAAATCAGGTCATCGATTTCAGTGCTGGCGGCGATATTTTCCTGTTTTACCGCTGAAATTACGTCCATATACATACCTATAATAACTGAGCGCGATGGCGCTTAAGAAAGGGTAATGAAAGGGGCAGTCACCTACCCCTAATAGTTGCATCAGCTCTAAGAGTGGTATTTACCAATATTATCGTTTACCACATCAATCACAGCTCGCTGTTGAGCTTTGTCTTCGATTGATTCAAATGACATCAGAACATCAGATGCACCACAACATTCGATTGCCAGTCGAGCAGCTGCGGTACTTTCTTCATAAGTACCCACAGCACACTCAGCTAACAGCTCTGCCATCTTCACTTCAAAATCACAGCAAGCATGTGTATCTCTGACGTAATCTTCAAGATAAAGACGTGTTTCAAGTCGCGCTTTCTCTCCGTCTACATTCTGGTTCACAAGAAGTGTCAGCTTATGTCTAACGTTATTAACATCAACACCATTTTGCTCTGCTACCTCACGATACAAATTGGCATATTCTTGACGAACCGCATTCGAATCATCCCATTTAAAAATAAGAGGAATCGCTTTCTTAGCCGCCCATTTGACAATATCTTTGTTTGTTGCACTTACAAATTGTTTTGGTCCACCCTCTGTGTAAGCATGTGGATTGACCGAGATCTTAGGGAAGCTGTAGAAATCATTATTTGGATGACAATAACCGGTTGTCAAAGCGTCATTAATAATGTCATAGCACTCGTTAAATAGTTCAAATTGACGATCAACGGGACGATTAAAGAAGCTGACATCGGAGCTTTTTTCGCAATCACTAAAGCCAAAAGTAAAACGTCCTTCACTAACTTGATCCAACAAACAAGCCTCTTCAGCAACGCGAACTGGATGGTGAGTTGTGATCACATGATTCAGCGAAGCTACCTTGATATTTTGCGTCATACCAAGTAAAAAGCCTGCCACTGTCAATGGTGCCCCTACTGCACCATGGTTGTTAAAATGGTTC
This sequence comes from Vibrio azureus, assembly GCF_002849855.1. Lineage (NCBI taxonomy): Bacteria > Pseudomonadati > Pseudomonadota > Gammaproteobacteria > Vibrionales > Vibrionaceae > Vibrio > Vibrio azureus. The sequence continues at coordinate 1,208,243 of NZ_CP018617.1, forward strand.
TCAGCAACAGCAACAGTATCAAAATGCAGTTTATCAACATAATTAACTGTATCCAGCATCTCTTCCAGAACCAATTCTGAAGAGCGCTGTGAATTTATAAAGTTGAGGAAGAATAATCCAAATTTCATGTCTCTATCCTTATTGAAAATATTAATTACTGCTTCTCTTTGAGATATGGCATTACATCCGACTCGAATCGCTTCATACATGCGATGATTTCTTCTTCAGAGCCATTTGCTTCAAAGCCACAGCAAATATTGCTAATCCCTGTAATATCAATATCTTTTTGGATAATTTCAATACACTCCTCAGGCGTGCCAACTGGGTTGATTTCATAGCTGTAGTCGATACGACGGTTGGTGTCTTTGTGCCCTTTTAGAACAAAGTCTCGCCACTGGCCTTTGTTAAAGTCATAACCTTGTATCTGGTTGGAATCATCAAAAATTGTTGTCGCATTCACATAAGAGTCATACCAGTGCGCAAGGAAAGCGCGGCATTTCTCTTTCGCTTTATTGGAATCTGCATCAACTGACGTGATATAGGATAAGCAGTGGTCCACTTTGGTGTAGTCATGACCATTTTCAGCAGCAACTTCATTATAAAGATCAAGCTGAGCTTTCTTTTCAGTCGCATTAATGATCCAGCTTAAGATCATCGGTAAACCACGCTCTGCAGCCCATTCAGTGGTAGACGCAGACTCTGCCACAACATAAACAGGTGCGCCGCCTTTGGTGTATGAACTCGGGTTTAATTGAACTTTAGGAAACTTGATGTGCTCACTATCAGAAGACATGTAACCTTCTTTGAAGCCTTCTGTCATGAGGTCGTACCAACAATCCATCAATGCTCGGCTGTTGCTCATGTCCGTACCAAAGACTCGGAAATCTTTGTTGTACAGGCCACGACAAATACCAAACATAAAGCGCCCTTTAGACATTTGGTCTAATAGATTGACGTCCTCTGCTTGCCTTACCGGATGAGCCGTTGGTAAAACAATGGCAGCAGTACCAACATTCAGAGTTTTGGTTGCACCAAGTAAGTTCGCAGCAGCAACATAGGGGTTTCCTAGTAAGCCAAACTCCGTAAAGTGGTGTTCCAATAGCCAAACAGTATCAAAGCCACATTCTTCTGATGCTTTGCCAATGTTAACCATTCTCTTCATCACTTCTGACTGAGATAACTCAGGTGGTTGATAAGTGAGAAGGAAGTTTCCAAATTTCATAGTCTTTCCTTAATTGTTGGTGTAGCAATGAGAACTAAGCCATTTCAGGCGCTCGATTTTCAATTTCAGCTTTAAGACGGCGTTCATTCACCGTCGCGATGGTAAGTTGCTCAAAGTCTGGCTCTACCAAGTCCACGGCGATCTCTAAACTGCCATTGTCCATAGCGATCGCTGCTTTCGTTACAGATTGATAGAAGTTTCTCAGAACAACTAAGTTTTCTCCTAAGTCATGAGAACTGCCGAGCAAAGAATAAAGTTTGCAGTTACCACTACTTATGTTGGATAACATCTCATACACTTCTTCTTGCTTAACCCAATCATCATTATTTGCAGTAAAAGCAATCAACGGGACAGAAGTGCTTTGAACTCTTTGTAGCGTTGTATCTAAGGTGTCCCAGTTTTGTTCAAAACAGTCTCGAACAAAAACTTCTGCACCAAGCTTATGACCTTCAAAATCGAGATCATCAGGTAACTCGTTAATCGGTAGGCTGAGGTAATCAAAACCCAGTGCTTTTCCCAAGGTATCGCGTAAATTCACTACGCCGACCGCCGTGATTAGAAAAGACAAATCAAGATCAGCGACGACCTCATAAGCGACTCGAGCAGAAAGGCTCGCGGCAATTAAGCCAATATTGGGTGCACCTAGATGCTTGATCCATTGATAAACGGTGCACAGACTCTTCTTACCTGTCGTCATCGTGAATTCATCAATAGTGCCTGAGCTCAAACCTACATGGTGCAATGAGTCATAACGAAAAACATGGAAGCCATTTTCGGATAAATATTCTGCTAGCCCTGCAAAATGATCCATTCTTCGAGCAAACCCTGAAGCAATTAAAATTGTACTATTTCTTGGTGGCGTTTTATCTTTAGGTGGTGTTTCCCAAATATGAATTTCCTGACCACCATCAACATATAAAACATGATTGATAGTCCTGCATTGATTGTTCATTTTAAACTTCCTTATTTAAGGGACAAAAACCAAGAATTTATCTTCTTCCAGAAAACGAGTTTGCTCTATTTCTACGGATACATCCTTAGTGGTAAAGGTATATGGTCTTTCATGAGATACAAATCGAACTAAACGTTGTAATGGACGCATTGCATCATGCGCGCCACCAACCCTAAATATATTATTCATTCCAGATTCAACAATTCTTTCCACTCCTTTTTCACCAAACAAATCTCGATATTTTTTAGAAGATTCCCAAGGGAAGAAAGAAATAGTTTGAGTTTTATGTTTCTCTATAAAACTCAGCACATCTTTAACCTCTTCAATCTTGTGTATATAAACACATCGACTCAATGGCTGATTGATTTCCACGCCAGGGTTGGATTCAATAACCATCCATTTGTTTTTTATATTAGATAAAACATTTAAACCTGAAAATTGGCACTCTAGTCGAGTAAATGAGAAGAGTGCATCATCATCGAAGCTTTGTTTTTTCTTAGGTAGAATTTCTTCATACAGATTGAGTTTTTCGATCAACTTAACCTTAAACTCCTCATATTTTTCACCAGAAAAATAAATATTCTGCGTAGAGAAACAAGCACTTTGATCGTAAAAGCAAACATCGTGAGCAACACCAGATGCCGCCGCCTCCAAATCCTGCGGGTCATCCAGTACAGTGAAGCTTTTCTTCGGTCCAAATTTCAAGATATCAATATGAGCCGGAGCATGTTTTACTGCCCACTCAATCGCCGATTCTCCACCCCAAGCAGCTACAACATCCACTTGACTAATGATTTCTTTTGCCTTTAATGCTTCTCCCTCATGAGGCCAGTACATAACAGATAGAGAGCGGGAAATCGGATGATGTGCGTCGACATCAATAAAGCTCATTGCTAAAGCATGAGCCGTAAATGGATCAGACGCTGAAACACGAATAATATTCTGATTTTTTGTCAAGATACCTCTTAATATTGAGGTGACACCAGCTAATGGAACATTTCCAGCCAGTAAATGTAATAAACGCCCTTTTGGAAAAGCTTTTACGTAACATTCACCTTGTGGATACCATTCATCTTGAATATGGGTTGAACCTAGCTCGGTTTCTATAATATCGTATAGCGCACTTTTCGAACAAAGAAGCATTGCAATCCAGTTCGCTTCTAATTTCGCCATTTGAGGTGAATAACCTAAAAAGGTGATAAGGGAACGAATATAAGCTCTTCTTCTAGAGTACTCTTCATTTTTCCAACGCTGACCAACTGTGTAAATAAAATTGATTATTTCATTGACACTTTTAGATATATTACTTCCAGAACTAAATATCTCTGAAACATCAATAGATTCTAAGCTAGGCAATTTCACAGACGCATCATTAAACTTCAATTGATAATAATCATCAAAGTCAGATAACACGCGTCCATTTATAATCAGGGGAAGGTTTTTTTCCATAATAATTCAGCTCCTCTTATCGTTAATTCAATCTAGTAAGAAGAGTAATAAATGGAAAGTAGATGAAAAATTTTTAAGTATAAACTTAACGAATGTCTGATTTTAAAGTCAATTTAATGTCTTTAATAGCAGTAGAATTAAAAATGCTTATTATCTCATTATGTTTAAAACAAGGGGTTAAAATATAGATTCTGACAATAAATGAGAGTTAGAATCGACTTATAGTAACAAAATTGATTTTAGGTGAAATTTATATTTAAGTATACAAGCACTTAAAATAACCATCATAAAATTGTGAATATTAAAAGTTAGAGAAACAAAAAAATAACTCCAACCTAATTTACGAAAGATCTAAAAGGTTAGATCAACGAAAAAAAGATTTTTTTGTAGTAATGAAATATCACCTTGTGAAACCAGCACTAAAACCTCTCGCTTTTTGAATATCAAAAAAAGAATCATACAAGGGTTAAAAATATAATAACTTATAAAACAGTAGCTTATATCTGGCATGTTTTTTTCATGTCTTGCCTTACTATCCACACAACAGGACTCACTTATGAAACATCTGCCTACCTCAGTTGGTGTGCTCGGAATGCTGATGGCAAGTTCAGCACTCAATGCGACACCTTTTTCAACTTGCCCTAGCGAAGCATACCTGATTCAGGGCCAGCCAGCTTCGGTAAATGCAGTCAACTTAGTAACGGGTACCTATTCTGAAGTTGCTGCTAACATAGGCCTTGGCGATTCAAAGTTCAATGCTGCGGGTTTCAATCAATCTGACGGCTACATATATGGTAATGATGGTGAGCACCTTCGCTTCCTTCGTATGGGAAGTGACTTTCAAGCAGAGGTTCTAAACGTCAGTAATCATCCCAACTACAATTTCTCAGCTGGGGACGTATATAACAACCACCTTTATTTGTACAAATCCTCGAAGGGTATCTTCAAAATTGCTCTCGCCCCTCTCGCTTCTGATCCTTCTGCATCTCTATCGATAGTGACGGTAAAAAGCTACAATTCAACAAAAGCCTCTCACGCTGATATTGCTATACATCCTATTACTGGGGTGATGTACGGTATTGATAACAATACAGGTATCCTATATGAATACCAATTATCAAACGGCAGCAAGACGAACAGAGGTCATACTGGTCTAGGTGGTGATGTATTCGGGGCTCTATATTTTGATGGTGCGGGTTACTTGTACGCTGCGAGCAACAATACGGGTGATATATATCGTGTCAACCTAAGTACTCCTGGTGATTTTTCTGATATTGCTGGCACCTACTTTGCCACTGGTCCTGCTTCAGGGAGTAACGACGGCGCTCGATGTGCTACTGCACCTTTAGTTGCAAGCAGCTCAAATATTGATTTTGGTGATGCACCTGACTCTTACGACACTCTTATCTCTTCAAATGGCCCGCGTCATGAGCTTAATGGCATTACGTTTCTTGGTTCCAGTCCAGCAGATGGTGACCCTGATGGGCAAGCAGATGACAACCTTTCAGGTAATGCCGACGAAGATGGCGTAGGCTTTGTTTCCGCCCTTGACCCTGGTTTGAGTTCTGTCATCACCGTCAATGCATCAACCACAGGCTATCTATCTGCTTGGTTTGACTGGAACCGAGACGGCGATTTTTTAGATCCTGGTGAACAAGTCTTTACCGATGAACTTCTCAGCGCAGGCACCAATGTAATGCCATTTGTGGTCTCTACATCTGCAACAGCAGGCGCAAGTTGGAGCCGTTTCCGCTTTAGCCAAGAAACAGGGTTAAGCTACAATGGCGGTTCAACTTCTGGTGAAGTAGAGGATCACCCAATTACGATCACAAATAACGGTTACTCCATTGAGTACTTCCCAAGTGCAAACAGCTTCGCTACGGTTGCATTTGAAGATAACTGGCCGTACACCGTCGATTACGATATGAATGACGTTGTCGTCAAGTTCCGTATCACCGAGATGCTTCTTGCCAGTCATATTGAAAACATCCAAATCACCGGTGATTTAGCTGCCTATGGTGCTAGTTACAAAAACGGGTTTGCGATTCGTCTTCCTGGCATAGATAAGAGCATTATTGAAACGGGGCTAACAACGCTCTCCATTAATGGTGTCGAACAAGCAACAAGCGGGCTAGAAGCCATTTCTAATGAAGCGATCTTCATCATTGATGATAACTTGAGTGACTTTGCTTCAAGCAGCTGTGACTATTTCCGAACAGAGTCAGGTTGTACCGACAGCATTGCCCTTAACTTTACTCTTAATATCTACTTTACTGAAGACTCTGACCGTTCTGGACTTCAAACTAAGCCATACGACCCATTCATCTTTGCAACACCAGACGAATACCACGGTGAAGGCATTTCTTTCCAACCTGGTCGTAAATGGGAAGTACATTTACCTGGTCAAGCACCAACCGAACAATTCGATACTAGCCTATTCGGCATAGGGCTGGATGCAAGTAACAGTGGTACGAATAACTACTTTAAAACAGCAACCTATCTGCCATGGGCTCTATTAATTGTCGAAGATTGGAAGTGGCCTTTAGAGCGTGTAGACATGGTCGTAGCCTATCCAGAATTCAAAACATGGGCTGAATCAGGTGGTGTTCAAAGTACAAACTGGCATGAATCACCAACAACAGCTAAATGCTACATTCCATAGGGAGAGAAGAGTATGAAAATTCTATTCACGATATTAATGGGATTAGTGTTAACCGCTTGTGGTGGAGATGGTGGGAGCTCTGGCTCTTCCACACCGCCGATCAGTGTAACACCGGAAGCTCAACCAGAAGTCACCATGACAGATTTGGTTGTACCAGATGACTTTAACTTTAATCCTGTAACAGAGAGCTCTTTAGAAGTTGATATTAGCGGTTTAACAACGCAGCGAGCTCACTTAAGTCTCTACAAATCGTTTACTAATGACGACAATGCAGGTTATGTGGCGAACTATGCTTCCAAAGTTGCTTCTGTTCCTTTGAGCGATGGAGTGGCAAACTTTGATTACACCATTTCTGACAATCAAGGGGAAATGCTGGTAGAGATTTGGTTTTACGATGGGTCAGATCCTATTCAAAAAGTTATCTCTGCGGGTAATTCAAGCGTTGTGATGTAGAATGCACCTAGCATAGTACATTTGTTACAACGACTAAATAAATCGCATGCCTCACAAAGCATGCGATTTTTATTTGCCACTCGTACATACCCAATTAATATTTATACTCAAGTGACCTCGCTCTGAATCAAGCACCTTGAGGTCACTTGGGGGGATAAGCTCACTCATCAACGACAAAAGCGCTCTAACGACATTTATCATGAACACACCCAAGAAATACCTTTCTGCTTTCTTATTCACGGTCATTATTGCGGGTTTACTTTTTTACTATGCCTCACTAGGAAAAAGCACCCCAATATCAGCTTTTGTGATCAATAATACCTTAACTCAATCACTCGATGGTCAAAGGCGTTATTTAACGGTACACTTTGAATCTATTGGACAAAGGCGTGTGCTCGTTCCGGTCACCGCTAACTGTCCTGAAAGCTTCCTAGTAACGTTTTCTCAAGTTCGTCGTCCTTTTATTGAACCTTCATTCACTTTTTTACACTGTAAGCCGCCAATACCATCGGCAAACTGACGACTTTCAGGGCTGTTTAATCGAATCAAAACGTTAGAACAAAAAATCATTCACTCAGCAACCGTTCAATAAGCAAACTATTTATTAAAAAGAAAGGAAAACATTATGAGCGCTCTTATTTCCGTCGATGAGTTACAGTCAATAATTGGACATAGTAATGTAAAGTGCTTGGATGCCAGTATTGCTTTCCAAATACCCTCAGAAACCACGAAAATACAAGATTGCTGGATTCCAGGAACACTTCGTTTTGATTATGACAACGTATTTTGCCAGCCTAATTCTCCTCTGCCTCATATGATGCCAACGGAAAATGATTTTAATGAACAAGCTCAGCAATTAGGTCTTAATCATGATGATATTCTTGTGGTCTACGACAATTCAGGCACTCTCGCCTCTCCTAGAGCTTGGTGGATGCTTAAGGCGATGGGCCATAAGAAAGTTCATGTTCTTAATGGAGGGCTGCCAGCTTGGATTGCAGCTGGTTTACCGACGCACTCATCCATCACAGAGTCACAATCAACAGGGGACTTCTGTGGCAAATTAGACCCAACCGCTTTTGTAGATGCACAAACGGTTCTCAGCCATGTTGACAATATAAGCGCTAATATTGTTGATGCTAGAGCTAAGCCTCGCTTCCTTGGACAAGTTGCAGAACCCAGAAAAGGGCTTAGAAGTGGTCATATCCCCCATTCATGTTGCCAGCCTTTCCAAGAACTGATTTCAAATGGAAAGATTAAAGACAACAGTGAACTTAAGCCCTTTTTCGATGCACTTAACCTCAAGCAAACTAAGCCGACTATTTTTAGCTGTGGCTCTGGTGTGACCGCATGTATTTTACTTCTCGCAGCGTATCAACTGGGCATAGAAAAGCTGTCTGTCTATGACGGTTCCTGGACAGAATGGGGCTCCAATGATACCTTCCCAATAGAGAAGGGCTAATGGCCTAAGATAAAAGGTTAAGCGCCTGAAATAAAGTATTAAGCTCTTGAAATAAAAGGTTAATCACTTGAAGTAAAGGATTAACCTCGCAATTATCTCAATACCTAGATCATATCGATACCTAAGTCATATCAAGACCTAAGTAAGCTCAAGATGCTGTACTCAACGAGACGGCATAGTTGAGCTGCTTGGGTACAGTAAGCAACTCTTAAAGTACATTGAGACAAAGAAGCTCTAGCTTGTAAATAAATCACTCTTCGCTTGCATTTGCTCATCAAGATTAAGCACCGTCAAAGCATTACTCACGCTTGTCGCGATGACATCAATCACACCTGTACGTAAAGCACCTAATAGTGCTAAAGGCTTACTGTTTTCGGCAGCAATAGCAATCACCTCGGCAATTGGCCTAAACTCTTCGATGCCCAAGCCAATCACTCGATCACTCATCACTGTATTAGCCACTCTGCCATGAATGTCAAAAAAGTCATACCCCGCGAAGTCTCCTATTACTCCTTGAGTTAAACGGGACTGGACGACTTCTTCTGGTGTAAACCATCCAAGGTCAACCATGTAGCTATTTTCATTCATATCACCCACCCCTACGAGGGCAATATCGGCTTTGCGGGCTAAATCTAAGGTTTGTTTAACCGTTGCATTTTGCATAAAAGCCATTTTTTGCTCAAGATTTTCCGCATAAGCAGGCGCATAAAGTGTTTCAGAGCTACCACCATATTTCTTGGCAAATTGCCGACAGATATGATCGGCATTGTACTTACCACCACGAGGGTGAATTCCTCCAATACCACAAACAAATTTACAATCCCTTGGGGTGATCACACCGATATGATGAGCCACTGAGGAGACATTCCTTCCCTGCCCAACCGCCACTACCATGCCATTTTTCAGTGAGCTTGTTAAATAATTCGAGACAAGGCCGGAGACTTGTAAGCGCTGTGCATCTTCGTTAGGTTGATCCAGTGCTACCAAAGCTCGTTTTACACCAAAACGTTCAATCAAGCGTTGCTCAATTTTAGCACTGAAGACCGGATGGTATTTCACCGTAATTTCAACAATGCCCTCATCACGCGCCTGCTTTAGCATTCGACCAACTTTTGCCCGTGATATCGCAAATTTTTTCGAAATCTCTTCTTGAGTTGCGCCATCCTGATAATAAGCGATAGACATTTCGGTCAGTAACTCTGTACTCTCAACAGTAATTTCTTGATTTGAATGACTCATGCCATACTCTTCTATAAGTCTGCATTAAAGCAAAATGCTCATGCACCTAGGGTCTGCTGACTTTTTGCAGTCAAATTTTGCGCAATCAATCAACAAATATTCATTAATTTAGCCGTAACTTTTGCTCACATCAAGAACATTTGCTCAGTTAAATTTCGTTTCTCACAATAGCACCCTTTGCAACTTCATCTCTAAAGTAAACGATTACTTTGATATTTAATTCACACCTCATAAAAAAACGTTGATAAAGTTTCGTTTAAATCGTTTTCCATGATTGACTTTCCTTATAGATAAGATAAATATGGATACATCATTTACTCAGCTACTGAGCAATTGTTCAGAAATGATTGAGTATTCGCTTTTTGAACAGCGAGCTTAAATAAAGCAAGCTGGCCTAGAAACAAATAAGCCGTGGCAAAGTGAGCCACTCTTTAAATAGGATGAACGATTATGAGCAACAAGTTAGAGCAACTTCGTAAACTAACCACAGTCGTCGCAGACACTGGCGAAATTGACGCAATCAAAAAATACCAACCAGAAGATGCGACAACGAACCCATCTCTTATCCTAAAAGCGGCTCAAATTGAAGAGTACGCTCCTCTAATCGACGCTTCTATTGAATACGCAAAAGCACAAAGCAACGATAAAGCACAACAAGTTCAAGACACTTGTGACATGCTTGCAGTAAACATCGGTAAAGAGATTCTAAAAACGATTCCTGGTCGTATCTCAACAGAAGTAGACGCTCGTCTATCTTATGATACGGAAGGCAGCGTAGCGAAAGCACGCCAGCTAGTAAAAATGTACAACGACGCAGGCATCACTAACGACCGCATCCTAATCAAACTGGCTTCTACTTGGGAAGGTATCCGCGCTGCAGAGATCCTCGAAAAAGAAGGCATCAACTGTAATCTAACCCTTCTATTCTCTTTTGCTCAGGCTCGTGCTTGTGCTGAAGCTGGCGTATTCTTAATCTCTCCATTCGTTGGTCGTATCATGGACTGGTATAAAGCGAGAGAAGGTCGTGACTTCGAAGCTCAAGAAGATCCAGGCGTAATCTCTGTAACAAGTATCTACAACTACTACAAAGAGTACGGCTACAACACGGTAGTGATGGGCGCAAGCTTCCGTAACATCGGCGAAATTCTAGAACTTGCAGGTTGTGACCGTCTCACTATCGCTCCAGCTTTACTTGCTGAATTGGAAGCAGCAGAAGGTGAAGTCGTTGAGAAGCTGGTTGACTCTAAAGGTGCGAAAGAGCGCCCAGCAGCAATGACTCACGCTGAATTCCTATGGGATCATAACCAAGATGCAATGGCTGTTGAAAAACTAGCTGAAGGTATCCGTAACTTCGCTATTGACCAAGGTAAACTAGAAGACATGATCGCAGCAAAGCTGTAATTTCACAGAATTAATCAAGGGGAACGTTGGCGTTCCCCTTTCAATTTCCAATTACAATATTGAAAGACTGGTAGTTATTATGGACCGCAAAAATCTAGCTAATGCTATTCGTGCACTAAGCATGGACGGTGTACAACAAGCAAACTCTGGCCACCCAGGTGCACCTATGGGCATGGCTGACATCGCTGAAGTTCTTTGGCGTTCTCACCTGAATCACAACCCATCAAATCCGGAATGGGCTGACCGCGACCGTTTTGTACTGTCTAACGGTCATGGCTCTATGCTGATCTATTCTCTACTGCACCTTGCAGGCTACGAGCTTTCTATCGACGATCTTAAGAACTTCCGCCAGCTTCATTCGAAGACCCCAGGTCACCCAGAATACGGCTACGCGCCTGGTATCGAAACAACAACGGGCCCTCTCGGTCAAGGCATCACTAACGCAGTGGGTATGGCAATGGCTGAGAAAGCACTAGCCGCTCAGTTCAACAAAGAAGGCCACGAGATTGTTAATCACTTTACTTATGCTTTCATGGGTGATGGCTGCTTGATGGAAGGTATTTCGCACGAGGCTTGCTCTCTTGCAGGTACACTAGGCCTTGGCAAACTGATCGCATTCTGGGATGACAACGGCATCTCTATCGACGGTCACGTTGAAGGTTGGTTCTCTGATGACACACCTAAACGTTTTGAAGCTTATGGTTGGCACGTCATTCCAGCGGTAGATGGTCACGATCCTGAAGCAATTAACGCTGCTATCATTGCTGCAAAAGCAGACCCACGCCCTACGCTTATCTGTACTAAAACGATCATCGGTTTTGGTTCTCCAAACAAATCGGGTTCACACGACTGTCACGGTGCGCCACTCGGTGCTGAAGAAATTGCAGCGACACGTAAAGAACTAGGTTGGGAACACGGTCCTTTTGAAATTCCGCAGGAAGTCTACGCAGAATGGTCAGCAAAAGAAGCAGGCGCAGCTAAGGAAGCTTCGTGGAACGAGAAACTTGCAGCTTATGAAGCAGCATACCCTGAGCTGGCCGCTGAATTCAAACGCCGCGTAAACGGTGAACTGCCTGCTGAATGGGAAGCAAAAGCAAACCAAATCATTGTTGACCTTCAAGCAAACCCTGCAAACATCGCATCACGTAAAGCTTCTCAAAACGCACTAGAAGCGTTTGGTCAAATGCTTCCGGAATTCATGGGCGGCTCTGCTGACCTAGCGCCGTCTAACCTAACCATGTGGTCTGGCTCTAAATCTCTAGAAGCAAACGACTTCTCTGGTAACTACATCCACTATGGTGTACGTGAATTCGGTATGACCGCGATCATGAACGGTATCGCGCTACACGGCGGTTTCGTGCCTTACGGCGCTACATTCCTAATGTTCATGGAGTACGCTCGTAATGCAATGCGCATGGCGGCTCTGATGAAAATTCAGAACATCCAGGTGTACACGCACGACTCTATCGGTCTTGGCGAAGATGGCCCAACTCACCAACCGGTTGAGCAAATGGCCTCTCTGCGTCTTACTCCAAACATGAGTACATGGCGTCCATGTGACCAAGTTGAGTCTGCAGTAGCATGGAAACTGGCGATTGAACGTAAAGACGCACCAACGGCACTGATTTTCTCTCGTCAAAACCTAGCGCAACAAGCACGTACAGCAGAGCAAGTCGCTGACATCGCGAAAGGTGCATACATCCTGAAAGACAGTGACGGCAAGCCAGAGCTGATCCTAATCGCGACAGGTTCTGAAGTTGAACTCGCAATGAAAGCAGCTGAGCAACTTACCACTGAAGGTAAGAAAGTACGCGTTGTTTCAATGCCATCTACTGATGCATTCGACAAGCAAGATGCTGCTTACCGTGAATCTGTACTACCATCAGACGTCACCGCTCGTATCGCAATCGAAGCGGGTATCGCTGACTTCTGGTACAAGTACGTAGGCTTTGACGGTCGCATCATTGGCATGACGACATTTGGTGAATCTGCGCCGGCAAATCAGCTGTTTGAAATGTTTGGTTTTACGGTAGAAAACGTCGTGAATACAGCAAACGAACTGCTTGCTTAATCACTGATTATTAGTTTCTTCTACTGCCTGTCTGATGGCTTTTGACAAGAAACAAAAAAAAGCCCCGTCATGAATGCGGGGCTTTTTTGTTATAGCAAACTCGTGATGACGTTAGCCTCGCTTGTGTTCAAGTCACTTTTCTCCAAATCACTTCTCCTCAAATTGATTAGCGAGTTGATAAAAGTCTTGCACTTGTTCTTTTAATTGTCTGCTGTTTTGCTCGACGGAGTTCGTCGCTGCAAGATTTTGCTCAGCAGTGGAGGCAATAGAGTGGATATGTTGATTCACGTCACTAGACAACTGAAGCTGTTTATCTGCAGAATCTGCTACGTCGACCATTAACCCGCTCATACTTTGCATCATTTCTTCTACCTCAGATAAACGCCGAGTGCTTTCTTCAGCCACTTTTGAACATGTATCCGTTTGCTCTTTATTGGCGAGGATCTCTTTTTGCCAACTTTGAATCGTATTCAGCATTGCTTCAAGAGAAGAATGAATTTGTTCCGTTGCACTAGACGTTCTGCCAGAAAGCGCTCTTACTTCGTCAGCTACAACGGCAAAGCCACGTCCTTGTTCACCCGCTCTGGCCGCTTCTATTGCCGCATTTAATGCCAATAAATTGGTTTGATCGGCAATACCAGCGATCTCTTCCATGAGATGACTTACCTTTTGCGCTTGATCACTCAGTTGATATGTCGTTTCCGTAGCTTGCTCAGCTTGTTGGCTCAATTGCGTTAAGTTGGTATGTGTTTGGTCAATGGTTTCTTTAGCCACGAGGCAAGACTTTAGTGTGTCATCAATCAATAGGTGCGCATCATGAGTACTCGATGAAACCGAATTTGCCGAGATTTGCATCGACTCAGCCGCATCACGAACTTGTTTGATGTTTTTATTTTGTTGATTAAGTGCAATGGAAGCTTCGGTTGTGGTCTGACTCAGCTCCTCAGCACAATCTTGTAATGGCAAAGCAGAGTCTGTCATCCGGCCTAACACTGTACGAATTCGAGCAGAAAGCAACTTTATATGATAATCAGCAATCGAAAATGGCTTATCCCCTGAATAAACCAAACGACTGATGCTATCGTATTGAGATTGCAACTTCTTAAACTGCAAGGGGGTATCAATAAGTTCATGACGAAATAGAGCTGCAAGCGTTCCTATCGGAAGCAATGCAGCAAGCCACGCCAATGGCCCGTCAAGTGTCAAGCCAAGACTTAAAGGTGGTGCAATTAATGCAGCGAAAAGAGTGAGATAACGTAGATTATCTTTACTCTTCCAACGTTTGGTATAAGGCCTTTTTTCCGCTTTCAAAAGATTTCGGTAAGCTTTCTGTGCCGCATTTACCCATACTTGCTTTGGTTTGACCCGTACAGACTGGTAACCCACGATCTGATGCGATTCATAAATTGGGGTAACATAGGCGTCTACCCAGTAATAACCCCCGGATTTAGTTTTGTTTTTCACGATCCCACGCCATGCTTTACCTTGCTTTAAATGTGCCCACATATCAGCAAAAGCCGCTTTCGGCATGTCATGGTGCCTCACAAGATTATGGTGCTGACCTAACATTTCCTCTTTGGTATATTCTGCAACGTCACAAAATGCATCGTTACAATAAGTAATAACGCCTTTAAGATCAGTTGTAGAAACTAACTCATCTGTTTCTTTAAGGTGTGTTTCTTTGTCGGTATGAGAATCTAAAGCAGGCATAGGATGAGACTTCTTGTTTTATTAATACATCGTTTGAAAACAGCGCCAAATTGGCTTCTTAGTCGCCGGTATTACTCACTTCAGCATATTCATTTTTTATCTAGGCTAAACAACAAAAAGCATACTGGTATGAGTGAGGTTACGCTTTTGTTTTGGCAAACCATGATAAAGGCGCTGAAATTGTTTTAAACAACAGGATGTTAAAGAAAAACACTCATGAAAGCGACAGGCAAAACACAAAATATTTACCCAGATAACATTACATCAACAGTTACTTTGGAAGATGTGAAGTTTTTCGCAAAAAAGAATTTACTCTACGGGGAGCGGCTTAGAACTAACAAAAAAGCCAGCATGTTACGCTGGCTTTACCTTCAATCATTTAGATATTATCCAAACTGGAAGTGGTTTCTATTTCTCACGACGAGCTTCTACAGCGTCCGCAAGCTGACGAAGAACCGTTTCAGTATCTTCCCAGCCAATGCATGCGTCAGTGATCGATTGGCCGTAATTGGCCGCCTTACCATTCACTAAGTCTTGACGACCTTCTACAAGGTGAGACTCGATCATCACACCAAAGATTGCGTCTTCACCACCAGCAATTTGTTCAGAAACATCATCTGAAACCAGCATTTGACGCTTAAATTGTTTAGAGCTGTTCGCATGACTGAAATCAATCATCACTTTCTTCGGTAAACCCGCTGATTCCAGTTCATCCTTAATTTGAGCAACATGCGCTGCGCTATAGTTTGGCTCTTTACCACCACGTAAGATAATGTGGCAGTCAGGGTTACCGGCGGTCTCGACAATGGCAGAGTGGCCATATTTAGTCACAGATAAGAAATGGTGTGACGCGCTTGCTGACCGAATCGCATCGCTCGCAATTTTAATATTACCGTCGGTACCATTTTTGAAACCAACTGGGCAAGATAAGCCTGATGCAAGCTCTCGGTGTACTTGAGATTCAGTTGTACGAGCACCGATCGCGCCCCAACTGATTAAATCTGCAACATACTGAGGTGTGATCATATCTAGGAATTCACTGGCGGTAGGCAAGCCCATGTCAGTAAGATCAAGCAGAAGTTTACGCCCTATTCTCAAACCATCATTGAGTTTGAACGTGTCATTCAAATAAGGGTCGTTGATTAATCCTTTCCAGCCTACCGTTGTTCTTGGCTTTTCAAAATAAACACGCATTACAACTTCAAGCTGCTCTCCGAGTTCATCACGTAAAACTTTCAGCTTTTTACCGTAAGCAACAGCAGCTTCAGGGTCATGAATCGAGCATGGGCCAACAATAACAAGCAATCGATCATCTTTGCCTTCTAATATGTTGTGAATGGCATTTCTACATTCAAATGTGGTCGAAGAAGCCGTCTCTGTTGCTGGAAATTTCTCTGTTACTGCAATAGGTGGCAACAACTCTTTTACTTGATTAATTCTTACATCATCGGTCTGAAACATTACTTCTACTTCCTAGTTACATCTGGCTGATTATTTGTCTTATTTAGCCGCATACAAAATGGCCCTGTCGGATGACGTATCAACCTTAAGCTCATTTACTTTCTTGGTATAGATAACTTATCGACTTAGAAGTAGAGTTTCAATCATTTTTTATCAAAAAATGCAAATAATCTCATTCGTTAATAACTAAATACAGCGTAAATAAAAACTTACACCCATTACTTGCGAGCATCTGCTGTAAATCGCCAATCAAACATGGATAACGCTCATAGCGCTGTGACTGAGTTTGTGATTTGACGATATAAATAAAAGACTCAAGAAATACACCGAAGCACAACATACTGACGCTGAGTTCACATAAGTCATTTAAAGCTAACCTAAGTTTTTCTTTGAATGAAAATTTTTTGACTATACTTTGAAGGTTTGTGATGAGGCTCGCGTCGCTTTTTGTAACACCGTCTAAGCTGTTGAAGCCTGTGTCCAAATCGAAATAATACTAAACAGGTATCTTAATACTACTTAGTACTTCCTGCCAATAAGGCTAAGTAGAAGTGAACATGTAATCAATACAAGGAAACACTATGAAAAAAGTAGCAATTGCAGTAGCAGCAGTGGTGGCTGGTGGTCTAATGAACTCTGCCCAAGCTGAGATGTACCTTGGGGGCAAATTAGGCATGACTAGTCTGGATAATGCTTGCTATCTAAACAGTCCTTGCGATGATGATGCGTTTGGCACTGGTTTGCATATCGGTTATGACTTTACAGATATGATCGCTCTTGAGTATGGAGTGGATTACCTCGGTAATTACGAAGGTAATTTCAAACACGCCAATACCGTTGACACTATTGATGGGCACCTGTGGGCACTTACACTAGCTCCTAAGCTTAACTGGCACGTAAATGACACCTGGAACTTATTTGCTAAGCTTGGTGGTGCATACATGATCTCAGGAAGCGAGAAAGACATCGTTCCTACTGGTTCTTTGGGTGCAGAGTACACTATCGATAATAACTGGAGTGTACGCGCGGAATACCAACGCTACCAAGGTTTCTCTGATAATGTGATCGACGATATGGACGCTGACTTCTTTGGTCTTGGTGTGAACTACCGTTTTGCTCCAGCTCCTGTTATCGCTGCTGTTGTGACAGAAGAAGTCATTGAAGTCGAGCCTGTTCTTCTTACTCGTACTCACAAAGAAGAATACGGTACAGGTACTTTTGAGTTTGACAGTGCTAAGTTAACAAACTCTGTGACCGAGCGCCTAAACAATCTTGCAAACTTCTTAAAAGAGTTTCAACAGGCTCAAGTAGAGATAACAGGTTACACGGATAACTCTGGCCCAGCAGCTTACAACCTTAAGCTTTCTGAGCGCCGTGCTCAAGCTGTTGCGGATTACCTAATCGCGACAGGTGTTAATGCAGACCGCTTTACTGTGACAGGTAAAGGTATGGAAGATCCTGTAGCGAGTAACAGCACTGCAGAAGGTCGTGAGAAAAACCGTCGTGTTGAGGTTGTGGTTCCTGAATTCCAATACGAAGAACTCGTTCAACCAGAATAATATAATTGGTTCAATGGGTTTCTTGGCCCATTTTATCATTAATTCGTAACTAAAGAGGGGCTTGATGCCCCTCTTCTTTTTTCGTCTACTCGTATCACCAATCTGCCCTTATCAAAGTAACCGTCAAGGGATTTAAACTATAACTTGAGCAATATAATGATCGGCTAACAAAGCGATAAACAGCCCCAATAAATGACCTATAGAAAACTTAAAGGTATCCATTGCAGTATTAGGTTCAGGAGAAAACTTGAGTTTCCATGCGTAATAAATAAAGCCACCGTTAAGGAGTAGAGCTGAAAATAAATAAATCATTCCAACCATGCCAACCAATACAGGTAAAATACAAACCAAGGTTAAAAGAACCGTGTACAAAAGTATGGATGTTTTTGTATATTCCACGCCATGAGTAACAGGCAACATTGGAATGTTCACTTTTCGATAATCCTCGACTCTATGAATCGCTAAAGCCCAAAAATGAGGCGGAGTCCAAATAAATATGATCATAACCAGTAGCCAGGCATTAGCATGCAGCTCACCCGTTACGGCAGTCCAACCCAATAATGGGGGCATTGCACCGGCAATACCGGCTATCACAATATTTTGTGGGGTAGCCCGTTTTAAGTAGAGTGTGTAAACCACAGCGTAACCCAGTAAACTTAATAACGTCATCCAAGCCGTTAATGGGTTAACCCATAGATAAAGTAACACAAAGCCAAAACAACCCAGAACGGAAGCAAAAGTGGTCACCGAGAAAGGGTTTACCTCTCCAGAAGGCAATGGCCGCTGATGAGTTCTGTCCATCTGTCTGTCAATTCGTCGGTCAATTAAGTGATTAAACGCAGCGGCTGAACCTGCCATGCAGCCGATGCCCGTTAAACCCAATATCGCCTCTAGCCATGGAAAATTGACGACAGGTGCAAGGCTCATTCCAACGATAGCTGTGATCAGCATAAGGAGCACAACCTTAGGTTTGGTCAGTTGCAAATAGGTTGACCAAGCTTTCTTACTGCTCTCTAACATTAAAATCGATTCATTATTCATAGCGAACTCCTTTCGCTTGAGCATACCGATAGGTATGACTTTGCCATATATAAAACTGACTCACACAAATCAAGGCCAGCATTAGAGCCGCCCCAAAGTTATGTGCAACGGCGACATAAATAGGTAACTGAAACAAGACATTGCTGATACCCAAAGCAATCTGACACAGAAGAACAAAGCCAAGCCAAAAGGCTATTTTTTTGGCTGAAGAAAACTGTTGTTGGTATAGCACCACAATGTAGCCTAGAACAACGGCGGCTGTAACCATAGCCCCGATACGATGGCTAACATGAATAGTCATGCGTGCCGGATAGTCCAACACACCAAATTCGTAACTATCAAACCCTGTTTGCCAAAAAGAAAACGCTTCTTTCCATGATAAATGTGCCTGCCAATTACCTTCACAAATTGGTAATGAGGTACACATAAGTGCGGCATAATTTGAGGAGGTCCAGCCTCCAAGTAAAATTTGCATGGTAACAATACCAAATGTAAACACTGACAGTAACTTGACCCCTTTTGAAACTGAAGCAACTGCCTCTAGAGGAGGAGAATGAGACTTCAATTGGCAATAAAAAACAGCTTGGAGTGCCAGTAGAGTAAAACCACCGAATAAATGCAGCATGACAATGCTTGGCATCAGTTTTAATGTCACCGTCCACATTCCTAAAGCGGCCTGACCTAAGACCAACAGACAAAGTAAAATTGGGATGGTTGCATCAACATCTTGCTTGTTTGTTGCCCATATAGCCATAACTAGGATAACAATCCCAAGTGAGCCAGCAAAATAACGATGAATCATTTCTAGCCAAGCTTTACCTTGCTCGACAGCCCTTTCAGGAAACAAAGCATTGGCTGTAGAGACCTCCTCTTGTGTTTGAGGGACAAGTAACTGCCCATAACACCCTGGCCAATCGGGACATCCCAAGCCAGCGTCAGCTAAACGAGTGTAGGCGCCCAGCATAATAACAACGAGCGTAAGACAAAGACTGAATTTCACTAAGTGCTCTAATCTCATGATTTCTCCTTAGCCAACCCGTGACAGCTTAAGTAGCTTACGTAAATCAGACAGCATATCTTTATTTAGTTGAACCAAGTCATCTTGACCTAAAGTGGTATAAGCCATTACCAACTGCCCTAACGGATCAACAATAACAATTTGCCCGACATGTACCTGTTGAGACAAACGTTCATTCATTTCCATTACGGCTATTGAGTCATTGAGTTTTTGAGTGTTTTCAGATGCCCAAATAATAGGGATAACGCGTTCCTGATATTTTCCTAAAGCAATATGGCTCTGCTTAATTAAATGAAGCTGCTGCTGACAACGGTTGCCGCACTGAGAAGGAAGAACATAGGCTAATTGCCAACCTTTTTTGATATAAGGAGAGGCTTGTCCTAATTCGGTTAAGGTGGTGTATGGTTCGACTAACTTGCCTCGATTTGTTGCTCCAGGTTGGTACCAGCCTTGACTCAGTATCAATTTAGCAATAATGACGGGTAGAACAAATAAGCTGATCAATGCGATTAAAGCAAATCGCCCTTTTGTTACTTTAGATATCATGCGTCACCTCCTTGTGAGCGTATACTAAGTATCCAGCGAAATAACACCATTAGGGTTATCAATAAAAACACCCCTGCCATTACAAACCATTGAAAAGAATAGCCAAAATGTTTTGCACTGGTCATAGGAAGTGGATTCCATGGAAATGAGTAAGGCCAAGATTTGAGATTATCTGGCTGAATAACAAACGGGGCTAAATCAATATTGAAGCTCTTAGCCAGTTGCTTAATATTCAAGTTTTGTATGCGGACAGGGTTACCCTTTTCTGCCATCAGATCTGAGCTTAGAGGGTTGTTTGACTTTTGATAGGTGCGACCTGTAATGAATTGCTCTTCTTCGAGTTCAATCACTTTCGGCAATGCTTTTCTTGATACGAGCCCTTCAACGAAACCAAGTTCCAACAAAACCAATGGATTCTCAACCAATGACTGCTCAGAAGGCAAATTCACAGCATTGATTGCCACAATTTGATAAGCAAGGTAACCCACTTTTCCAACATAAATCTGATTATCCAACAAAATAATAGGGAACTCTTGTGGCAAGACTTGTGCTTGAACTTTAATCCCTTGAAAAGGATTTTTACTTTCACTATGACTTAACAAGGCCGAGATATCTTGATATGGCGCTTTGAGCTTTTGTTCCATCGATTGCTCCAAGGCTAACTTTTCATTACCTCGATCTAGCTGCCAGATGCCAAGTTTGACCAATGCTAAAAACACAGCCACAGTTAAGCAAGCTGCTACCCAAAAGCTGGCAGACAAAGCTAACCATGAACCGGGAGATTTCATGTCCATCGCTTTTTTATTTAAAACAACGTTGGTTTTACTGCTGCTTTTTATCATATTCAACCTCGCCAAAGCGTTGATCGAAATGGTTAAAGACAACCCAGAAAACAGTGAGAACAGTAAACCAATGAGTCATTACCTTGGACGCAGAGTGATGTTTTCTGCTCTCGTGATACTGCTTCTACTTTTTGCTCTAAGTGCTGGCTGGATCTCACCGAATCCCAATCCGTATTAGTCATTCCATTTATATCAGCTCAGCAATGCGTATTTTAGTGGCTCTTACTTTAGAGATGCATGCCATTGCTTTATCTAAAATTTACCTATATTACAAAGACTTAAGTTACATACACTTAGATTACATAGACAAATACAAATAAACATAACCAAACCACATCAACGAAATGCCAATACCAGCTCCCCGCTTGAAATGCAAAATGATTGTGAGGAGAGAAGTGATCTTTCGCAATCCTCGACAATAGAATAAGCAAGAAGATGGCACCAAGACACACATGCAACCCATGAAACCCGGTCAACATAAAGAACGTATTACCGTAGATTCCAGATTGAAGAGTGAGCCCCATTTCTTGATAGGCATGAGCATATTCAACATATTGGTAATAAAGGAAGAAGCCTGCAAGTACGATGGTAAGCTCTAACCAAACAATCAACGCTGTCCGCTTATTTTTTTCTAAACTGACATGGGCCATATGTAACGTAATGGATGACAGCAAAAGTAAAATAGTATTCATTAGCGGGATACCATTCCATGGCATCGCTTCTGTTGTCGTCCCATCTGGTGTCGAGGTTAAAGGCCAAATAGCCTCAAAATCAGGCCATAACACTTCGTGTGTCATAAAATTATTATCAGCCCCGCCCAACCAAGGCACAGAAAGGATTCTGGCATAAAAAAGAGCACCAAAAAATGCACCGAAGAACATCACTTCTGAAAAGATAAACCAACTCATCCCCTGCCGAAATGAGCGGGTAATTTGTGCACTGTATTTACCCGTTAATGATTCAGTAATTACATTACTAAACCACCCAGCTAAAATATAAAGCAAAGACAGCATACCTAAAATCAGAATGATTTTACCAAAGGTCCCTATTTCACTTTCCGCCTGAATGCCTTGGACAGTTAAACCAGCACCAACCGCAATCAAAAAAAGAGCAAAGGCAGCGACAATAGGCCAACTACTTTGTGCAGGAACATAATAACTCTCGGGCTTGTTACTCATAAAAATCGCTCCTTACAGACGAATTGTCTGGGGCTCGCTCCTCAGAAGGCTGACTAGAGATGCTTGGTCAGACTGAGGGGGAAACTTGTAGAGTGTGTAAGACAAGGTCAACGTATGAATTGAATCCGGCACATCAGGTTCAATATAAAAAATTAATGGCATACGTGCTTGCTGCTTGCCTTCAAGAGGCTGTTGGTTAAAGCAAAAACATTCAATTTTATTAAAATAAGCAGCCCCTAAGCCAGGAGATACCGAAGGGACAGCTTGGCCAATAAGCGCTTGTTCACTCTGGTTAAATGCAAGATATTCTGTTTGAATCACTTCGCCAGGGTGCACATTCATTGAAACTACGCTGGGTTCAAACTCCCATGGTATTTCCGGTGTAATGTGGGCCATAAACTCGACTTTAATAGTACGCGTGCGGTCAATTTTCATTCCTGTAGGTTGGATTGCTGCAACATCACTGGTTTTACCGTTGATCCCAAGTGCATCACACATAACGTCATACAGAGGGACTAAGGCGTAGCCAAAGCCAAACATCAAGGCGGTGGCTAAAACCAGTTTGACGGTTAATTTTTTGTGGGAGGCTTTGGCTTCCATATCCTTCACCTTACTCTGCTTTTAGTCGATCTTTGGTGGCGTTGAAAAGGTATGATATGGCGCAGGACTCGGCACCGTCCATTCTAGGCCTTCTGCATGCTCCCAAGGTTTGGCTGGTGCGGGCTCCCCACCTCGTATGCACTTGATCACTACCCATAAGAAAATGAGTTGAGACAAACCGAAGGCAAAGCCACCGATTGAGACAATCTGATTCACATCGGCGAATTGAATTGCATAATCTGGAATACGACGTGGCATGCCTGCTAACCCTAAGAAATGCATCGGGAAAAATAAGAGGTTTACTGAAATAATTGAACACCAAAAGTGCCAAAGACTCAGCCTATTGTCATACATATGCCCTGTCCATTTAGGCAACCAATAGTAGGCTGCTGCCATAATCGAGAAAACGGCTCCCGATACCAAGACATAATGGAAGTGAGCGACGACAAAGTAAGTATCATGATATTGGAAGTCTGCAGGGACAATCGCAAGCATTAGGCCTGAAAGCCCACCAATCGTAAATAAAACAATAAAAGCAATGGAAAACAGCATGGGTGTTTCAAACGTCATCGCACCACGCCACATGGTTGCGACCCAGTTAAAGACCTTCACTCCGGTCGGGACCGCTATGAGCATCGTACAGTACATGAAGAACAGTTCTGCAAATACAGGCATTCCCGTTGTAAACATGTGATGCGCCCATACCAAGAATGACAACAGTGCGATGCTGCAAGTGGCGTACACCATGGAGTGATAACCAAAAAGCTTTTTGCCAGTAAACGCAGGAATGATCGCAGATATAATGCCAAACGACGGTAAAATCATGATGTAAACTTCTGGATGCCCGAAGAACCAAAAGATATGTTGGAACATGACAGGGTCACCGCCACCAGCAGCATCAAAAAAGCTCGTGCCAAAGTATTTATCAGTAAGCACCATGGTTACGGCTCCAGCCAGTACAGGCATGACAGCAATCAATAAAAACGCGGTAATCAACCAAGTCCATACAAACATTGGCAGCTTAAACCAAGTCATACCAGGCGCTCTCATGTTGACGATGGTGACAATGACGTTAATCGCTCCCATAATCGAGCTGATACCCATAATATGAACAGAAAAAACAAACAGTGCTGTACTATCGGGGCCATATGTAGTTGATAACGGAGCGTAAAAAGTCCAACCGAAATCCGGCCCGCCTCCAGGCAAAAATAGCGAGCCAATCAAAATCAAAAATGCAAAGGGAAGAATCCAAAAACTTAGGTTATTCATGCGAGGCAACGCCATATCTGGAGCGCCAATCATCAATGGGATCATCCAGTTAGCTAATCCAGTAAAAGCAGGCATAACCGCGCCAAATACCATAACCAGCCCATGTACTGTCGTCATTTGATTGAAAAATTGAGGGTCAACAAGTTGCAAGCCTGGTTGAAAAAGTTCGGCTCGGATGACCATCGCCATCGCCCCACCGATAAGAAACATCGCAAAGCTAAACCAGAGGTAAAGCGTACCAATGTCTTTGTGGTTGGTAGAATATATCCACCTAGCAAGCCCTTTTGGTGCATCATGGTGGTCGTGTTCATCTTCAATAACCATGGTTGTGTTCGCACTGGTTTGTGCGTCAATAGGCGCAGACTTAACCGCAGGATCGATTGGTTTACTCATATTCCCTCCTTGGCACTTTCCTGTGCTTTAAAGGCATTGATATCAGATGCTTGGACCGTCTCACCAGTATCATTACCCCATGCATTGCGTTGGTAGGTAATAACAGCAGCGATCTCTTTATCACTGAGTTGATTCGCAAATGCCTGCATAGCGGTACCAGAACGACCATTCACTATGATATCAATATGATTTTCGACAGGCCCTAACGCAATTGCACTTCCCTTAATAGCTGGAAAAGCGCCTGCAAGCCCTTCTCCGTTGGCTTGATGACACACCGCACAGCGCGCAGCATAAACCGATTGTCCTTCTTCCATCAATTCTTCCATAGAAAGCTCCTGTGTTAGGGAGGCTTTTGCGGCGGCTTTTTGTAGCGCGAGTTCTTGTTTTTTCCCTTCCAGCCATTGATCGAAATCATCTTCTTCCATAGCGTGAACTACAATGGGCATGAAGCCATGAGCTCGACCGCATAGTTCTGCACATTGGCCTCGGTAAACACCCGGCTTATCAATTTTGGTCCATGCCTCATTGATAAAACCAGGTATCGTGTCTTTTTTGACAGCAAAATCAGGCACCCACCAAGAGTGGATAACATCATCCGAGGTCATGAGAAAACGAACTTTACGGTTAATAGGCAATACTAGAGGGTTATCAACTTCAAGCAGATAATGCGCACCTTTTGCTTCGATGCCATCGATTTCTTTTTGGCTGGTGGCCAAGAGACTAAAAAACTCAACATCTTCGCCAAAGTAACTGTAGTGCCACTTCCACTGTGAGCCAGTGACTTTGACCGTCAGGTCTGATTGCGTTGTATCTTCCATTGCAATCAAGGTTTTCGTTGCGGGTATGGCCATCGCGATTAAAATAATAACGGGGATGACCGTCCAGATTATTTCAACTTTGGTGCTTTCATGGAAATTCGCCGCGACAGCACCTTTCGACTTGCGATGACGTAAAATAGAGTAGAACATCAACCCAAACACAATCAAAGCTATGGCACAACAAATATAGAAGATAAGCATATGCAATTCATAAACTTGTCCACTAATCGCTGTCACACCTTTGGTCATGTTGTATTCATTTTGCTCTGACCAACTGGACGAAGAAAACGTGATAAAAATCACATTCATCAATAAGGCTAGAGTAGTTGCTAATCTTTTCAAAAGAACTCTCCCCTGTTCTCTCGCCGTGTACTAGCGAGCTGCTTTGCTTCCTGATGCAAATATCGAACAAATTTAATAAAATTCGTAGAAACTTATGATTCACCACCTTTTGTTGTATTTATGTTAAAAGGCTAGTAATAGTTCTATCTTTCTTCAAGGTATTTGATGTGAATAAATTCTCAAATTAGGGGCTTTTCTTAGCCATTTACCGATGTACAACTTTGAAATCTAACTGAGAAACATTTACATTAAGTAGCCTTGATGGTGTGGGTAATGATGAGGGCTGTTCACCTTCGTAATTCAACGAGATTTGAAGAAAAAAGCTCTTCCCTACCTTCACCGATGTTGCCAATGACTAAGGAAATCATCACTATGACAATGCAGACAACACTATGGCTTGCAAGAGATCCTGATCCCAAAACACGCGAAGAGCTTCAGCAACTTATCGATGCTGGTAATGAAAGTGAATTGCAAGATCGTTTCAGCTCGCGCTTGGCTTTTGGGACCGCAGGGCTTCGTGGTAAAGTAGGTGCAGGACCAAATCGCATGAACCGCTTGGTGATTCAAGAAACGGCGACTGGTCTCGGCCACTATCTGATTGAACAAGTACAAGACGCACCCTCTCGTGGCGTGGTTATCGGTTACGATGGTCGGCCAGATTCGAAACAGTTCGCACACGATACGGCTTCCGTACTTACTGCTTTAGGCATCAAGGTTTACCTAACCTATAAAGTAGCAGCAACACCCATTGTCGCTTTCGGTGTTCGTGAGTTAAATGCAGCAGCAGCGGTCGTCGTAACCGCAAGCCACAACCCACCAGAGTACAATGGCTTTAAAGTATACTGGGAAAATGGCGCACAGATTATTCCACCGCACGATTCTGGTATTGCCGCAAAAATCGATGAAGCAACAGCAAAACCGCTTCCTCTAATGTCACTGGACGATGCGAAGCAAAAAGAGTTGTTGGTATGGCTTGAAGACGAGTACTACCAGACGTACCGTAATGCAATCAACGATAATACCCTGCTAACACCTGACAGCAACACAGATATCTCGATAGTTTACACCGCGATGCATGGTGTCGGTGCAGAGATGGCAGAAACATTACTCGCAGATGCTGGCTTTGAAAAAGTGGCAAGTGTTCCAGATCAGCGTGAACCGGACGGTATGTTCCCTTCCGTAAACTTCCCGAACCCTGAAGAAGCTGGCGCAATGGACATGGTTATGGCACTGGGTAAATCTGTCGACGCTGACATCGCCTGTGCAAACGACCCTGACGCGGACCGCTTTGCTGTGGCGGTAAAACGCCCAGATGGTGAATACCAAATGCTAACAGGTGACCAAGTGGGTTCATTGTTCGGTGATTATTTACTACAAGTTCAGCCAAAAGCGCTCGTTGGCAATACCATTGTGTCTTCTCGCCTATTGAGCAGTATTGCTAAAGCACACGGTGCAGAATACTACCAAACGTTAACGGGCTTTAAATGGCTGACCAATGTAGCTATGACAAAAGAGACAGAAGCAAATCCGTTCCTATTTGCTTACGAGGAAGCTCTTGGCTACACCGTAGGAAACAAGGTATGGGATAAAGATGGCTTGTCAGCACTGGTCGCTTTCTCTCAATTGACAGGAAAACTGAAAGCACAAGGCAAAACGCTGTGGGATAAGTTAGAAGAGCTATATCGCCAACACGGTTTCTACTTCAACGCACAACGCAGTATTGCACTTGACCCTAAATCACCACCAATCGGTGACAAACTGCGCGCAACCCCACCGAAAGAGATCGCGGGTAAACGCATTGAAGTGATCGAAGATCTGAAATCATCACTTCGCTTTGTTACTGATGGTCCAACAGAAGCGATTAACTTACCAGCGAGTGACGTACTGGTTTACCACCTAGAAGACAAATCACGCGTGATTGTCCGCCCTTCCGGTACCGAGCCAAAGTTGAAGTGCTACTACGAAGTCATCAGCGACTTCCCTGCTGAGATGGATTACGCGCAAGCTAACCAAGCTGCGGAAGCGAAGATGAACGCATTGATCGAAGCACATCAACAAAGCTTGTAATTCGAGTTTAAAACATTGATTCTGGAAAACAGAAAAAGAGGCGTATCGAGCGCCTCTTTTTTTTGTTTAATTCAAACCAAATCAAGCAATCTGTTTTTGCAGGAAATGTTTATCAATGCCTGCTGCTGGGTAACCTGAATACTGCCCTACTTTTTCAAAACCCAATTTCATATAAAAATCGAGTGCTTGAAAGCTGTACGTATCGAGGTACAAATGCGTTACTCCACGCGGTTTCACTTGTTCTTCCAGTAGAGCGATCAGCTTGCTTCCCAACCCCGAAATGCGTGCCTCTGCATCTACCCAAAGATATTCAACGAACACGGTGTTATTGAACATCTCTCCCGTGAGTCCTCCAATCACTTTGTCCTCATCATTACGAGCAAAACAACCAATGGCGTCTACATCACCATCCGGTAAATACATGCGGTTATATGCTCGGATGCCATCACGGATAAAGTCGAGATCGTTTTGTTCTGGTTTGAGTTTAAATTCAAGTTTCATACTGCCACTCCTTGGAAATCAGTGTGATATTAAAACAAAAAGCCAGCAAGTGCTGGCTTTTGTATAAAAATCTGATTTCTTCCTACACGTTACATTACAAAGCTACTGAGCATCCACACCGCGAGAATAACGAACACCACCCCCATCACTTTACCTTGGTACATACGGAATTTTTCATTTTCCAATAACCCTTTCCCTAATGTACCCGCCAGTGCAACCAGCAAGATGTTAAATAGCAAACCCAGTACATTTAACAACAGACCAAGCGCAAGCATTTGCTCACCCGAAGATGCAGTAATGTTGCTAGAGACAAACTGAGGTAAAAACATGACAAAAAAGACTAAGGCCTTAGGATTGAGCAGATTACTCATCAATGCACGCTGATAGTAGGTCAACGCCATTTTATTTTCTTTCACTAATTCAGGAGCTAAAGAGGCTTCTGATTTCAAACAATCCCAGCCCATTTTCAGTAAGTAGGCACCGCCAAGCAGGTGTAACACCTTAAGAGCAACAGGGCTCATTGCGATTAATGTCGACACCCCCATTGCTGCCAACATGGTCAAAATAATACCCGATGTCGCATTACCTAAACTGGCAAATAACCCTACTTTTTTACCGTAGCTCATACTTGAACTAGCAATCAATAACATATCAGGGCCAGGTAATAGAAGCAGAGCGATTACTGCGGTGAGATAAACTGGAAGTATCGTAAAATCAATCATTCTTTTGCCGCCTTTTATAACAAGCAGCACATTTTATACTAATACTTCTATTACAACCAGACTAAAAATAAAAGACACAAATCACTTTAATTGGAGCTGATATTAGGAGTGATGTTATTAAAGACGCTCTAAGTAAGCCACTTTAGCAAGTTAAACAGCAACCCATTCGACTTCAAGTAAAGTAACCTCGGCGCATTTTAGACGACCAAGAAACACATCCCCTTTATGAACTTCACCGACTCCCTTTGGCGTCCCCGTCATCACTACATCGCCATCTTCAAGTGTTGTAAAAGAACAGAGTTCATTGAGAATGGCTATGGGGGGGTAAATCATCTGTTCTACATGCCCTTTTTGCACATGAACGCAGTTAATCAGTAGCTCCATATGTAAGTCATTAACATCAAGGTCCTCTAAGGGAAGGAAACGACTAAATACTGCTGAGCCATCAAACGCTTTAGCACGTTCCCAAGGTAACCCTTTTTGCTTTAACTCTGTTTGAGTATCTCTTTTGGTCAGATCAAGGCCAAGGCCTACCGCAACGTATTTGCCTCCTTCAATCAAAAAACAGATTTCCGTTTCATAATGCAGAGCAGTTTTTTGGTGACTTGAATACAACGTTGGCGAAATAGCAGTAGCAGGTTTATTGAATACCACCATTTGATCTGGCATCAAGTTATCGAGTTCCTTGATATGCTCTACGTAATTGCGGCCTACGCAAACAATTTTGCTCGGTTTGATCGAGGTGTCGTTAAGATGAATGCTTCCCATTACTGCTCCCTGTAAAACTGACTTGTAAACCTACACTCAAGCGCTCTGTAATGCCTCAATCTAATACAACATTATTAATGGGCTAAGAAACACTTTTTGTTGGCTAACCTACAATTTAGAACGTATGATTTCAACCATAATTCCTCCAACATACAGATCTTGGACAATAGTGTTGAATCATAATCCCATTCAAGGAGCATCTTGGATGCTCACCGCAGGTTTTGCGTTTGCTGTTGTAAATAGCTTAGCTCAAATCGCAAGCATCCACTTTGGTGTGACCTCCACGGCATTTGCTCTATTTCAATACGGTATTGCTCTATGTGCGATACTGCCTTATTTAGCATCACTTGGTATCAAGCAATCTTTACAAACTGAACATCTGGGGCTGCATATTGTGCGTGTTTTCCTCGCAGTAATCGGCATCCAATTATGGCTTTGGGCATTAGCTTACCCTGTTCCCATTTGGCAAGGTATCGCTCTTTTAATGACTTCCCCACTTTTCGCGACTATTGGCTCTGGTTTATTCCTAAAAGAAAAAGTTGGCGGGGCGAGATGGATTGCAACCATAGCTGGCTTCATTGGAGCCATGATCATCCTTGAACCTTGGTCTGATAGTTTTTCATGGGCATCACTCCTCCCTGTTGGTGCTGCATTCTTCTGGGCATGCTATGCATTAATGGTCAAGAAGCAATCTTTAAAAGAGCCCCCACAGACTATTCTCGTCTACCTTTTTTTACTCATTACCCCTTTTAACATTCTGCTTGCAATACCGTCCTTCGCAGTACCGCAAGAGATTAATGTATGGGGGGTCATTCTTGTGGCAGGAATATTAACCGCGCTAGCACAGTGGGCAGTCATTAAAGCTTACGCTGTTGCCGATGCATCTTTTGTTCAGCCTTTTGATCATGCCAAGCTGCCGCTCAATGTCTTAGCTGGATGGATAGTATTTGGTTGGGCCCCCCCGGGAAGACTTTGGCTTGGAGCGGCGATCATTATTGCTTCGATTGCCTTTATTACCCATTGGGAGTCCAAAAAGACAAAGTAAATAAACTACAAGCTACTCAAAGGTATTAAAAACATTCGAGTAGCTCCAAGATTCACTATTCAATATTGATACTCAAAACAGCATTTCCGGTGAATGGACCAGTGGCTGTTGCTCCCTCGGAAGGTTCAGTGAAGAAAAACCTTGAGTATACGCCAATAGTACCTTTTTGCATTGTAAAAGAGCCTTCATTATAAGAGACATCATTATAAGTAAAAGAAACTCTACACAAACCTTGCTGACCACAACTAAAAAAGT
The DNA here is from genome assembly GCF_002849855.1 of Vibrio azureus. Taxonomy (NCBI): domain Bacteria; kingdom Pseudomonadati; phylum Pseudomonadota; class Gammaproteobacteria; order Vibrionales; family Vibrionaceae; genus Vibrio; species Vibrio azureus. Next base: position 1,239,286 of record NZ_CP018617.1, read on the forward strand.
TTTGAGGCGAGTCGAGAGGCGAATTGTTTAAACTTTTCGCTTTCACATGAATAGTCGTATTTTCTTTACAGCTGATATGTAAATTCTGAGTATCAGACTTGTGGCCATTAGCGCTATTATTTGCAGGGATACTGCCATGATCAAGATGTATCTCGCTTGGACTGAATTCACATCTATTTGTTACGCTTAAATGAATATTTGCCATTTGTATATTACTATAACGTTGTACGTAGCTTATTGCCTGTTCTGCGTTGATAATACCTGATGAAAGATACTTATTTTCTAAATAACCGTAGGTATAATCGAACGAAAGATCATATTCTCCACCGGGAATATGTGAATTTGCTGCAAGGGACAGCCTTAGTTCGACATCCGGCATCCAAAAACGTACGTATTTATAGTCCACACCTGTCTCAGTACAGTCACCTGTAACTCCATCGACAGTATGTCCAACAAGTATCCAATCAGCCCCTCCATCACGTAACTCAAAGCCTGGAGGAGGAATGAGCTGTGTCTCTATCGTCACATTACTACCAATTTCCTGAAACTGAAGTCTCTTAGGTATTTTTAAAACAGCCCATTTAGTCTGCGCTCCTTGTGAATAAGAGGTTGGATAATTCGACAATTTTACATTTAATCTATCAGTCGGCTCAGCAAAAAGAGAAGTACCACTTGCCACCCAAAAACCATCTCTATCAGAACTTGGGTTTCCGACAATAGTCACAGATGTTTCATAACTGTTTCCTTGTATCAGATCTATGTTTAGTACAGGCATAGGGCTACTCGTCGCCCAAAGTACCATACAAGAAGGAGCAACTGGCGCTGCAAATAAACTTACACTACCCAAACATAAAAAACAAAATACGATAATATTTCTCAACATAAATCCACCGCTATAGCTATTCAAAAATAAAAAACATCCAGAGTAGCATGCGCATAAAAACTACCCGCTTCTAATGGTTTACTATCACGATTGTATAGTGTTGATAAAAAAGTAAATAAAAATGAACCATTACCATTTTCTGACATACCATCAATCAAAGGGCTGCCATATTGCCCGCCTTTACCTGATCCGATTAATAACTGAGTATCTCTCGTATCACCCTGCCAAAGTTGGATTCCAAAACCATCGTAGTTTTGCTCAGATGAAAGTGACGCCTTCAGAATATTTTCATAAGATTCAGGATTCCAATTTAATGTCTCCCCGAGCACCTTAATAAATACCGAAGTGTAAGGCGAGCAAGAAACAGGGATTGTGGTTAGAATAGCAGCATCATCAATTTCATTGACATTGACCGTCTTAAAATCAACTGAAATTGTATTTCCATTATTAACAGTGCAGGGAATCATAAGTAAATTACCTGTTACAGTAATTGGAATGTCATCTGCTCTAGCGCTAGAGTTTAAAGAAGACAAAAATAATAATAACCCCATTGCCATTACATTAGATATTATTATTTTACTCATAACGCACCTCGAATGTTGCTCTAGCGGAGTAGTTATCAGCAACAACACTTTTGTTTTCTAAAGCATCAGGGGTACTTTTAATAAACGCTGAGAAATTTACAGTTATATTTTCGTCATTTATCTCAATGGGATACCCAGAGTCACCCTCTCCAATTGTGACTAACTCACCTTGTTCATCAAGAACTCCAAGACCTATCTTGCCTTCATTTTGACCGGAGACTTTGAGGTATTTGTGCTGTAAATTACCCATGCCTTCTTCAGTTTCACCATTGAAATAAATACTTATTGCGCCAGCTTGATTAAGGTTACAGTTTATAAGCTTAATTTGAAAAGGCATTTCAACTGATTTACCAGGCAGATAATTCATATTTAATGCAGGTATATCACGTAAAGTGACATCTATATCAGAGTTGTTGGGATCTATTATACAAGGCGAGTCCAGCAGCTCACCTTTAAAGTTCATATCAACTGCAAATGAATGAAAAGAGAAGCTGAATAAAAACAGTGATATATAAGCGTTGAAACGTATCATACTTTTCATACCTAAATATTTACTTCTTAACCTTACAGGTTTTTCTTAAGCAATTAAATTCTAAGACCTTAGTTCCACCCCAATCATTGATATAAGAAAGATAGAATTGCTTGCCTAAATTTTTATCTAAGAACTTATCACTTTTAGGTTCAATCATAAAAGGTTTGAAGTCATAACTGTTTTGTTTATCTGCTGAGCCAGAAACACCAATCACAGAGATATAATAAGGAGTAGGGTTTTTTATAACATAACCCTTAGCTTGTGCTTCACCAATCAATTCCTCTTGCCATATATAATTTTTTCCTGGCAAGATCGATTCAGGTCGATAGAAAAATTTTATTTTTGTTTGAAGAGCGATCTGGAGTGAATTACTTTGATCGCTTTTGGGTGGAACTTCTCTTAAGTTAAAGTAATATAATGACTCTCTATCTGTGGGTAAGTCTTTTATTAAATTTGACTGTGAAATACGAACTGAACTTTTCTGACCGGGTTCAATTCTCTGAACCATAGGAGAAACAATAAAAGGACCAATACGTACTTTATTGAATTCACTGTCTTCCAGCCAAGACTGTGCAAGATAGGGAGATAATTCATTATCATTTTTGACAGTCAAGGATATGGCTTTTTTATCACCGGGAAAAATCACTCGGGTTCTATCCAGTGAAACCGCAGCTAAGCAAAGTCCTGGTAAAGTAGCCAGAATAGAAAAAGTCATTAGCTTCTTCAATTTACTGTTTATCAACAACATAACTTTTTCTCCAATTTAAAATTCTTAATAAAGATTATAAGCATTTAAGGTGAATAACTTTATTCACATCAACTGATTCAGGGGTTTGAACATGACATTGTTGGCCATAAAAATTAACCGATAAGGTTTGACTTGCCTCAAACCCAGTCGCCCAGACAATGCCATCATCACCAATAATCCCTAACTCTAAACCTTCTTTATCGTTCAAAGTCGCTCCGAATGGAGCTACTCCGCCATCTTCAAGCTCGATCTCAAGAAAAGCTTTATGGCCTTTGATTACTTTGATACTGCGATAACCAATCGCTCCCTCAGTTAAAATAGTTTCAGTATGCGGTTGCTTAGCATCTAAAGTATCGGGCAGTTGACTCATATCAACGGAGTGGTCCTCAACTCTATAACTGGATATATTCGAAATAACCGCAAGACCTTGACTGTTCGTTTTTGTGTTTGAGCCACTAATAGGAACGTCTTCGTAGCCATTTGTATCAATAATCAATCGAGTACTACCTCCGTATCCGCCAGAGTTAGCAGCGAAACCGTACTTACTGAAAGTTAAGCCACCATCAAGAGAGGCACCAACAGAAAGATAATCGTCTTTCACATAGTTTGAGTTGAGATTTACGCCAGTGTAGGGCAAGTCATAACTCAAGTAAGTACCAAACGATTGTGCATTTTCTCCATCTTCAACCTGATTATATCCAGCTCTTAAGCTGTAGTTACCTTTTGAATCGGCTAAACGGCCACTATAAGTGACATTATGAGTAATCATTTCATCACGAATATTAGTGTTGTAACTCACATAGCCAATGTCCAAAGGTATCGATAAGTTAAAGAAGTAAGACGTTTCGTACTTCTTTTGTTTATTCATACTTATCAATGTACTACTTTCTGTCAGTGAGCGGGTTGCACTCAAATTAGCTTTTATGTATTTAATTCCAAATGCGTCAAAAGAAGTGCCTAACGAGATATTGTAACTTTCCGCACTGTTGTCGTCCCAGTATTGAAAGTTTGAGTATTGAACTGATATTGAAGAATTCAACACATCAATATTATGGTTGATATTTGCGCTTATAATGCTTTTGGTATTGTTGTAAGCAATTGAGTTATCTAGGTAACTGACTAGATCGGGCAAACTGTAGTAATTTCTATCAAAAAATTGATAGCCACTAAAATTAATGCTTGTATCCAATTCGCTAAAGTTTTTGGCATAGGCTAGTTTGAAGGAGTTACCCGTTTTGTCATTATCAGAGTTATCAACTTCTGCGTTAGACGTTAGCATATCTAAAGAAGCGGAACCTAAGGTGCCAAGATTAGTACCAAAACCAAAAGCCCAAGACCTATAATCCTCAGACAATGTTGTACCAGTATGTAGGGTAATATTATTACTGTATCCATACTCTATCTCAGCCGTCACAAAGCTGAGATCGTTGGATGAATCCTGTGCTACATCAGTTTTACCTGCATTAAGGCTATAGTTAAAAGTTCCAGGTCTCAATAAGTATGGTATGGTGTCGGAGCCAACAGTAAAAGAAGCAACATCCCCATTTTGCTCAATCACTTTTACATCAAGGATGCCTTGTACTGAGTTGAGATCATTGATCTCAAATTCACCCGCAGCAACATTGGTTTCATAAATAAGGTATTTACCACGATAAACTTCAACTTTTGCGTTTGTTTTAGCTATACCTTGAATTCGTGGTGCATAATCACGAAGTCTTGGAGGGCGCATTCTCTCATCGCTTTTTAAGGAGATACCCGTAAAACTGTAAGGTTGAAATATTTCACTACTGAGAAAGCGCTCACCGATAAAGAGTTTTGAGTTGATGGGGCCTAATGCGCGGTAGGCATAAATTTGCTGAAAGTCTATCCCTTCAGAATCAATATCAGAGCCAGCAATATCACCGTTATAATTCGCTCGTATTCTCCAAGCGTCAAAATTAAGCCCTGCAGTGCCAGACACTGAGGAGGAGTAAGTATCTTTTTTATTTTGATTAGAAGTGTATAAACTGTTTATTCTATAGTCTAAAGTAATACCGTTTATCCCTTCATCCCAGTGTTTATAGGATAACCAACCTCTTTCTGAATATTCCAGTTTATTTTTGTCAATATTGATGTTTATAACTTGTTTATAGAGATCAATATTGTAATCAATAATTGGTAATTTATTGATATTCAGGCAGGATTTCTCTTTAAATTTTTCGATAATGTTTGAATTATTTTTTAAGCCAATATTTTTGATTGAATTCTGATCTAAACAAGGAAATGTAGCACCTTCACCATTATCAATTTCTTTTACTTCAACATCGACTGGCGCAGTACTAATACGCTCACCATTAACCAATAGTTTAAGAGTATAAAGCCCTGGAAGTATGTAGCCCTCGTTCGAGAATCTTTCAAAGTTTATTGCTGAACGGTCATTGGCATCAATAAAATCTAGGTTGAACTCAGTAGCATTTGCAGCCGCAACAAAAAAAGTTGATAATACAATGAGCTTTTTTCTAGTGTACAGTTTCATTATTTACCATTAGACCTAATAAAAAATAAGCAAAAAACAACATTATTAATAGTAGACAAAGTGCAGACGTTTTGGTGGGTTTTTCTAAGGAAAAGCAGTTTCTAAAAACACAAAGTGTAAGGGAAGAAGTACCGACTTCTTCCCTTAATTTCAACTTTATTGGTAAGTTAGTGTGAAGGTTGCTTCTGTATTAAAGTCACCTTCTGTAACAGTACCGCCGTCTGATTTTGCAGCAATTGCATAAAAGTGCAGTGTATTCATCCAGCTATCTTCACCAGCGCCGAAATTACTTTCAATTGCTGTATCCATTTCAACAGGCTCTTCGCTGTCAGTGAACATTTTTACTACTACGTCACCAGCATCGCCACGTGTTAGAAGTTCGTCAGTTTTACCCTGAGCAGTACGACCGTTAAAAGTAATGCTTACCTTGTTCTGAGCACCGTCTTCATTTGATATCTGACAGTTCACTAATTCGATTTCAAACTCTTGACGTTCAGACTGACCGCCAGCATTTAAATTTTCAAGGCCAATTTGACCAAGATTTACATTTTGATTTAAAGAGTCAGCAGAAATACCACATGGAGTATCTGTTACTGCACCTTCAAAATTAATGCGACCAGGCTCAGCAGCATTTACCATTGCGCCAGAAGTAGCCGCAGTTACTGCCATAGTAATAAGTAGTTTATTAAATGAAGTTTTCATATTTAATATCTCGATTGTTTAGATTAATAATTCATTAGGCTGCTTTAGCCCGTCGGTATGGAATATATTTTCCATATCTTAAGGTGCATTGTCAATGAATGTTATTTTCAACTCATAAACCAAAAAAAACAAATCATCACAAACTAAAAACAAAAACTAACAAAGCCATGACACACTTTAAATAAATAACAGTGAGATGCATTACTGTATACATTAATTTCAATCACTTAGATAACAAAAATCATATATAAAAGCAGCCAAACGTAAAATAGAAATCTTACTTAAAGCTCACTTTTAAATAATCTATTGACATATAAATCACAAATAAATATTAAAAACTTTGCTCTACTAGTAAAAATTAAAATTTATTCTTTGATATCGAACTAAGATAGCAATGATGTTAAAGCATAAAAGTTAACAGTTAAAAGTTAACAATCTAACTATTATGATTAATAAAATAATTAGATTGAAAGTATGTCTAGGTAACATCAAACAGTTTTTAGCTTCTGTAAATTACAAAAGTGGAAAGTAACTATAGCTTTAATAATTTCCCCCTATAGCTAGAGAAATTATCTTAAACGTTGGTTTTATTTCTGGCTAGATAACTAAAAATACAACAAGTTGAATATCTCACACCTTTAAAAAGATTAAAATATGAGAATTAGGAGGTAAGATCTCTACACCCATATGACTTCAAACAGCTATGTTTCGCAAACAACCTATGGAAGAATGCAACGATAAAGCCTTTGAGAAATAAAAATAGCGCATAAAGCACTGCGAAATCACAAAGAAGATCAGAGGATATATGACTAAGTGACTTCAAGGTGCTTGGGTATATACCCAAGTAACCTCAAGATACTGTGTTCAGCGAGATGACCTTATCTCTCAGGCGCGGCAACGATTCGGAGATATAGTCGTTCTACATTGAGAATCGTTAACAAAGTATGAGAGTTAAGGTCACTCGCCCTTTGGGAGCGTGTCACTGAGCCAACTTCTTGCGTCAGACAACCGTTCTTCTAACAAAAAATGAAATAGAATACTATTCCGCTTCGTTGTCTTACTTGAATTCAACTCAGTGACCTCGCTCTGAATCAAGCATCTTGAAGTCACTTGGGTATAAAGGAAGATGTATTTTAAAAGAGGAATCAAACTTGAGGGAAGGCATTTTAACTACATCACCCCAGGATGCTAGATTTAATACATCTTGGGGTGACTTGGGTATATCTTAAAAAAGTATCAGCTTACTCGTAGCGAAGTGTAAAAGTAGCTTCTCCACTAAAATTACCGTCAAGTACACCGTAGATACCCGTTCTCTTTGCTGCAACAGCATAGAAATGTAGTGTATTCATATAGCTATTACTAGGACCAATTTCAGTCGGATCTAGCTCTTCACCTAATTGGATTTGCTGCTCACCTTCGGTAAACATTTTAATAACGACGTCACCAGCATCACCATGAGCGAGTAACTCTCCATGGTTCTCTTCTGAAACATCACCTCTAAAAGTGACTGCCACTTTATTTTCATTTTCAATTTGGCAATTTACTAGTTTGATTTCAAATTCTTGACGTTCAGAATTACCGCCATGCATTAAGTTTGCACGACTCACTTGGCCAAAGTCCACCGTTTGATTAAGAGAGTCTGCAGAAATTCCACAAGGAGTATTGGTCACCGAACCCTCGAAGTTAATCTTTCCAGGTTCACCTGATGCATTTACCGTAAAGCTTGAAATTGCAGCACTTACAATTGTGGAAATCAATAATTTATTCATTAACAATTTCATTTTCAACTCTCTAAAAATAAGTTAAACAATAATTTTTTAGAGCGATTAAGCTCTTTAAATATGCAGCTTATTTTCTACATATAAGATGTATTGTCAATGAACCTTATTGATTTAAACTTACCCTCACCCCCTACATTTACTACAAATAAAAAACATTTCTTTACACAAACATGACAATAACAACAAAAAGAAAAAACAAAAAAATCCCCGTCTCATACATATCAATAAGTTACATTCTTTAAAATCTGATTCGCTCAGCTCACTCAAAAACATAACCCTGACTTTGCATATCACTTATAACAAATAAATCACAGATATATTTTTAGTCTATTGCTCTTTTAAGATTGAAGGTGAGTCCCTTGTACAGGAATAGCTAAGGGGATAGGCACTTTTAGGTAGCTTGGGTATAAACAGCTTTAACGAAGTGTCGTGGATCTAAATTGAGGAAAGGTGAATTATGATTGATAAAGTTCTGATCCAAATTAAAAGATGAACATCAGCTATCAATGCTTTTATAACCACGTAACCTCAAGGTACTGTGTTCAGCGAGACGACTTGAGGTCACTTAGATATTGGGTTAATTACCTTTTAGGTTGTTGATAGGTTTTACCTGCAGATTTATAGGTGTCTTTGGGCTTTATTTCAAAAAAAGTCTCGAAAAACCATGCAGCAAACTTAATTAGGGGCTCACCTTCATTCATTACATGCTCAACAAACTCGGTTTCCTCACCTGATTCGTTATCTTGCATGGTAATATGGTAGATTCGCTTCTCACCTTCGGCTTCTGCAAGTCCAAACTGCCCTTTAAGAGATTGTGCAGCAAGTGCGACTTCATCTTCTGAACATTCGCCTAAAAAGCTCAATGCTTCAACAAGCGTCTCTTTTTGGCAAAGCTGTTTAAGTAGAACTTCAAATTCGTTTTGTTGCATCACGTCACCTACAATTATTCATTAAGTCGGTATAAGACTGGGTAAAATTCACAAGGAATAAACGATGCCCAAGTAATCTTAAATTACTTGGGCATCGAGCACTTTAAAATTATTTTACGGCACTTGCGATCATTTTATCGAAGTCATCACGACGTTTTGTAAACTCTGTCATCTTCTCTTTAGGTACAGAGCTTGCCATTGGTATTTTTGCTTTCATAGCATTAACAGCTCGACCATATTCGAGCAATTCGTAGTGCAAGTGGGGGCCCGTAACTCGACCACTCCTACCGGAGAGACCGAGTCGTTGGCCACGAGAAACTTTCTGGCCTTTTTTGACCAAGATTTTGCTTAAGTGTAAATAGCGAGTTTTATACTTATTATTGTGCTCTATAACGACATAGTTCCCTGCATAAGGGTGGCTACGTGCAATAATGACCGTTCCGTCTCCCGTAGCAGAAACCGCAGTCCCGGTGGGAGTCGCAAAATCTGTACCGTTATGAGGCGCCACTCGACCGGTTACTGGGTGTAAACGTCGAGGGTTAAAGCCCGAGCTAATTCTCCAGCTCCGGCTGACAGGGTAACGCTGAAAAGCTCTTTGTAAACTCTCACCGTTTGCATCATAGAATTGGCCATCAGAGCAAAGATAAGCCGAAATTTCTCGATCGCGATTGTAAATCTTAATCGCTTCAATCTCGCTTTTACCCGTACTAGTACCATCGATCGTTTGTGTTTGACGTACTACGGCAAATTTATCTCCAGCCCGCAAATCTTTAGAGAAGTTGACTTTATCTTTAAGTAGATTCACGACCTGGCTAATTTCTGCAGAATTTAAACCCGCTCTGTTGGCTGAGACTGAAAAACTCCCCTTAACAACCCCACCTAGAGGCTCTTGGTGCCATACACCGGGAATAGAAATATCTGAATAATCAAAAGTTCCATCGCTGTTACGCTGATAGATGATTCGATCTGCAAGAGTAAACTGGAGTTCCATCTTTTCCAATTCACCGGTTTGTTCATCACGCCAAAATCGTAATATGTTGCCTGGCCTTAGTGTATCTAGTGCCAATATATTTAAATCAGCTTCCATTACTTTCATTAATGAACTGTAACCAAAACCTAATTGACTAAAAATTGCGCTTAGGTTATCCCCCTTTTGGATCTGATACTCCATTTGTGGGGGGATAACAATATCCGATTCCTTGGCTGAGTAAATCTCTGCCTCAACTTTCGTATCTGGAAGGTTTAAGGCGATCGTTTTTGTCAGTCCTGAATCTTTAAGTGACTGAGAAACACCAATACTAATTGCAAAAAAAACAGGCACTGAGTACAACAACATCGTTTTACGATTGGGTAACCATCTCGTTGCCATTTCATTTGTAAACACGGAAATTAATACCTAGTCATTAACAGGACACATAGCTTATGCATTCTTGCACCAGAAATCACGCCTAATTTATGACTTTATATGAATAAAATTAGAATTTGTTTCATTATAGAGATAAAAATCACTACTGTTGCATATAAAGGTTATTATTTCGCCACCGGAATAGTAATGAAACTGATTGATTAGAATCTACAGACATCGCCTGAGTTCCAAAATGTTTCAAAACATTCAATGAGGCTTTACCATCACTACCTGAGTTGATAGTAATCGCCTGGATCTGCTATTCAATGTGCAAAATAGGATCAAATAATTATAAATGGGCAACGATCACGTTTATTAGGTATTTTCTTCGTCTAATCACACTGTTAATAATAACCGACTGCACAAAACACACAATATGATACAATTCTCTAACAAAATTAGAACTTTTGCCTACTGTATCTTGAATTTTTCACTTCAACAGGCATTAAAATCTGAATAAGTAGATATGTTTACTGAATAGTATTGCAATTGACAATGTTTATCGGTAATCTCCGTTAAACTTTGATTGATGACAGATGTTTAGTGAATATTTATGTATTTATATATGGCAAATATTGACTAGAAGTAACACGAGAAACCTATGCATAACAAGACTAAAGCAGAAGCTCCCAAAAGCAACTTTTGGATGTTTTTCATCCCATCTTTAATTGGATTGCTTCTCTTTTTGGCACCTATCTCTTATGAAGGTGATCTGACGATTCCTGTTGCTATAATGGCAAAGCTAATCCCAACTTTACTTGGTGACAGACTCGTTACTATTATTACGATCATTATTGCCTTTATGGCATTTTCCTCTCTCGCTTGTGTCATCTTTAAACCCGCCGCAATCCTTCGAAATGGCTTCCTTAATGGCCTTTTCAATCCATCACCTTTGTGGTTGATTGTTCGCTTGATCGGCGGTACCGCAGTATTAATGACATTTTTCCAAGTCGGACCAGAATCTGTCTGGGAAGAAAATACCGGAGGTCTTGTTCTCACTGGCCTATTACCAACGCTTTTCGCGGTATTTATTTTTGCTGGGATGCTACTACCACTTCTCCTCAACTTTGGTTTACTAGAGTTATTTGGTGCCTTATTGAGTAAAGTGATGCGACCTATATTTAACTTACCAGGCCGAAGTGCTATCGACTGTATGGCATCCTGGCTAGGTGATGGTAGCGTTGGCATCTTGCTGACAAGTAAACAATATGAGAATAAATTTTATACACAACGAGAAGCCGCTGTTGTAGGCACCACTTTCTCCGCGGTTTCAATTACATTTAGTTTAGTTGTCATTGCTCAAGTTCAATTGGAGCACCTTTTTCTGCCCTTCTACGGTGCTATATGTCTTGCTGGTGTTGTTGCCGCGATTATCATCCCCCGCCTTCCTCCACTTAGCTTGAAAAAAGAACATTACATTGATGGTACTGAACCACAAAAACAGTTAGATGCTGTTCCTGAGGGTCACACTGCTTTCTCTTGGGGTATGGACCTTGCTCTTAAACGTGCCGGACAGGTCACTTCATTGCGTACCGTACTAAAAGAAGGCGTTCATAACGCAGTTGATATGGTTTTTGGCGTTTTACCCGTTGTGATGGGGCTTGGTACCGTTGCCTTGGTGATTGCAGAGTACACTTCAGTATTCGAAATCTTAGGTAAACCATTTATCCCATACTTGGAGCTATTGCAAATCCCAGAAGCTGCAGCGGCTTCACAGACCATTGTTGTGGGTTTCGCAGATATGTTCATTCCTGCTATTTTGGCAGCATCAATCGATAATGAAATGACACGCTTTGTGATTGCAGCCATGTCAGTAACTCAACTGATTTATATGTCTGAAGTGGGTGCACTGCTTTTAGGGAGTAAAATTCCAGTTAATATCTTAGAACTTTTTGTGATCTTCATCTTACGTACTTTAATCACGTTACCAATTATTGCGGGTGTTGCTCATTTAATCTTCTAGTCCCCCAAAATGTTGATTGAGGCTCTGTTAAATACAGGGCCTTTTTTACATTTCTCTTTGTTACACATATCTTTATAAAAGCCATCAATCAAATACTTAAGCGCTGATACAAAAGCTGCACAGTCACTCACCAACATTTTTAATGTCGACTTGTTATTTTTATTGTTGATATAAAATTCAATATCAGATTGGTAAAACTACAGAAGCCTCACAACTTATATAAAAACGTCAGATTTTATTCGTATTTATCTCTCAGGCAGGGCAAATTATGTTGAAATTTGCCAGTATATCCCGTGCTCATATCTTAATTACACCAAAGTAAATAAGGTATGACGAATAAAAACAAAGCGATCAGAACTGTTGAATTCATCCTTCGCTGTTATATTAAATCAGTCTGGTGACGCTAGAGGAAAAACTTATGAAATTTAGGCACAAAGTTGTCACCGCTTCTTCAATTCTGTTATTGATTACTGTTATGCTCTTGTCAATCAAGCAAGTCATGACGATTCGGTCTCAATTGCAAGAACATATAGATAAGAGTGTCGATCAAATTCTAACAAGTGTCAGTAACACCGTTGAGTTAGAAATGAATGCCAAAAAAGACTTGGCACAATCATTCACAGATATATTAGCCATTAATCCTCTTGATCGAGAGCATGTAAGTGCCGTGTTAGAAACACCAAACGCTAAAGATAACTTTCGTGCAGCTGGATTCGCTTATGCTGACGATGGTTTTATGATTGAGAATGATTCGATTTGGGAAGCTGGAGCCGATTACGACGCTAGGACAAGACCGTGGTTTACTTCCGCCAAAAATGCTGGCAAGCTGACATTAACCCAACCTTACATTGATCTTTCATCCAAGGAAATGATAATTTCCATTGGTTCCCCCGTCAAATTAAACAATCAGTTTGTTGCTGCCATGTTTTTCGATATAGAATTAACCGCTTTGGCTGACTTGGTAAATCAAGTTAACCTATTCGATGCAGGTTACCTCTTTCTCGTCACCAAGGAAGGCATGACGATTGCGAATCCAGATGACAAATACAATGGTGAGCAACTGTCTGATTACCTGCCACAAGTTCAAGTCAAATCAGGTATTCAACACATTGAAATAAACGGCACACCATTTATGCTCAACTTTAAATCAATACCAAATGAAGGTTGGTTTGTTGGGGCAATTATCGACGAGAATATTGCTTACTCTGCGGTTACCACATTAAGAAGTAGCGCTATTATTTACTCTCTTATCGCAATCGTTGCTTCCATTTTTGCGCTTACCCTCTTGATTCGAATACTTATGCGGCCGCTAGACCAACTAAATCAGGCCATACAAGGTGTCGCAACGGGTAGTGGAGATTTAACACAGCGACTTACAACTCAGACTGATAAAGAGTTTTCGCAACTCGCTAAAGGTTTTAATTCCTTTGTGGAATGTCTCCAGAAACAGATCATCGACTCCAAAAAGCTGTCTGCCCAAATTACCCAAGGTACGGAATTAACCGTTCAGGCATCCAACTGTGCGGTTGAATCCATCCAGACACAACAGCAAGAACTAGAACAGTTAGCCACTGCGATGCAAGAAATGTCAGTAACCGCAGCAGAAGTCGCCAATAGTGCTCAGAGTGCTGCGATTGCTGCAAAACAGGCTGATGAAGCCACATCTGAAGGGTCTCTTGTCGTTGCTGAGTCAACACAAACCATCGATTTACTGTCAACGAATATTGAGCAAGCGGTTGAAGAAGTAAGAGGTCTAGAATCAGCAACAGCAAATATTGAAACTATTCTGAAAGTTATTAATGATATTGCTGAACAAACTAATTTGCTCGCTTTAAACGCTGCAATTGAGGCTGCTCGAGCAGGTGAGTCGGGTCGAGGGTTTGCCGTTGTAGCTGATGAAGTTCGTACACTAGCTCAACGCACCCAAGAGTCTACGACCGAAATCCGTCATATGATTGAGAATTTACAGTCTGGTGCTTCTTTAGTCGCTAATGCTATGCAACAAAGTAGAAACAGTGCTGCGGAGGCCGTAGACAAAGCTGAACATGCCAATCAATCTTTACTATCAATTCACGAAGCGATTCAGCGTATTACCGATATGACCGTGCAAATTGCTTCTGCCGCTGAAGAACAAAGCCTTGTCGCTGAAGAAATCAACAATAACACGGTTAATATTAAAGATCTTTCCAATAAAGTTTCTGACTCAGCCAATCGGACCAATCAGGCTATGCAAGCCCAGCATAAAAACGTTGCTGAACAAGACGAGATTTTAAATCGCTTTATTGTTTAATCGCAGAGCTTGCTGCGTAGCTTTATATTGTTTTCTATATATTAGTGACCACGCTCTGAATAGTGACATCGTCTGAATGGTGGCTTCGCTCTGAATCAAGCATCTCGAGGTCATTTAGGTATAACTCTTTCAAAAAAGCCACTTGCTCTCACACAAGTGGCTTTTGATTATCTTTGCTAGCAAACCCAAGTTACATCTGTGCTTGGTGATATTACCGCTTATATGAGCTGTGCATAAATCAAAAAACAGCCAAATGCAAAAATCAGCACGATTCCTACAGTGCCACCACCGACTTGGTATACATCTCTAACATTCCCGTATTGACTGCGTGCAGACATCATCATTGCTAGTGGCAAAAATATTGCTAAAAACACAAGGATAAAACCAGCATAGCCCAGAATGGCCAGAAAATATTGATGAGCAAGCAAGGCACCGACTAATGGGAGAATAAACGTAATACCAAATACGACAGGCTTATTCGCATTTAACAAGTCTGCATTTTGATCGTAAAGCGCCATTGCAACGCCCAAAAATGAAGTTAGTAAAGCAAGCCCTGTAAATATTGAGAGGATAAACTCAAGACCAGAGTACTGTTGACCAAGTGTAGCAATCAGCTCAGATAAATCATTGAATTGCGTTAACTTTTGAGTAGGAAGGTTGCCAATTACGGCAAATAACCACAATAAGTAGCACACCAAGGGGATCAGGGAGCCCACAATAATCATATTTCGAAGCTGAGATTTAGTTGCGTCTTTATTGTAGCTCACCAATGATGGAATCACGACCATAAAGCCAAAGCTTGTAAAAAGAACAGAGCTGGTTTGGAATAATGAAAATACATCGGTATTGACAGCATCGCCCATCCCAGAGAATGAAATATTAGGAGCCAAGAAACCTAATGTTAATACAAGAGCGGTAATCATCGCGATGAATAAACAGCGATTCAACAAATCGACAACTTTGGTCCCCGAAGAGATAATCAGGCCAAACAATAACGTAAATGCAATTTGGCTAATGTAGGGAGCAAGTTCAAACTTAAATGAAGATGCTACTTGCGTTATGACGTCACCAGCACCAATGATATAAGCCATGAGTAGGCAAACTAATAGAGCATACAGAAGAATATTTGTAATCACCTGCCCAGGAGCACCAAGTGTATCTCTTGCGACGGCGTTCATACTGATGCCGCCACCGACTCTACAACTTGCTTCCAATAACATTAATGCCGCATAGGTTGTTCCCAACCAGATAAAGAGCATAAAAAGTGTGCCCCATAAGAGGCCAAATTGAGCCAGTACCATAGGTATAGCAAGCATACCAGCACCAAGAGCAGTACCTGCAACAATTAAGGAACTGCCAAGAAGTTTCAGATTCACGGTTAATACCTCTAAATTTAATCCGTTTGTTGTAAATTTATCATCATTTATTCACAGCACGGTTGAGCCGCCAGCAAACAGTGCAATAGAGGCTCGCTCTATAACGTTTTCAACACGTACGTGAAAAGGGGCACCGTATCTTGGGTTCGAAGCAAAATATCGGTACTCTATACCCAAGTAACCTCAAGGTGCTTGGGTAGACCCTACCCCATTAAATAAATATTCTAAGAAATTAATTAGGGCTAGAGGATTGTAAGGCATTAGCTGGAAAATTGAAAAGCAAAAGCACGGTTTTTCCCCAAGAAAGACAATCTTTTTCTATATTGGTAGATTTTATTGTGTATCACTTAAACTTTTGCAAGGAGGTTTTCAAGTGAAAAGTGTATTTATTTCGTGACAGTACGATAAGTATTTCGTACAAAAAAATTTACAAAAAACTAGCCAGAGTTAGAACTCGAGAACATAGCCTTAATAAGCTAATAGCGTTATCATTTTTGTGTACTGATTTTTCGGTTAAATACCTTTAAAAGTGGATTTACGGTTCGAAATCATTGGTGAATCCATAAAACAAATGCTGGGAACTCTCCCAGCATTTTGATATTTTTCTATTTGCTAAAAATAAAAGCAACTTTCAATGGCGTTGATTAGATCTCTTTGTCCAGCGCATCAATAATAAAGGTAATTTCTGCCGTTCCCATATCTGCGATTTGTCTCTCGATACTTGTCATTTTTGCGTAGGCAAGCTTAATTTCACTGTCAACCACTTTACCCCGGTGAAGATACAACTCTTTATACTTCATCAACCGCATTTGTGACTGTTGCGTCAACCAGACAAAATCGTACTTTGTTTGTTGGCAACTCAGACGAATTTCTTCCAACAGTTTTTCCAAAGTGCATTGCATTTTAAGAACTTTTGATTTGTCCTTGATTGTTTGATAGTGCTGATACTTTTCCATTACAACAAGTAGACCGAGTAAAACCATCCCATACCGTTCATTTTCATGTCTCTAACATAATGGGTAAATATGAGGTAGTTAAACTGGTCCACTTATTGCTCATCTTAGGACAAAAGTGTCTTTTAAGGAATGATGATGCAACTTGATCCACTCATCGAAGTTTTAATTGCAAAACGTAAAGCCTTGAGCTTATCACGTGAAAAGATGGCAAGCATCGCAGGCATGAGTACCAAAACTTACCAAAGAATTGAACGAGGGGAATCTGACCTTAAACTCTCCCAATATCGTTCAATTTTACGAGCTCTAAATTTAACTGATCTCGATATCGCTCTCGATTTAAGGGGGGTTTCAAATGTTGTTGCTGAAGATGTCGTCGCAGCGTCGCGGCTTCTGTCTCCGGAAGCTCAATATCTTCTGATTCGATTTATCTTTATGACGTTTAAAAAACCGACACCTAAGTAAAGTCGTATACCCAAGTGACCTCAGGTTCTTGGGTATACATTTAGGCATTTTGAACATTCAGTATAAAAGCCAAAAGTGCCTTATTGCTCTAGTGAAAAACCATATTCAAAAAGCACTTCACCAAATTCACCTTGTTCATTCAGTTGACGAACAGTTACAGGAAGTTTTCCTAACGCCTTATCATTGCCCATAATGATGTTAGGCACCTCTTTCACTGAAGGACCTTTGAAATAATTATTGTCAAAACCAAATGGGCTATAAGTTGCCAAAATGACATTCGCGATATCATTATAGTTAGCCACATCATGTGGTGAACGCATACTCACTAAGATTGTTTTTTTGTTGTTTTTATCAGCAAATTCCAGAGCAAATCGAGCAAATTGATTATTCGCTATTTTACCAGACTCTGTAACTTGAGCAGGATCAGCATTGGCAGTAACAGGGCTGACACCGTATGCGGAGCTTCCAACAATTAGAGTATCGGCTTTCTCAATGTTCGATTTCTCTGTTTCCCAATCCGTTTGGCTCATTTTCACAGTGGTAATATCATCTTCATTTACTCCATTTTGAAGAAAGGTCTGTTTCATTGCTGCCGCTTGCTCTCCCCAAGGAGTAATAATATGGATCTTACCGAGCTCTTTAACTGTCAAAGGTATAAGTGATTGATTGTTCTTTAATAAAGTTATCGATTTTTTAGCAATATCTCGCTCAATATCTCGGTGTTCTTTATTACCTAATGTTTTGTGCATGTATGCTTTTTTAGCTTGTAATGAAGACTCACTATTATCATTTATGTTAAGTATTCTTCTTTTTTTCTTAAGCTCTAAAATTCTCATAACAGATTGATCAAGCTGAGCCTCATCTATCTTATTCTCTCTCACTGCTTGAGCAACAGTCTGAATAAGATCTTTCACTTTATCCGCTTGGTCAGTACGACTGAACTGAGTTGGCATTAGAGCAATATCAACACCAGCTTGGAATACTTTTATTACAGCATCCGATTCAGTAAAAAAATTAGCAATGCCTTTCATATCCAAAGCATCACTGATCGTAATCCCTTGATAGCCCAGTTCATCTCGTAAAATTTGATGTTGAATTTTATAAGATAGAGTCGCAGGCTTTATCATTTCTTGCTGATCTTTTGTATACACAATACTGTCATCGAGAGCTGGATATTGAATATGCGCTGTCATAATCATATCTGGCGCACGCTTCTCCTCAATAGCTTGCTTGTAAGGAGCTAAATCAATCGCATAAGCTTCTTCTTCATCTTTAGTTACTATAGGAAGTTCATAGTGTGAGTCTGTCTCAGTATCACCGTGCCCGGGGAAATGTTTCATAGATGCGATGACACCTTGCGACGCCATGCCAAGTGCAGCTTGACTGCCAAGGAGACTGACTGTTTCAGGCTTTTCACTGTATGCTCTCACATTGATGATCGGGTTTAATGGGTTAGTGAGAACATCGACAACTGGAGCCATGTTAAAATTAAAGCCGACAGCAGCGACTTCAGCGCCTAGTACCTGTCCTTCCTTATAAGCAAGAGTTTTATCTTGCGTAGCTAGATAAGCAGCACCGACAGCCATATTACTTGGCATACTCGTTGCCTGACCACGAGGTAAAAGTGAAATGGGCCCGCCTTCTTGATCAATCGCCATGAATAAACCGAACGGATTTTTATCTGGAACCGCATCTTGCATATGATGGATTAGAGTTAGTGTAGAGTCCAAATTTGGTTGATTTTCTCGGAACAAAATCACACCGCCAATGTTATTTTCATTAATAACCTTGTAAATGGTTGAATTCATCTCAGTGAAGCCCTCTTTACATTCTTCTTCGTCAGGGGCTTCACACCAATTTCTGAAACTCATAATAATTTTTTGAGCTACTTTATCTTCCACTGTCATCGAATCAACGAGTTGGCGAATATCTTTATTTGACTCTGATTTAGGTCCACACCCTGCTAATAAAGCTGCTGTTGTTATAGTGATTGCAATTTTTTTCATAATTATATTCTTATTGATTAGAATACCCAAATAACCACAAGATGCTTGATTCGGAACGGGCAGTAAGGTTCAGAAACAAAGCATCATTAGTATTGATAGGCGAGCAAAGGAACTATGGACAAACCTTATTACAAATAAAGAAGAAATAACACCATTTAATAAAACTTTCTATATCTGGCATTGATTTACAAAGTTAAATCACTTTCAATGTTCATACATCTTGCTGCTAAAAAGACATGTCAAAGGGAAAAGTTGGCTTGAAGGCAACTAGAGGAAAATAGGGCTTCATGATAAAAAGGCATATATAACCAAGTGACCTCAAGATGCTTGATTCAGAGCGTGGTCACTGAAGCGAATCCAAGGAAGACAACGAAGCGGAATAGTATTCTATTTCTTATTTTTTTAAGAAAAACGGTTGTCTTACGCAAGAATCGGCCTCGGTGCCCCACTCCCAAAAAGCGAACGTCTTTAACTGTTAGCTAACAGAGCAACTTGGAGTTACTTTGCAATATCAGCACGCCATATTGTTTTTAACAAACTGAGCCTTGAATTGCCGATCCTAATGGCTTGCCTTTGTATGACATAAAGACAGACGCCGCCGCTTCACCTGTTGTAAAGCTGGTAGAAGAGCTATAGAAGTATCTATTTTGCCAACCACGATTGTAGAATCTTGCCCAAGATTGAACCTGAGTATTACCTATGATCTTAGTTTTTATCGTGTATCTTGTGCTACCGACGTGACTGGCGACACTGATCTGAGGGCTCCATACCATTGGTGGTGCGTAAGAAGAAAATCGTTTACATCCAAACATTTTGTTCTTTTTGTGTTTGCCTAAAAGTGTTTTAGAATAATCTTTTTTATCAATAAAATTATTGTTTGGATCAGACTCTTTGGCACTACTTTCAATATAACAGCTCGGTCCTGGTAAATCTTCAGGTTCGACTTCAGGTAGAACAAGCGGATCTAAATACAGTTTTGCTTTTGTACATGAACGCTCGACCATATTACCAAATTCATTTGGCACTTCGTACATCCCTTTAAGAGAGTATGTGTTGCCATAATTATCATAAGCGGTACCACCGTTATCAGTTTGATAAAGGGTATGAATATATACCTTATGCTTTTTTCCATCTTGACTAACGACGTCTATAGTGGCTTTCTTATTTAATTCAACGGCAAGCTCATGGGGAATCTCCCCAAATAACTTTTTATTTTCAGTAATATCTTTGTTTTCAGCAAGTATTTGGCTACTTAATAAAAGAGGGGCTAGTGTTAGTGCTAATTTATATTTCATCAAACGAACTCCTTATTACGCTTATTTAGGCAACTATACGCATATAAGTTAAAACATAAAGTGCTTGATATCTCATAAATATAATTAATTTCTATACACTTAGCTCTAAGCAACCTCAGGAGCTCTGTGCAAAAAAGCTGATCACTTTATTCTTAATATCGCAAACCCTGAATGGGTAGCGATAATCAATTCCCCTTTTATACCAAAGTAATCCCAAGATGCCGTGTTCAGCAAGATAACCTTAGCTCTCAGAGTCAGCAACGATTCGTAGATAAAGTGGTTCTAAATTGAGATTCATGAATAAAGTCTGAGAGCGGTTCAGTTGGCCATATTTATTAAGGGAAAGACTCATTGAAATAAGGAACAAAAATATTACGTTTTCTCTGTTTTTCTGGAGATGAATGTCGATGATACTCTTCACAAGCCAAATCGATTAGAAACGGCAACAGCATAAAAAGCAGAGCTTAGCTCCTGATGCAATCACCCCCAACGTTTGTATTTTAGGCTCTGCTTTTTCTACTCCCTTACTTCTTGTCTAACTATTGAAGTCAGCGTATATTAAATCGTAGATTAACGATAAATAGAAAAGGTCTAAAAATGAATGAACCATGTAGCAATAGCTGCAACGCAACTTTTGAGACCACACCGTCTCAACTTGTCGCTGAGCAAGCACTTTCTGCACAAGCGAAAGCACTCGCTCATCCCGCACGAGTTCGCATACTGCATATTCTTCACAAGCTGGACACATTAGGCGGTTGCCTAAATAGTGATCTGGTTTCTGAATTAGGATTGGCGCAATCCACTGTCTCAGAACACCTACGTATACTCAAACAAGCAGGCTTTATTTCAGCAGAGCCCAACCCACCAAAAGTTTGTTATCGTATTCAACGAAATACCTTAGAAGCCTTTCATGCAGGATTTTCAGCACTCCTCTTGAAGTAAACCACTTTTTACTATTTGATATCTGTACCTAAGAGGTTCCAATTTAATTTAATATCCAACAACGGTTGTTACTAGTCGGTGATCTGAGCCTTCAGGGTGACTCAATGACTGACGACGACAGATCTTTCTCTGCATACTTTTCGATTTTAGCCAAAAATGATCAATCCCTATCATAGTAAAACCCGGGATAGGAAAACCTTTGACTGAAGTTGGCCAGCTCGATACTGGCGATGACTGAAATTCTTCAAAAAGTCCTGAAAAACTCGGACTTGCTGCAGAAATATTAAAATCTCCAACAACCATCATCTCATCACTCGGATACACTTCAGCCAACATTTCAATGGTACGAATCAATGCATTACGTCGCTGCCAAAGACGTTCATTTCTCGGTGATGGTGGATGAGCGGTCATCAGAGTTATAGCTTCTCCTTCTTCCACTTGCCATGTTGCCCTAACCATTTCTTGACCATCAGGTGTATGATAAATAGTAACAGGCTCTAAGGGGTATTTGCTTAAAATCATTTGATTAGAAGGATAGCCAACATGATGTTGCCCCCCATAATAAAAAGGATAGAGGTCATCAAGGAGATGCAGTTTATCACCGACACTTGGAGATAACTCTTGCATGATAACTAAATCTGCTGGATTTCTTATTAGGTAGTTTATGAATTGGTTTACATCAGGGTTTTCGTAGAAAAGATTAAATTGAATCACTTTAAGCTTTCCCTCACATTTCTCTGTTCGATGTGCTTCGCTGGTCACGAGAAAAGGAATAAAACATAACGTGATAATAAACGAGGTTATTCCAATAACCCATTGGCGCCTAAATAAGAGGAAAACAGTATAGATTAAATATGCAAGCAAAATAGCAGATGGAATTGAAACAATGTTATCTATCCACCAAAGGTCGTTGTGCTGCCTTAAGAGTGCCCAAAACAACACTGGTAGTACCAAACAAATCCATTTGAAAACACTCGGCATAGGCTCTACTTGAATGAAAAATTTCTTCTCTAAGCATATACAAAAAATACTCACTTACCCAATTTTGAAGTGATGAGTGTCATCGTAAGAACATTGATATACCCAAATGACCTCAAGCTACTTGATTCAGAGCAAGGACACTGGGTATAAGCGCAGCTATGACCATACTGCCCATACAAAGAGTAAACTCTGTCAATTAATACGAGATTTTTCTTTTAGCCACTGAGATATATGGAAATAATTAATAAAATTAAGAAATGTTAAAGATTGACATGTTAAGAATAAAAATTTGTCGCTATAATTTATACAGGCTCTGCTGTATTGCTCGACCCGCATACTGTTAGCAAGTGATATCAGCTTGTAAAAGATGTTAATCAATGAGATGAAATGAAAAAACGACTACTACTTTTACTGCTTGTGTTATCTCCTTTTTTCAATTATGCATCTTCACTGGAAAGTGCTATTGCTATTTTAGAGGAAGAAACCTCAAGCCGAATCGGGGTTTCTGTTTGGGATACCCAATCCAATGAATGGTGGGATTATCGAGGTAATGAGCGTTTTCCTATCTTAGGCACTGCGAAAGTGTTTGTCTGTGCGGCAATGCTTGATGCTATAGAACGTAATGTTTTCAGTAAGAATACGACAGTCACCATAAAACCAGAAGAATTGACTACATACTCCCCCTACGTAACGCACTGGATTGGACAGCCGATAAAACTTACATCCCTTTGTGAGGCAGCAGCATTAGAAGGCGATAATACGGCCGCTAACGTCATTATGCGAGAATTAGGTGGCCCGCAAAGTATTAACACTTTCTTTCGTTCCATCGGTGATAAAAGCACCCATATCACTCAATTGTTTCCAACCAATAGTTCTCTTAAAGGCAATTCATCAAAACCAAACACAATGGTCATGAACCTGCATAATATATTCGAAGGTGACCGATTAAACTATGAAGATCGAGAACAAATAGAAACCTGGATGAAAAACACTAATCGTAAAAAGTCTAGGATCACTCCGGCTCTTCCAGAAAATTGGTTTCTCGCAGAGCGAAGAGGTATAGCTCATGATTCACGGGCAGAATTATTTACGATATGGCGTGAGGAGCATTCACCAGTCTATGTGGGAATTTACATTAAAGACTACGACCTATCGCTCCAAGCCAGCGGTCAGTTGCTCACTCAAGTGGCGCAGCTGGTTCTCCGAGAATATGATGAAATGTAAGCCAAATTAAGCTCCTCATCCCCCCATGTAACGCTTAAAACTGAGTATATTGATTTGTCCTAGATGATATAATGGCTCCCCTCTCCTCATATCCCCAAGCAACCTGAAGGAGCTTATAATGACTTGGGCATGTAATATTTTCAAAAACCTACCACAACAAAGAGTCTAAACATGAATTACCAAGCTGCCATTTTTGATATGGATGGATTGCTGCTCGATACCGAACGAGTGTGTATGCAAATCTTCAAACAGGCTTGCATAGCGCAACAATTACCTTTCTACGAACATGTATACCTTTCAATTATTGGCCGAAATGCGGCAGGCATCCAAGCCATTTTTAAACAAGCTTATGGCGATGATTTAGATAGACTACATAATGAATGGCGTAAACGTTATGATGCCGTAGTAAAACATCAGGCTATCCCAGTAAAAGAGGGGGTGATTGAACTGCTCGAATGGCTGATAAAAAATAATATCCCAACAGCCGTCGCCACCTCAACTGCTCGAGATGTTGCACAAAAAAAACTGAAATTAGCTGGATTGGACAAATATTTTGATAGTGTTACAACGGGCTGTGAAGTCACTCATGGTAAACCAGACCCTGAAATATTTTTACTCGCCGCACAGCGTTTAAACATCAAACCGACTCTTTGCTTGGCTTTTGAAGATTCTAACAATGGTATACGTGCGGCCGTTGCAGCAAACATGATCGCTTATCAGATTCCAGATTTAGTCGAGCCTGATGATGACATACGTCAATTAGGTCATTCTATTCTGCCTTCACTTTCCGATGTCCTTGCACAACTTCAGCGTGCGGAAAGTCCCGACACAAAGTAAGGATTGTTAACCGACTCCTTATGCTAAAGTCTGTTGACTATATCCAAACGACCTCAAGATACTTGGATATAATAAAAACACGCCCCCAAAATGGAGAGCGTGTTTTTCTATATCGCTTGGATTTTGATTAAGCAGTTAAATCTGAGCTTGATGATGAAGCATTGGTTAAAGCGTGCTTCTTCTGCCAACGGTCAATCACAAGTGTAGCGACTAAATCACCCTCTACATTCACCGCGGTTCGGAATGTATCCAACGGGCGCTCAATCACAAGCAAAATAGCAATAGCCTCTAATGGAATACCAGCAGCCAGTAACACAAGTTGCATTCCAGACATCGAACCGGAAGGCATACCTGGTGCACCGACGGAAGATACCATTGCCATGATGAAGATCATCACAAGGCCCGTAGTGCTCAAATCGATCCCAAACAGCTGAGCAAGAAAAATAGCGGCTACGCCTTCAAACAGAGCGGTACCATCCATATTCATCACTGATCCCAAAGGCAGAACCATACTGCTTACCTCTGGGGAAACATCAAGGTTTTCTTCCGCCGTTTGTTTCGCTAATGGTAAAGTTGCAGCACTTGAAGAGGTGGCAAATGCCATCGCAAGTGGAGCAGAAATCGCTTTAAAAAGTTTGATGGGCGAAATACCAGCCAGTGTACGAGCAAGAGTCGGCAATACAATGAGTCCGTGGATCATCGTTAAAGTAAACACCAATAATGCGAACAGAGCGAGCTGTTGAATTAGGTTACCATCCGACGTCAAAGTGATATCAAGCACAATTGCAAAGATAGCAATGGGTGACAGCTTAACAATGCCACGAATAATCGTATTAACACTTCGGTTTAAACCAGAAACAACGTCTAATAATGGGTGACCAGCCGGCACAGAAAGTAAAATCGCTACCCCAGCCATAAATGAGAAGACAACAATAGCCAGCAGATTACCGTTTGCGATTGCAGCAAAAGGGTTAACCAGAGCCATTTTAACGAGATTCGTTAAAATAGCAGCCCCACCGGCAGCTTCCGCGTCAATCAACCTGACGTCACTTGCGACCGGGACTGTTTGGCTCAATGGCTCCCATGCAGGTAAAGCAAGTGAAGCACCTAAACCAAGTGCGATGGCGATTAACGTAGTAAAGCTATAAAAGAGCACCGTTCGGCCGCCTAACGCTTTTAGTCGTAAGACCGAACCAATGTTTGTGATCCCCTCGACAAGCGAGAATAGCACCATCAAGCCTACAACCATTTTTAATAAACCAAGATAGGCCGTTTTACCCAGCATCAAAGTTTGGTAATAACCGTTGTCAGCAAGCATGGCTTTATCGACAGAGCCATCAAAGAAATACAGTGTTAATTGGGCGGCAACCCAAGCAAGCAACGCTGAGATAAGAAGTTGAATCGGTAATGATAATTGAAATTTACGCATAAAATGGCCTAACACCTTAATCAGTCAAACTCTATTGAGCACATTCTGGCATTTATTAAAATAGGAGAATTGAGCTTAACGATTAAAAATTTGTAATAAACAGGCTCATGTAAAACGTTACGTAAGATGAATGTGAAATTGCTTAAGAATCACTCCATCATTACTTACTGTTTTAGCCTGACAATAATATCAGGCAAGCATCGCATAGAATGACCAAAGAATACAACCAACGATCCTTGACCACTGAGAAGCCAAAGGATCACCAAAAACAGATAAGCAACTGATTAAAAAGAAATTTTATAAATTAAGATTCAAATCATAATAGTCTATTACAAATATGTAATAAAAAATGGTTATAAAAAGTGGTGATAAAAAAGCCACCCTAGAAAATGGGTGGCTTGTTTTCTATCATTTACTTAACAGAGAGTTTACTGTGGATTAAGACCCAGTTTCTGCAGTACGAGCATGAAGTTTTCACGGCGCTCTTCTACGTTATGTACATCACCTGTAGAGCAGGTTAAATCAGGGCAACCACGGTTTACGATGCCAGAGACATCATCAATAAACTGCGATCCCGTCATGCCACTATCTACATATTTTTTCAGTTCAGCATGGTAATTCCAATCACTGTATGGACCGCCCACATCGTTATACGCTTGTACAGACGTTACCCAATAGAACAGACCTGCGATCCATTTGATTTCTTTGTTTTCTTCAGAGCTACAGATCAGTCCTGGGTTTGAACAGAAATCAAGGTCGGCATAAAGTGGATTCGCTGGTGGTGCCTCAACCGTTACTCCATCAATTGTTGTACCAATGGTATCGGGATCGACGTGCGAGCGTCCAAGGTAATGGTTAAGAGTACCGAAGTTTTGGCGTCCAGTCGTTTGAATAACACCACGTCCCCACCAGCCACAGCCTTCAACACTTTCTTGGCTGCTGCCATCCCAAATAAAGCTACCTGCTTTTTGTCCAACGTAAGTTTTACATAAATCACGTTCCCAAACTTGTTTAGAAGTATCTACTTTTTCTGGTACTTCATTACAGTGACCATTATTTGTCCAACGGCCTACGTGACCATTAACCAATAACCCTTTTTCTTCTAAAACGGCATCAGGCGCAGCAAAGACTGGTGCTGGCGCTCCGTACCATTTCGCATGAGTTAGAGCACTGACTTCCATTTTATTATCACGAGGGCAAGAGTAAGCATAATCTAGACCTGAGACTGGGTTAACGCCATAATCTGCGTATTTCTGACCCAACTGACCACAACTTGCAGACATTGGGTAATCCGTTGGCGCACCATATCTGACTTCAGACCAGTTATTTTCATCACACGCGTTGTAGCGAATCGTCTCCTGCATACTTTGCGCGAGGAATGCTGCAATCGCGACTTTGGCATACTTGATATTGGTCGCATCATCAACGCTGCTGTCTAACAACCAGAATTTATTGCCTGCTACCCCGATATTGTGCATTGCATTCAAGCCATCGAGAAAGTCTGCCCACTTGTAAACTGTAGAAGGCTCCCATTGTGATTGTGGCGTTTCATATAAGAACGCTTCATTGTTCATCACATTTTCAACAGCGGCTAACTCTTGGTTAAGTGCCTCAATACTTGTTAACGCACCTTTCTCTAGCTCCTCTCCTACGTAATAAAGAGGTACTTTGGCATTTTGGTAACGAGCAATTTTACTGGATAACGCATCTGAATCTTTATCAAATAACAGAGCGAAAACGTTACTGTATGCTGATTTACGAATTTTCTGTTCTGCCGTCGTTTGCCCCATAAAGTAATTTGCCGCTTGTTCAGTAGGAATGTTCGCCAGCATTGCTGGTGCTTCCACATAATCTGTAACTTGTTTTACATATTCTAATGCATTGTGCCACTGCTCACTGGTTAGCGCAGCTGTTGCACCAGATTTAGTAAAGGCCAAAAAGTCAGCTTTCGTTGTTGCATCAAGTTGATACAGTCCAAGTTTACTCAATAAGTCGGCGGTATAAACAGACGCAGCATCCCAAACAGACTGACGCCCAGAATGTGTATCAAAAGCAAAATCACCAATATTTAGCGACCAACCAAACTTAGCTTGTGGAGCAAGTGTACTCAGGATTAAGTTATGTGCCTGAGCCCAACCTTTAACATCGTCACTAAGCGCATTCACCGCTGCACTATCAATCGAGCTACCTGTAAGAGTTAATGCATTTGTGAGCGCTTGCTTAACGGCAACCGAACCAATCGAGTTACCTTTGTCTTGAGTGACCTTATCCAACACGTCACTGCTGATAATGAGGGAAGACGTACCCGCATTTTCAGCCTGTTCGATAAGTTGCACAAATTGATTGGTCAGTTGTTCGAGGTTTTTTAATTCCGATACTGAGCTTGTATTGAACGTCAATGTTGCGGGTGCCGCTGTTGATGGACTAGCGACAACGAAAGTATTTGGCCAACCAGCAACCTCTAAGCGAACAGGATCCATTGGATTTCGTAGAGACAGCAATGGCGCGGTGCCCGCTTCTGTTCCATCACAATTGAGGTGGTGTGTCCATGATTGATCGCTACCGGGAATAGTTTGTGTCCAGCTCGCTGCTGAGTAAGCGATGTTTTTATGTACCATAATGTCACCAGCTTTCGCATGATCCCCACGTGTCCAATCTGGGTAAACATTAAACTCTGCACATAAGCCGTCTGGTGTTGGTGTGCTCGCTTCTTCAACACTGATACTGATTTGTGCTGTTGAAGATAAGTTTTGTGCATCCGTTGCTACCGCTTGTAAAGTAACATTACCGACATTGGTTGCATTCCATTGACAATTAAATTGTGTTGTTACTGTCGCGTCAAACTCACAAATAGCCTCATCATTCGCTTTTACAATGACTTGAGATAGATCATCATTTAAGTCAGAAGCTTGAACATTAATATCTAAAGCTTGATCTTTAATGATACTTGAACCGTTACTCGGTGTTGTAAATCTGACTTCTGGAGCAATTGGCTCCCCCGCCTCTTGAGCGGTTACATTTATGGCAACGGTTTGCTCTTGAACTAAACCAGAAGCATCCTCAACGACGACTTTAATGGAATGAGCCCCTTCACCAACTGCACTCCAACTTGCTTGATAAGGTGATTGTGTAAGGCTTGCCACTTGCGTACCATCCACGAAAAACGTCGCCGATTTTACGCTCGTATTTGTTGCCTGAACATCGGCTAAAATAATGACCGTTTGCCCTTCAATAAATTCAGCGCCATTCGTAGGTGACGTTAATTGAAAAGACAATTCGGGGTCTCCGCCTGTCCCACCATCACCATTGGTTTCCAAACGCACAGTATTTTGCAGCAGATTGAGATCGAGCACCCCACTCACACCCAATGTGAGCTGAATACTTTGCCCTGCAGGTAACTGTGACTGAATCCAACTGCCATTGTCAAAAGAGATATTTAATGTATTGCGATAGATTTGTCCCTGAGCAACACTCGAAAATTCCATAATAGGATGACTGAGACTTGAAGCAGACCAAGCAGGCGCCGCCATCGTTAGGTTAGAGTCAAATATAATTTTTGAGTCTCTTAACTCGACAGGAGAAGAGCCATTATTGGTAAGAGTAACCAGATAATTATTCCACCATTGCCCTTCGGTACCCACAACAGCAGTATCAGTTACCACAGTAGCAGAGGCAGAAGAAAGCCCCATACCAATCGCAAGTGCTAGCACACTAGGTACAAAAGCAAATTTACTTTTTATCATTTTAAGTATTCCATCATATTTATAAAAAATTGCTATAGCGAACGGACCTCAAGGCGCCTTACATAGAACATGTCGTCTTGGGACCTAAGATGTCGCTATATTTATGTTTTTATTTTTTAATGACAATCTATGGATGTAACTGAATGTAATGGAAGTAAAAATGGAAAATATCTCTCAAAAAAAAGTGGCGGCTTTTCTATAAATTTTGCAAAAATTGGAGTTATTAATAAGTTTAATAAAAGGTGCGAAGTTGGCCTCACTTCTTAGCCTTCTAATATCTCATTAATATCTAATATTTCTCGACAAAATCCAATTAACCTGCGCAATAACCCCAGTAAAACAAAGGTCAATATAAAAAACATTAACCAATAGAAATAACTTTTACATATTTTTACAATCTGAGCAAAGCTGCATGATGGACAAAAAACATATCGTATTGATAAATAATGAAATAGTCATGAGAAGCCTCTATTGCTTTATCTATGGCATAGTTTTGTCTCATAAATCGTTTAAAACTGATCAATATCTAAAATGCTGAGTATAAATGTGCAACAAATTGTCAATTTCAAGTTCAGAGCACAGATACTAGTTAAAAGAATTGGATAATGATCCTTCGATTCAATCCGTTACTCAAACATCACCTATGGAGAAGTAGAATATGCCTTTACGCACCACTACAGCGATCATGCTTTTGGGAATGAGTCTTAACGTACAAGCAAGTGCAGATTGCGAGGTCTCAATTGATGCTAATGATGCGATGCAGTTTTCATCTAAAACCTTGAGCGTACCAGCAAGCTGTAAAGAAGTGACATTGACACTTAATCATACAGGCAAGATGCCAGCTCAATCGATGGGCCACAATTTGGTCATTACCGATACTGATAAGGTTCAAGCAGTGGGTACAGAGGGAATGTCGGCAGGCTTAGAAAATAACTACATCAAGCCCAATGATGAGCGTGTCTACGCCTCAACTAAGGTCATTGGAGGCGGAGAAAGTACATCAATGACATTTAACACAGAGAAGATGTCTCCAGATGGTGACTACACATTCTTCTGCTCTTTCCCTGGACATTGGGCCATTATGCAAGGCAAATTTGAGCTTACAAATTGATTGATGGTTCAACTTAGTTAGAGCAAATTAAGTTACAATAAATCAGTGATAGCAAGGTCTCACAGGGGGCATGGTGGTATACCCCCCTGTTACTATTGGTATACCCAAATGACCTCAAGATGCTTGATTCAGAGCTATGACACTGTTACAACCGAAAACGGTGTAGGCTTATAGATAAAATACCCTTGCACCTTGTTCACTCCACAGCTTTTTACAAACTCGTATTCCTCTAGTGTCTCAACGCCTTCTGCCACCACTTCACAATGGGTGATATTGCCTAACTTAGCCACCAGCGAATACAGTTCTCTCCCTTTCTCATCTGTAGCATCAAGCAGTAATGAACGATCTAATTTGATTTTATCAAATGGGTACTTAAGCAAGTGAGGAAAAGAGGCATAACCGGTTCCAAAATCATCCATTGCGATGCGAATGCCCTGCTCGTGAAGCGCTTTCATGGTGTTAGTTAAAGATACTTTATCACTTAAAATTGCCTCTTCAGTAATTTCAATCTCCAACCATTGCGACGGTATCTCATAGTGTTTTAATCGAGCAAGTAAATGAGGAACAAATGATTCTTGCTCTATCGAAGCCACCGAAATGTTAATAGCAACCCTACACTCAGGCGAAAGATCCATGGCTTTCATGTTGCCCAATACTTTTTCAATCACTAACTTGTCGAGTAAAGGCATGGCATTCAAAATTTGAAAATCATGAATAAAAGTTGGTGGGCACACTTGACCATCTTTGTCGATGTACCTTAACAAAGCTTCGTAAGAATAAAGGTTCTGGTCATCACAAGATTGTAGCTTTTGATAAAACATCACCAGCTCTCCCTGAGATAAGATTGTGTTAAGGCGCTTCTGTGCAAGCGATTTACTCAAGCTGGTTTTATTAGAATCTTTTACACTATCTAAAAGCGAGGTAAAAATAGAACGGTCAATATCACTATATTCAGGAGATGTGCGGCGTAAGGCACAACTTTGACCTGCGAAGGCAAGGTAAAATGGCCGATAAATCAAGATCCCTAATACGATGATAACGAACTGGAGGAGCGCACCTTCAAACTGGTCCCCCATCGCAAGATAACCACTGAACAGAGGGGGGGTCATCCAGTTAGTAATGGTTTCAACATGAGGGACCAGCCCTGAGGCAATCGCGAAATAAGTAATAATGAAGCTCACCAAAGGTACCAGAACAAAAGGAATAATCAATAATGGGTTAAAGATAATAGGTAAGCCAAAAATGAGCACTTCATTGATGTTAAACATCACTAAAGGCAGTGCTGCCAAACACAACATCAAGTGATGCCGCTGTTTAGTAAAAAGCAAAACACATAGCAATAAGCTGATACTATTACCCGAGCCTCCCATCGAGAGAAAAGCATCATAAAACCCTTGGCTGATAATATTAAGTGGCTCATCTCCAGCTTGCCAAGCCGAGACATTGGCCTCTGTCGCGGCAAAAAGTTTTTGCTTCACCGTAAACAACATATTATGACCATTGATTCCAATCGCCCCTAGCAGCCCTAGGATGGTTTGGTAAAGTAATCCGCCTTCCAAAGTCATTGGATTGAGTTCAAAGCTTAAAATTGTATCTCCAGAAAATACCATCACAAAAGTGGTAATGTGAGACAGTGCTAAAGCCAGCATAATAAATGCAAAAAAGTGCAGCACATGTTTCATCAACGCACTAGCAAAATCCAGAGCCTGTGGCTCAAGCAGCCGCACATGAAACATTCTTAGATATGAAAAAGTGATCATCGCACTCAGAAGTGCCAACAAGGGGTTATTGGGCAAACGAAAGGTCTGCGATAAGCTATTGTTATCGATCGAAACTAGGTAAAACAAAATCAGCGAATAGATAATGCATACCGCACTAGAGGCACGTGTTTTATATGACAAGTAATAGCCCGCAACAATACAAAATGCAGTGGGGTAAAGATTGACTAAAATATCTGCAACATGAAATAAAACTTGAGCCCCTTCCATCCAACCACTTAAACGAAACAAGTGACCAAGAAAAATAGCTAACGCATTTGACATGGTCAAAGGCAGAAGCAGCAGAGCGATAGAAGCAAGATCGGTAAAGTAAGATTTAGAGGCTGAACGCTGCGATTCGGTTTTAGAAAACCAATGCTGATAAAAATCTAACTGAAAGATTGAGCGGATTTGCATAAGGCATCTTTTGGTTAAAAAATCACTCCGGTTGTACATTTTACAACCGACCCTTTCCCAACTCATTGACCATAGGTGGTGACGGTCCTTTTGGTTGGTGTTCTGACTACTACAAACGTGTCGATCCCTTTTTCTAATTCAACGGCTTAAAAGCACCTGAACGGAAATATTTTGGCGACCCACGACTAACTGTAATATAGGGAGCGTAATTTAACGACTATATGCAACAAGATCCATTAGCATATTTTATGGTGACAATAGCAAATGGTAAACTTAGTGCTCGTGAACCAAGGGGAAACGCTGTTCATATAACTCCATAAAGTCTTTTCTAATCAGCTCTTCTAAATGATTGGCTTTATCGGTAGGACAGAAGATCATGACATGAACGATCTGCTCACCATTAATATTGCTAGAGATGTGTATGTGCGGCTCTGCTCCCGGCAGGTCCACCCCTGCGTGCTTCTCTATCATGGTATTGTAGCGATGAGCCACATCACTAAAGTAACTGCAATGCTCTTCTATCTTATCGTGCAAGATGGGTAAAATTGGGTATAGATTCACAAAGTCTTTCACAACAACCGAAAAGTTATGGTAAACGTAGCGCTTCATGAAGTTCAAGTTCTTCACCGGATAAGTAAAAAACATGCTATTTGGCAAGGTGGCCGTTTTCCCTGTGTAATGATATTGACCATGGTGAAGATCAATTTCTTGTATCACTGTCGCCATCATATTGTGTTCAATGACCTCACCACACAATTTACCGACTTCTATCCAATCACCGACACGAAAAGATCGAGAGCTTGCTCTCTGAATAGAACCGGTAAAACACAGAATGATCTCTTTTGAAGCAACCACAATTGCGACAGCAATAGCTGTAACACTTAAGGCAAACTCATTGATTTCAGATTGCCAAAGCATAAAAATAATGATCAGAGTAATAACAAAACTGCCATTTTTTGTCCTCGACATCCAATTACGCTGACTTTCTGTAATGAAAGCATCATCGCCACGGATTTGAGATAAAATGACTCGACGGAGAAGGGAGATGACAAGCAGAATAAGCACTGTCAGAATGATTTTGTGTGTAAAAAGAAAATTAACGGCTAACTGCAATGTCTCCATATCTTAGCTTCCTAATTGCTTCAGATTGGTCGTCTATATATTCGAAAATAACATGTTTAAATACAATATTATGGCATCACTTTATCAGAAAGGGAGCCGTACTATACTCAAATGAACTCAAGATAGTTGGAGCGGCTCCCTTTCTCATTTATTTAGTGAACGGGGGTAGCATTTGTTTGATTAAACTGGCCAAAGTGTTGTTCAAGTACTTCTGGCGTCAACTTACCTTCTGCTTCTAATTTTTTAAGCTTTGCGACCACTTCTTTTTGCTCTTCCAAAGAAGGCAACTTGACATCTTTCTCTTGAGCCGCTTCCTGAGCAATCATCTCAAGTTCAGTTTCGAAATCTTTCATTATTCTTACCTACTTATTATGGCCATATCGCCATTAACAATATCGTCTATCACCAAGTAGCCTCAAGGCACTTGGGTATATTCTATCCAACTCTGTTGTTTGAAGCTACAAAGCATCGCTTGCAAGTACGGTGTCGTCATTAACGTACTGCGAATCATTCTGCAATAAATTTTGCATTACAATGGCTTAGGCAGTAAATTTATCCTATCTCCAAGAGCATGGAACACACAAAGATAAATCTTAGACACAAATTTTACTCAGTAAAGGGAACTTTTACCTTTATGGAAGTGACCAATATTCAATGAAAAAAATCGATGGATAACGCAGAGAGTCTACAATGCATAAAACCAACTTTAATTCTCTTCAACACTATCTTGAGTCCCAAATCCTTGGCCAACCTAATTTAGTAAAACAATTACTCATTGCACTGCTTGCTGATGGGCATATATTAGTTGAAGGCCCTCCTGGACTGGCTAAAACGAGAGCCGTAAAATCACTATCTGATTGTGTTGAAGGTGACTTTCACCGTATTCAATTTACGCCAGATCTCCTTCCAGCAGACTTAACAGGAACTGATATTTTCCGTCCTGAAACGGGTGAATTCACCTTTCAATCTGGACCGATCTTTAATTCATTGATCCTTGCTGACGAAATAAACCGTGCACCAGCAAAAGTACAAGCTGCCATGTTAGAAGCCATGGCCGAAAAACAAGTCACCGCTGGCCGCAATACGTATGCACTACCCGAGCTATTTTTAGTCATGGCAACGCAAAACCCTATTGAGCAAGAAGGGACCTATCCATTGCCGGAAGCTCAGCTCGACCGTTTCTTGCTGCATTTAGATGTGGATTACCCAGACGCTGAACATGAGTTGGCCATTCTGCGCATTAACCGTGGTGAAGCAAAAGGTGACACTGCGATTGAGCGTCCAACTCTCACTCAACAAGATATTTTTACGGCACGTAAAGAAGTCCTCAATATTCACATGGCAGACACCATTGAGCAGTATATCGTACGCCTTGTCATGGCGACTCGTCAGCCCGGAGACTATGACTCAGAGCTTGAAAATTGGCTATCGATGGGCGTCAGTCCACGAGCAACAATCGCCCTCGATCGTTGTGCTCGTGCTCACGCATGGCTAAGTGGTCGCGACTTTGTTTCTCCTGAAGATGTTCAAGCCATGGCTTACCCCGTTCTTCGCCATCGCTTGCTGTTAAGCTACCACGCTCAAGCTGAGGGAGTGACAGCAAACCAAATTATCAGCAAGCTCCTAAACCTTGTAGGAAGCGCTTAATAGGTGATAAACATGTCGATATCACATGCACTACCACCTCACGCCAATGGGGTGACCTTAACCCTAGAAGAGTTGCTTCAGTACCGGACCCAATCTGTGCGTTGGTTACCTCCTGCTCAAAGTATTTGGTCACAAATGAGCGGCAACCACACAAGTCGTCAAAAAGGCCGCGGAATGGACTTTATGGAAGTCAGACAATACCAACCGGGTGACGATATCCGCAGTATTGATTGGCGAGTAACGGCAAGAACAGGCAAAGCTCATACAAAACTGTTTGCGGAAGATAAAGAACAAGCGGTCATCCTGTATATCGACTTGAGTCCAAGCTTATATTTTGGTTCTAAATATGTTCTTAAATCGATTCAGCTAGCTCACTTCGCAAGTGTCATGATTTGGCTCACGTTAGCTAAAAAAGACCGAATTGGCGCCGTAATTGATGATGGACAGAAATGCTTGGAATTTCGCCCATCTTCGTTACAAAAGCAGGGGCTGAGGATTTTAGATGCAATAGTAAACACACACAACCGGATGCTCGCGGCTCAAGAAGCCAACCCTGTTCGTCAGCAAAACTATCAGGCCGCAATTGAAACTTTGCATAATTTAACTCCCAAAGGGAGCGAAATTATTATGCTGAGTGATTTCTCTCAAATGAAAGAGAATGAGTTATTGCAATTGCGTCAGCTCAGCCAACATAACAGCGTCAGAACCGTCCAGTTTTATGATCCATTAGAACATGGAGAAACAGCGTTTCGTGGACAAGCAAAAGCATCAGATGGACAACGTAGCCAGTGGTTTAATTTTGGTTCTAAGACTCAACGGCGAGCCTTAGAGTCCAGTTTTCTGACGCACCAGAAAGAAATCAAGCAACGTTGTCACTCTATGGCGATCCCTTTTCACGGTCTATCCAGTGGTTTACCTTTGATTCAACAGCTAAGCTAACCATCGTTTACCCTATGGAGTATTAAAGTAATAATTCATGATGACAACAAATAATCCAAGCTTAGATTTAGCCCCTATTATCGTGCCAGAGTCTGTAAACTGGTTTCCTCTCGCATGGGGTTGGTGGGTTGTAATCAGTGGTGTTGTGTTTCTTTTCATCATCATTTCACTGTTTATAAAATCACGAGCGAAACGGCTACAGGCCAAAAAAACAGCCTTGCGTCTACTGACTGATCCAGATGTTTCACATACACCTTCTTCTGCATTACAAGTGCTACGGCAAGTCACATTCAGTTACTTTCCTCGAGAAGAAGTGGCAGCATTAACAGGAAGCGCGTGGTATCAATTTTTGGATAGTCATAGCAAAGACTCTCGCTTCGTCGATAAACAACAACAATGGCAAGCTGCGTTGTATCAAAACTCTCAAACAGAGCAGGATCAAGAGTTAATTGATGACTGTATTTTTTGGGTTAAACACGCACTTCCAGTAAAGAAAAAGGCAAAAATTCGTGACTGAGAACACTCTGATACCGAGTCTTGCACAATGGGCTAATATCGAGTTTATCTGGTGGTGGGCAATCTTCTTATTGCCTTTACCGTGGCTGGTTTATTGGCTCATTCCTGCAGAAACTCAGCAAGCTGAAATCAAACTTGCTTATTTACCGAACGGACAAGATGGCCAAAAGCCAAAACAGCTTATCGCTAAAGGCTTATCTGCCTGTATCTGGATCTTACTTGTCGTGGCTTGCTCAAGGCCTGTTTGGTATGGTGACCCTATTGAATTTCAACCAAAATATCGAGACATGATGCTTGTCGTCGATTTGTCTGGCTCAATGCAACAGCAGGATATGAATCTAAATGGCGAGTATATCGACCGTTTAAGTGCTGTCAAAAATGTCTTGTCTGACTTTGTCGCTAAACGACAAGGCGATCGGCTCGGACTGGTTTTATTTGGTGATCATGCCTACCTTCAAACGCCCCTTACCGCTGATCGTAAAACGGTTATACAACAAATCAACCAAGCTGTTATTGGCTTAGTCGGTGAAAGAACAGCGATTGGTGATGGCATTGGCCTAGGAACCAAAACTTTTGTTGATGGTGATGCTCCTCAACGTGTCATGATTTTATTGAGTGATGGAAGTAATACCGCGGGCGTTTTAGACCCTGTGGAAGCGGCTGAAATCGCCAAGAAATACAACGCAACAATCTACACTGTCGGTGTTGGTGCGGGTGAAATGATGGTCAAAGAGTTTTTCATGACGCGTAAGGTCAATACCGCTGCCGATCTTGATGAGAAAACCCTGACTCAAATTGCGCAAATGACCGGAGGCCAATACTTCCGAGCTCGAGATACCCAAGAGCTAGAAAAGATTTATGACACCATCAATCAGCTAGAGCCCGTCTCAAGTGACACACAAACTTGGCGACCTCAATCAGAATGGTTCACATATCCACTATTTGCCGCCCTACTCCTATCTGTATTTTTATTTATTTTGAGGAGGAAACATGGCTGAGTTTACTTTTCTCTCGCCTTATTGGTTGTTAGGACTGATACTCATTCCTATTGTCATCGCGATAAATAGCCGCTATCAAGTCCAGCGATCCTCACTGATTGCCCCTCACCTAGCTAAAGCCTTGGGGCAAGCCGTTAAGAAAAAGCATTACTCTGCTATATGGGCGGGAGCATGGATGATCGCTTGCATCGCACTGTCTGGACCAAGCTGGCAGGAGAACGCGTTGCCTAGTTTTAAATTAGGTCAGAATCGAGTCTTAGTTTTGGATATGTCCCGTTCTATGTATGCGACCGATATCAAGCCAAACCGACTAACCCAGACTCGCTATAAAGCTCTTGACCTACTCCCCAAATGGAAGGAAGGCGCAACGGGGCTCGTTGCTTATGCTGGTGATGCCTATACTCTAAGTCCTCTAACAACCGATTCAAACACTCTGGCGGGCATTATCGAACATTTGTCTCCAGAATTAATGCCGTTTCAAGGTTCAAACCTAGCCTCTGCGATTAAAACCTCTCTGGAACAGTTGACTCAAGCCGGCGTTGATCAGGGTGACATTATTCTGTTGGCTGATGACTTAAGTACTCAAGAGCTCTCCGATTCACTCGCGCTACTTCAAGGTAAAAAAGTTCGAGTTTCTGTTCTTGCGGTTGGTACAGCAGATGGCGCTCCAATTGCCCTTCCAGATGGCTCTTTAATGAAAAATCGTCAAGGTAATACTGTAATTGCTAAAACCAACCTCAAAAATTTACAAAAGCTCGCCAGAGACACAGGTGGCTTATTTGTTCCTATTCAACATAACAATCGTGATGTTGAAAATATTGCGGCTTTTACAAATTCAGCCAATGACAGTATGACCACAACTAAAAATGAAGATATGCAGACTAACTCGCGTATCAATGATGGCTTTTGGTTACTGCCGATCCTACTGATACCAGCTGTTTTCTTGTTCCGTAAAGGAATGATATGGATGGTGTTTATCACGGTTATGCCCTTTACCATGTCACACAAAGCACAAGCCAACCCATTCTTAAATCAAGATCAGCAAGGTCAACAGTGGTATCAGCAAGGAGAGTTTGAGAAAGCTCAGCAAACCTTTACTGACCCAACTTGGCAAGGTGCCGCAAGCTACCAAGCAGGAGACTACCAAGCTGCCATTAATTCCTTCAAAAACAACACAACGCTTGAAGGGCGTTATAACTTAGCCAATGCATTAGCCCAAAATGCTCAGTTACAAGACGCGGCGGACCTGTACAAACAACTACTTAAAGAGAAACCTGATTTTGAATCGGCAAAAAAGAATCTCGCTATTGTCGAAGAAAAACTTAAGGAACAGCAACAGGACCAGCAACAACAACAGCAAGACCAGCAACAACAACAGCAGGACCAGCAACAACAGCAGCAGGACCAGCAACAACAGCAGCAGGACCAGCAACAACAACAGCAGGACCAGCAGCAACAACAGCAGGACCAGCAGCAACAACAGCAGGACCAGCAGCAACAACAGCAGGACCAGCAACAACAACAGCAGGACCAGCAGCAGCAAGCAGCAGAAAAAAGTGACACCCAAGAAGAAAAAGAAAAGCAGCAAAGCGGAGAGCAAGATAAATCGGACTCTAAGCAAGAAAATGCAGAGCAAAAAGCCGAGCTGGAGGGAGAGCCAGAGCAAGATCAACCAACAGACAAGCCTTATCTGGACGATCCTGAATTCCGCCGTTTAGAAGCCGTAGAAAACGCTCGTGATCCAAGCTTTTTAATTCGAGCTCAAATGCAGTTGCAAGCGCAACAAAAACAATCTCCACAAAAATCAAATAAGGAGTGGTAAGTCTATGTTCAAGCAAGGCGCAAAATTGGTCTTTGTTTTTGTGGCCAGCCTAATCGCTAACTGTTCAGCGATTGCTCAGACCCTTCAAGCAAGTGTCAATACAACACAAGTCGCTAAAAATGAAGT
Source organism: Vibrio azureus (assembly GCF_002849855.1). Lineage (NCBI taxonomy): Bacteria > Pseudomonadati > Pseudomonadota > Gammaproteobacteria > Vibrionales > Vibrionaceae > Vibrio > Vibrio azureus. Next base: position 1,279,324 of record NZ_CP018617.1, read on the forward strand.
CATTAATCTGAGAATCATTGCCGATACTGAGCAAAGCTCAGACGCGATCAACTTTGATGTATTAGAAAAAGACTTTTTCTTAGGTCAACCTAGATATGGTCGTTCAAGTAACAGCATCAATGGCCAAAAAAGCGTCCGCACAGAATGGAGTATTTCTATCGCTCCAATCAGAGAAGGTGACGTCACCATACCAAGCTTTTCAATAGATGGAATGAAAACACGGCCCATCATGCTACGCGTTTCAGCAAATAAAGCGGAACCGGAATTGGATGATTTATTTCAATTTAATCTTAACTTAAGTAATAAAGTATTATACCCAAAACAGTCAGCAACATTGAAAATTCAACTTTTGATCAATGTTGATCCTCGTCGTCTTGATAATCCTGTTATCGTGCCACCTTCTGTCAATGGAATGCATATTGAGGCAGCCAGTGACATGAGACAAGGTAAGCGCATCATTGATGGACTTGAGGTCAATGTTGTAGAACAAGATTTTCAACTGACCGCCGAGCAACCAGGAACGTTTGAACTTAATGGACCGAGGTTAACGGGCTCTTATATTTACAGTGATCGACAAACTGGCTCAACCAAGATCATGCCGATCAACACAAAAGCTGAGCAAATTCCAATCACCGTTAAACAAATACCGAGCAGCTTCGAAGGTAATTGGCTTCCCGCTTCTGCTTTAGAAATGACGCAGACTTGGCAAGACGAGCAAGGTAATTATCTTTCTAACACTTCAGTAAATAACATCAAGCAAGGCTCATCGATAACTCGTACTATTCGCATTAGAGCAAGAGGGACGCAATCTGAGTACTTGCCAAGAGTGAATATCTCATATCCTGATTCTTTGAGAGTATATCCAGAGCAACCACAATTTGATACCGCACCTGATGGAACACTCACCATGGTAGTCAAACAAGTTTTAATCCCGACTAAAGCTGGTGAATTGGCGTTACCGGGTTATAACGTAAAATGGTGGAACAGCCAACGTGACCAAGCCAGACAAAGTAACCTCACAGGGCTAAAATTGAATGTGGAGAAGAGCGATAGTGGACTGCTCACGCTGCCTGACCTCAATCCTAACCTCCAAGCTGCCCCCACAGTCGCCACAAACACCAGCCAAATTGGAGTTGACCCCATCTGGCGAACTCTAACCATTATTTTTGCTCTTTTATGGTTGCTCTCCTCTGCCACGGCTTTTGCTTTATGGAAAAATAAAGGAGTGCGACCATCTCATAGTAAAAACAGTAAAAGTGATGGTTCGGCTCAGTCCCTAGAGCAAATCATCAAGCAAGGTGATTGTGCAAAAATAGAGCAAGCCGTTAATCAGCATCTTAAACATTATGTAAATCATGCTGAACCTGATGCTCTTGAAGCCATTAAAGAAGAGCTCAAAATGATGAACCAAGCGCATTTTGGAACCAATAAAGTGGACTGGACGTCAGACTCCTTGCTCAACAAGCTCAAAAAGTTGAGTAAGCCACAACAAAGTACATCGACCACTTCACTAGAAAAGCTCTAACTCGACAGTCCTAGAACAGCAAAATAGGATATTAAACACATGGCGGCAAATAACGCCGCCATGTGTTAGGGACAAGTAGGTTTATTCCTCTCATCCTATTTCGCTCAACCTATATCACCTGTGTAGTGACATCGCTCTGAATCAAGCATCTTGCAGTCACTTGGGTAGAATGACTGAAAAAAAGCCCCTCAGTTAGAGGGGCAAATATATACCATCGCTTATCGTTATTTTTATCCGTACACCGCACAAGCCCACTTTATGAAGCAAGCTCGCGTTGTAAAAATAATTCACAGCGTGAGTGATAACCTGACGCTTACTTAACCAAAATCACCATTAACATAACCTTGAGTACGGTCATCTTGTGGGTTGCTAAAAATAGTATTGGTATCATTATGCTCAACCAACTCCCCCATCAGAAAAAATGCCGTTCGGTCGGAGATACGACGTGCTTGCTGCATCGAGTGAGTCACAATAACGATGGTGTAATCTTTTTTTAACTCTTCCATCAACTCTTCAATTTTATGTGTGGCAATAGGGTCAAGAGCAGAAGTCGGCTCATCCATTAAGATCACATCGGGTTCCATCGCTATCGTACGAGCAATACACAAGCGTTGCTGCTGACCTCCTGATAGACCAAATGCATGCGATTTCAGGCGATCTTTGACTTCATCCCACAGAGCAGCACCACGCAATGAACGCTCAACGATTTCATCAATATGCTTTTTATCTTTGACGCCTTGTGCCCTTAAACCATAAGCCACATTCTCATAGATGCTCATAGGAAAAGGGTTTGGTTTTTGGAACACCATCCCGACTTTTATCCTTAAATCTGCAACATCGATATTGCCATAAATATCTTCACCATCCATCGTCAGCTTACCGGTAATTTTCACTCCCTCGATAAGATCGTTCATGCGATTTAAACAACGCAACAATGTCGATTTTCCGCACCCTGATGGACCAATAAGTGCCGTGACTTGACGGACGGGGATCGGCAAATTAATCGATTTTAACGCTTGGTTCTGACCATAGAATAAATTGAGGCCTTCAATATCAAACTTGTTCATTTTTCTAAATCTCACAATGTATTTTGTATCTTAACGTGCTGTTTTCTTTATTTATACCCAAGCATCTTGAGGTTACTTGGGTATAACTAGTTAGTAGTTTGCACGATTAAGACGTCGGGCAATCAGTTTCGTTAATGTATTGATAATGAGAACGACAACAATTAAAACCGTTGCTGTTCCATAGGCTTGATTCCATTCATCAATAGTAAATAGCTCAGTGGTCAACTTATATAAGTGAACAGTAAGGGTTCTCCCAGAATCTAATAGCGAATCAGGAATACGAGCAACCATACCAGCGGTTAAAAACACAGGCGCTGATTCTCCAATAACTCGACCAATACTCAGGATCACCGAGGTCAAAATGCCAGGGATAGCACTGGGTAAAATCAATCGCCAAATCGTATAAGTTTTTGATGCGCCAAGACCATACGAACCTTCACGGTACGTCTGTGGCACCGCCATTAACGCTTCTTCTGTTGTACGAATAATGACAGGAAGAATGAGGATACTTAATGTCAGCGCCCCTGATAAAATCGAGAATCCTAACCCCAATATGGCGACAAAGAATGTCATACCAAAAAGACCAAAGATAATAGAAGGTATGCCCGCAAGGGACTCCGTACAGAATCGGATCACCTTAACCAATCGACTACCGACTTTGGCGTATTCGGTTAAATAGATTGCTGTCATAATACCGATTGGTGCTGCTACGGAAATCGATGCGATGACCATGTAAATAGTCGATACAATCATCGGAAAGATACCGTGCTCATCACCAGTACGAGTATAGTTATCGGTAATGAACTTCCAATCTACGTGTTGTAAACCATTCGATAAGATGTACCACATAATCCAGAATAGAAAGCCGACAGTTAGGGCGGCTGAAGCCCACACCAAAGCGTGAAAAATTTTGTCTTTACGCTGGCGAGTTTGCTTTAATTTTACGCGATTCATATTTGCCTCTATTTTATTCAGCGTCTATTTCGCTTTTTCTCGGTTAAAGTAAAGAAGTAGCGCATTTAACGTCATAATAAACACTAAAAGGACCACACCGGTCGCGTAAAGCGCATTGGCATGCACACCGCTTGCATAAGACATTTCAATCGCAATATTTGCCGTCAATGTCCGAGCTGAATCCAAAATTCCTTCAGGCATCGCAGGTGCATTCCCCATCACCATAATAATGGCCATCGTTTCGCCTAATGCTCTGCCAATACCTAAGATCACCCCCGTCATAATGCCTGAACGAGCAGCAGGAACGAGTAATTTGAAAATTGTATATACCTTGGATGCTCCAAGCGCTAACGATCCTTCTTTGTAGGTTTTGGGCACTGCTCGAATCGACGTTTCAGAAACGGTAATCACCGTCGGCAGGATCATAATGCCTAAGACGATGATGCCAGCTAAAATCGTATTACCAGCAGGGACATCAAAGACATTTTGAATCAGTGGCACAATGATCACGAGGCCAAAAAAGCCATAAACAACCGAAGGAATCCCAGCAAGCAACTCAACCGCTGGACGTATGATATTCGCTAATCGCTTAGGGGCGATTTCTGCAATAAAGATAGCGGTTAACACCCCAATAGGCACGCCAACGATAACCGCTCCTGCCGTAGAAGCGACAGAAGCCACAATCATGGTTGCGACACCATACAAGGCAGGAGGTAACCAATGCTGCCCTAAAACGATGCCAGAGACGCCAGCCTCTTGGAAAGCAGGAATACTCTCTTTAATAATAAAATAAGCAATAATGGCTAGCGATAAAATACCGATGACAGCACTAGTCAAAAACAGGCCATGAAAAATGCGTTCTTTCCAATCAACTCGACGTTTAGTGCGCAAAGCGGATTTAGGACGAGAAATTGTCTCGGTGGTAATAAATTTTTTACTGTCTGTTGCGATGGTCATTTAAAAATCTCACGGTTCTCAGTGATGCCTTTGAACACAATCGATAAATAGGCTCAGCCCGAAGATGTAGGCTGAGCAAAGAGTCAATCAAACAAAATTAGTTAATGGCAATGTAGCCATTTTGCTCAACAAGCGCTTGAGCTTCTTTGGTTAGCATCCAATCTAAAAATTGTTGAGCTTGAGCAGAAGGTTGGCCATCTTTGTACAATACCAAGAACGGGCGAGCGACTTTGTAAGAGCCATTCTTAACATTATCAACCGATGCTTGAACGCCATCGATAGGCAGCGCTAGAACAGATTTATCTACGGTACCTAAAGAGATATAACCAATTGCGTATGGGTTAGAAGCAACCATGGTTTTCAATGCGCCATTACCATTCGCAACCTGGGCACGTTGTGAGATAGCAGAAACTTTCTTACCCGCTAATTTCATTTTTAGGGACATGATGTCTTCAAATGCACCACGAGTGCCTGAAGCAGTATCACGAGTGATGGTGACGATAGGTTTATCAGCCCCCCCCACCTCTTTCCAGTTGGTCACTTCCCCTTTATAAATAGCCGTTACTTGTTCAGCAGTAAGACCTGGCAGTTGGTTTTGAGGGTTTACCACAACAGCAATACCATCAAGGGCCACTTTCTCTTCTTTCAATGTGGGCTCTTGTTCAGAATCTTTGAGATTACGAGAAGACATACCTAAGTCAGCAGAACCATTTTTTGCGGCTTTAACACCAGCAGAAGAGCCTGGACCTTGTACTTCTATAAATACATCTGGATGAGTTTTCATATAGGTTTCAGAGAAAACTTCCATCAGTGGCGTAACACTACTTGAACCTACAGCAGAGATTGTTTCTTTGGCAGAAACAGAAGTTACAGCCATTAACCCTAGAAGTGCAAGAGCACCTGTTACTGTCTTTTTCATCACAATTTCCTTTAATGCGCTTATTGACGCCGTTGTATTTAACTGGACGATAGACACTTTAGGATTTGAGTGTGACATTTATGTTGCAGTTGTTTGAAACCTCTATGACATCTATAACCAAATCATCTTAAGGTGCTTGGGTATAGGCACACTGAATTGCAATATCGATTTGTTTTGAGGGATAAAAAAGTCCGAGCAAGCTCGGACTTAGTCGTATTCTTTGTTAATGGCTCAAGCCACATTGACTTTAATCGTCTGAACTTGGCTCAACAGGCTTCTTTTTAGGGATAAAGACATTATCACCCACTGCAACATTTTGATAAAAGCCTTTGTCACGTTTGACTGGCTTCTTCGATGTTTTCTTCGCCGGAGCTTTTGCTTTATTCGGCGCAGCTTTCTTACCACGGAAGTCTGGTTTACGCGGTTTTAATCCTTTGAACTTACCTTTAAGTCCTTCAAGTGTCGAAAAACTAAGGTCTTGCTGCAGATAAGCTTCTACACGTTTAAAGCTGTCCCAATCTTTAGGGCCCACCAATGAAATAGCATCGCCTTTATTACCCGCTCGTCCCGTTCTTCCGACTCGGTGAACATACTCCTCTGTATGCTTTGGCATATCAAAGTTGATGACATGAGTGACAGTCGAAATATCTAAACCACGAGACGCAACATCTGTCGTCACCAATATTTTAAACACGGCACGTTCAAATTGACTCATGATGGTATTGCGTTGAGTCTGATTTAAATTGCCACTCAGAGCAATAGCCTTGAGTTTCTTCTCATTTAGCTTGGCGGTTAGCCGATCTGTATCATCTCGGGTCGCCGTAAAGATGATCACTTGACGATACTCGGCGTCTTCAAGCACACGATCCAGAATCGCTTCTTTATGATCTAAGTGGTCACACAGATAAAATGTCTGAGTGATGTCTTTGTGCTCTTCATTAGAAACACCAATTGCAATACGCTTAGGATCATTGAGCATTTCAGAGGCAATATCGTTGACCTCAGCATGATCTAACGTTGCTGAGAACATCAAGGTTTGACGACGACGATGCTTAGCCGCTTTATGAATTCGACGCAGTTCCGGAGCAAAGCCTAAATCAAGCATACGATCCGCTTCATCAAGCACCAATGTTTCTAAGCCATCTAGGTACAGAGAGCGGTGCTCCAAATGGTCAGCCAAACGTCCTGGCGTTGCGACAATAAATTTAGGGTATCGACGCAATGCTTTCACTTGGTCATTAAAGTTTTCACCACCAAGAATTAATGCAGCCTCGTAAGATAGCCCCATGAGCATAGAACGCAATTCACCATATACTTGCTTCGCTAACTCTCGCGTTGGAGCAAGAATCACAGCCCTTGGATCTTTCGCAGTAAACGACTTGTTTTTGAGAGATTTATGAAGCATAGGCAATACAAAAGCCAAAGTCTTACCTGAACCCGTTTTAGAAGATGCCAGTAGATCCTTGCCTGCAATAGCAACGGGGATAGCCTGTTGCTGTATGTCAGTCGCTTTTTTAAAATCGTAATGTTTTAGGTTCTTCAACAATCGGTTGTCTAGGCCTAGATCTTTAAATTGCAAAGTATTCTCCAATCAATAGTCGGTGTCTGAGCGCTGTCCATATCATTTTTACTCTAGGGTCTGCTATTTTCCAGATAAACTTGAGTATCCGTAAGGTATCAAAACCTTCGGTAATGGTCATCAAGAGTGCTCAACAGACTCTAGCACAGCACAAAATAAAAGCGCGCTATGATAACGCAAACCCTAGGAGTATAGATAGAGATCACACAAACTAAATTGTATTAGAAGGCCGAATATTTACCATTTGGCGTTTACATTAACTACAATTGATACTAACTCGTTGATAGTAAAGATATAGAGACACACTACTTATAAGACTGTGTACCGTGAAAAAGTCATTAATTTATAAAAACATACTCAATTGATTCAACCCATGTATTGGGTTCTCTATGAAATACTTGGTTTTTTTTGACTTTTGCTACATCATATACTGATAGATTCATTCTATACTCGCTCTACTTATGTGAGGATTTTTCTCACGGTGTAGAACTTTCATTCAAAGCAAGGAGTTCATTTATGAACAAAACGTTGATTGCAGCTGCAGCTACTTCTGTTTTTCTTCTAGCAGGTTGTGCGTCTTCTGACGATGCTACAACATCTAAACTAAACGAGCTAAGCAACCAAGTTAGTGAGCTAAGCCAAAACGTTCAATCTCTTCAATCTGACGTACAAAAATCAGGTGCAGCAGCAATGGCAGCACAAGAAGAAGCTGAACGCGCTAACGATCGTATCGATAACATCGCTCAGTCTTACACTAAGTAAGACCGACCTTAAAATATAACCTTTATTTATCATTAGGTTATATTTTTATAAGGGTTTAAATGGCGGTGAAGTGGCGACGAAGTTTGATGTCGCCACTTTTGTTTTTACGGTTGTACGACCGCCTCAGAAGTTTAACGCAATATCTCTTTCAGCCTCAGCCAGCCCTAGCTTTAACAACGCTTACATTTCACGTCCGGCTAAACATGCCATAATTCCTTCCATTGACTTTCAACCTAGTTCTAGCCGAGAAAGTGAAAGGCAGTGAGCGGAACTCCGAGTTATTGGGGTAAAAAGAGAGCCCATTTTGATGGCCAAACTCTCTGTTATCGTTGATTAATCGTCGATACAGCTGCCTTCAAATGACCAAAACCAGTAGTTCTGATACGGGTCAGCACCCCAGCTATCTTGTATCGCAATAAAGCGGTTGCCCCAATACTTCACTGAAGAACCTTCAGAGTAGTAGTCGTAAGGTGACCACTCTTGAAGCGATTCGCACTGTTCTTGTAGCCCTGAGGTTTGATGAGCTTCCCATTGGTCCATAATCTCACCTGATTTAGCATCTACGAGCGTGATAAAATGAGAATGGTGTAGATTGTTCATTTTCACTGCATCGATTTTGTAGATAAGGTACGCGATATTCTGTTCATCAAGCCAGATCATAAGTTCAGCGTGAGCATCATTCTCTGAAGGCGCATTAGATGTAAAATCATGATGAATACCAGTTGCGATTTCAATCGCTTGGTTGACACTGATCATTGGTATTGTCGAGTTCAAATCGTTTTCTATCCCAACGACTACATTGCCGTCTATCGATTGAACAAAACCTGTCGCGGAGAGCTCTACTACAACAGATTGGCCATACACAGGAACGCCGTAATGCAACTGCTGTTTACGAACTAACGTTTTTTGGCCAATATCCACTTGATTCATGTTTTGATAACTCAGCTCAGTACTTATTGAGGTATAGTGTGATTCACCAGCGATATTGAGTGCTCTAGAGAGATCAGTTTGAGTGTATTCCACAACTTGAGCTGCCTGTGAAACGAACGCGAAAGGGACAAGCGATAATAAAATGACGTTTCGCATAATTAACCTTTTACTATGTTTATGTATGTTCTTGTTTACTTTTGCTGGTCTCATCCCCGCCCACACTTTCAATCAGCGCAAAGGTAAAACATTTGAAAAAAGTTTAATCTCGTCTGTTACGACTGCAAATAGTCACCTTACAGAACAGAGTAAACTTTCTGCCTTGTGGCCTCTTTCATAATTTGCTTACCCTACTGGCGCAACAACAATCGAATCGTTAAAAACTCATGTAGACTCCAAAACCAGCTGCTATCGCCTCTTACGCCATATATCTCCACCGTCATTAGGCGAGGTTTACAGCGACATGGCTAAAATAGCGTAGATGGTTTTCTGGCACTTGTTACTAAAACAGCCAAATGAGTAAACAATTACACCTAATGAATCACAGCCCTAACTCACTTCATGTTTGAGCAGCCTATGAAAATACAGATGGTGGTGGAGGGGATTACCCGGTACTCCAGCCCAAAGATTTATATTCCTCAAACGTCAGCTTGCAAAGCTTAAGTAGGTTTTGTGCAATGAAAGATTGAAGATCTAAGACTAGGTAAGTAAGCAGCACAACCTAGGTTACGTTGTAACTTGGGTTGAGCTCACTTTGCTTAATCATGCCTGAAAGAGGGCCGCTCAACGACTTTACTTAACATAATGTTATTAATGCGTACCGACAGTGTTATAACAAAGCGAAAATGTCCTGTGTAGGCTGTGACGATCTCTGGAAACATTATTAACCAGAGAATAAAAATGAGGTGCTCATAAGAACACCTCAGATATAACTTTACTTGTTGCAACAGACCGATTTAGAGTGGAATAAGACCTAATTCGATGTCATACAACCAGGGGGCCGGTGTTTGCCAATTAAAATAAGTGAGCCTTTGCGAGGGTGTTAGTTTGCTTTCAGCACCTTCTGGATAGTTGACACAACAACAAGGTTCAGGCTTGTCGATCCCGATCATATCCCTCTCCTCGAAAACTATCGCTTCGATAAACTCATCTAAATTTGAGCCTAAAAAGTATAGCTCTCCCTCTAAGTAATAAAAATCACCATTTTTATCTATATATAAGTAACCTGCAAATTCAGAGTGTTCGCCAATTGGGTAAAAATCTACAGGAAACTTAAAGTCTTCTATAGCTTCAACAACATATTCTTTTGCAAGATCAAAATCCTTACTCGTTAGAAGTAAAGGTCTCTTATAACCATCGTCATCAATTAAAGTGAGACCATATATGTTTCTTAGAATGCTTTTGACATTGTCATTGATTGAATACGTTGAATATTCTTCAGGTAATTCAACCATACGCTCACTACTCCAGCCCATGGAGGTTAAATACTCTTCAGTTCTTTTTTTCATTATCTATTACTTCATTTTTTACACCGTCAAATGGGTCAGTTTGATTTTTGGTTACGTAATGATGAGCCGAAACTGAGGGTACAGGAGAGCTCCGCCTTCCTTAATGAACTCTTCAATATCTTTGGAATTTACGCATGAAAAGAGGTGCTCAGTTAGGCACCTCAGACACATCTTTAATTTTTGCAACAAGCCCGCTTAAACAATAGATATTATGGGTTAGTAATTAAGATTCATTAGCCAGTAGCCAAGCTCGGAGCAGTTGGGATAGTTGTTCACACTGTTCATTTGACAGAGGTTCAAGCATCTTTTTTTCATTAACTAAGTGATCCTCTAGAGCTTTATTAACATGGATGGAGCCCTCTGGGGTAAGAACAACACGACAGCTTCTTCTATCTTCTGAGTTAGCAATACGTTCAATAAACCCTCTTTGTACAAGTTTTTCAATACGTGTGCTCATAGCACCAGAAGATAACATTAATGTTTGATAGAGCTCAGTTGGTGTCATGGGTTCATTGAAGCGCCGAAGTGTAGTTAAGATGTCAAACTCCACTGAACTTAATGAATGTTTTTTAAATGTAGCATTGATTTTACTATCAAACATTCTACTCATTCGGCTGAGTCGGCCAACTACTGCCATCGGTGAACAATCCAAATCTGGTCTTTGATGATGCCACTGCACCAACAAACGGTCGACATGGTCATATTGCATTTTTACTCCTCATTTGTTTTTACAAAAAGAAACTTGAAAAAAGCTTCTTGGGATGCGGCCTTGCCAAACTATCTTGTTTGAAAGATACCTTTCTAAAAGCATGCTTGATTCTATCATCTATATGAGTGTGTGCGGTGGTATGGCCCTATCCTACATAAGAAGTTACGCCGTTATCAATTCACCCGGACAACTTGATGAAACTTACGTCAGGGTGGAAGGCAAATGGCATTACCTCTATCGAGCCATCAATAAACGCGGGGAAACGGTGGATTTTTTCTTCTCTCACAAGCGTAATAAAGAGGCCGCTTATCAATTTCTCAAATGCTGCTTACGTCGCTACAAAGCCCTCAATGAACTCTTCAATATCTTTGAAAGATACGCATGAAAAGAGGTGCTCAGATAGACACCTCAGACACATATTCAATTTTTGCAACAAGCCCAGAAAAAGTATCTTGAAACCTGAAACACATATTACAAGGTTTTTCTAGCAAATAGTCGTAATAACCTCCCCCAAACTACTCATGTACTATCTCACCAGTTGCTTTTTTTTGGTTAAATGCAACAGCTATCAATATGAGTAATAATGCTACCCAAGTGTTTAAACCAACATGTTCATGAGCGAAAGCAAAGCCAATCAATACACCGAAGGTTGGGACAAGGTAGTTAGTTAATGAAGCAAATACTGGGCCAGCATTTGAGATGAGTATCATATATAGGAAATACACTACTCCTGCACACATTACACCTAGGTAGACGATAGATAAAAATGAATCTAAGGTTATATTTCTTGGTATTTGACTACCAGTAAATAGTGAAATCAGTAATATCTGTAAGCTAGCTGAGCCCAATACATTTCTTGCCACAATTAATGGGTGCTCATCTCCACATTTAGACAGTAGTAGAAGCGCTACACCAAACGACGCGGAGGCACCAAGGATGGCTGTGGCCCCCCAAAAGTTTAATGAGTTATTACCCTCTATAATGCCCGGTGCAAATAGAAACAGTAAGCCGAAGAAACCGACGAAGACGCTAAGAATACTGGCACGAGAAATTTTGTTCCCTGCACTTAGTAGTGGCGTAAATAAGATGACAAAAAATGGAATGGTGCCAATAAGCACTGAGGCAATGGACGAGGAGACATACTGCTGTCCCCATGGCACTAGCGTAAATGGTATTGATGCTTCTAGCAGTCCGATCAGCATGTAGACAATCCAAGAGGTGCCACCCTTGGATTGTACGTTTAGCATCTTACACATAACAAATAGTGTAATAAAACCCACGATGGCTCGACCAACGCCAACCAGCTGTGGTGTTAAAGCGGTGAGTGCAATTTTTTGAAATATAAACTGAGAGCCCCAAATTAAACCAATGACTGCCAGCAGAAAATATTTGTTCTTCATGTTTTAAAACCTCCAAGCTAGTGATCACGGAAAATTCGGCTGGCATTGATGAGCTTATCCGAGATGCCGTTACTTCGCAGTGCATGCCAAAGCACAACGGCGTTGATACTAAGTAGAGGGACGCCGATTCTGCTCTCTAATTGTTCTGCGAGGTTCACAAAGCTCATATTTGTACCACATTGAACGATTGCGTCTAAATTATTGCTTTTCACATCGAGTAAACCCAAGATAGCGCTTTGCTTGAGTGAATCTGGGATATGGGCAATATGTTGAGTGTTACCACACGCTAAGCCAACATCGGCGACCACGTTGTAACCCAAATCCTGGAACATTTTTTTCGCAGAAGCGTTCCCTTGCGCTTCAAATGGCGTGATAATTCCAATATTTTTCGCTTGATATTGTTTGAGTGCGAGATCTATGGCTTGATGGCAAGTTGACCAGTCCATATTGGTGGTAGCTATAGTGCTATCAATGGGCGTAGAGACTTGGTCAATGCCGTATAAGATATGTTCTAAGCTCATGCCCAATATCAGGTGATCGGGGTCCGCAAGCTTGGCTATATTGACTGCGTCTTGTAACCCAGCTAAGAAGCTAGTTTTATAGCGCTCAATATCTTGTTCACTGTTAATCTCAGGTTTTGGGGTCAGTACATTCGACGTGTGAAAGCCAATACCACGCAGTGAATCAACGTTATGGTTATCAATAAGGATGCTCCAGATTTCTTTTTCCATCGTCGTATTGGTGGCAGGAACAATGAGACCAAACTTCTTATTGGAATGAAGTGGGTCTGCATGATAAGTACTTCGGTCTATCTCTCCATACTTTTCAATGAACTTACCATTGAAATAAATGCCATCTTTGGTAAAACTTGGCTTGATGGTGTTGCTTTTTCTCGAGGCTAATTTGTTCATAATCCGCTCTTAAGATTAAATAGCGTGGTCTTGGACCACGCTGTGTGAATTAGTAGTTGGGTTTCTTGACTAAGATGTCTTGTCTATCTTCTATATCAGGTTGGTAAACATCTTTATTCCAGAGCTCTTGCTCCACATCCTGCATGGAGACGGAGACAACCTCATCTGGGCAGTCAAACCCTGATGAAATGACGTTCGCTATCTTATTGGCAATGCGTTCTTTGTCTTCCCGAGAAATGTGTGAGGGGAAGTGTTTAATCAATACATGTGGCATGATGTGTCTCTCTTATGAAGCTTGGTTAATGGTGTTGTAAATAGTGCTGGATTCATTGAGGATTTCTGATATTTCTTTAGAGCCACCAACAGACAGCGATTGGTAATGATCATAGGTTAAGCTGAATACGCTTGGTGTTGTCAAATAGTAGCTATCACTACCATCAACAAATGCATAATCGTCACCAATGGACTTTAATATAGAAATCTCAGCCTTGATGGTTCGTTTCTCTAACTCTCTAAAGCTGTATTTAAAATCATAGGTTTGTTCAACAATGGAAACAATACGCGCGATTGTACCTGTGTCTATTTCCGGTAGGTGATGTTGAACAAAATCGATAAATGATGCTTTGCTATTCACCTGTAATAAGCACTGTTCAAGATCACTACCTGTAATTTTTCTAAAGAAAACGGAATACAATATTGTGAGGTATTTGTGATTGGTATAGCAGGCTACTTCCTCTACATGAGATGCAATATTGAGTTTTGGTGAGCCAGGCGCGATGAGAGCGAGTTGTTTTACTACCTCTCCTTGTTTTTCCAGTTGGTAGGCCGTTTCAAACGCAACCCTAGCACCAAAAGAGTATCCCCAAAGATAATATGGGCCTGTAGGCTGCACTTGTTTAATTGCTTTAACGTCTTCAGCGGCCATATCCTCTATGGTCGAGTAAGGCAGCTCATTTTCATTAATCCCATAGGCTTGAACGCCATAAAATTGGTCATCAACTCTTTCTGCTAGGTTCTTAAGCCCCATTGGGTAACCTCCTAGGCCTGGCCAGCAGAATATTTTTTTATCACCTTGTCGTTGATTTAATGGCAAAACTCTAAGCGTTGTTGTTTCACTGCATTTTACAATATGATGTTCAATTTTTCTTACGCTGCATTGATTAAACAGGACTTGGAGAGGTAGGGAAACACCCAAAGCCTCATTGATCTCAGATATCAACATGACGCCACTGAGTGAGTCCCCGCCAGAGGCAAAAAACTCATCGTCTATTGAGACATTGTTGTATCCTAAAATTGATGACCAAATTTGCGCCAGTGTGGTTTGTAGATCGTTTTCTGGCTGAGTAATGACCGCATTGTTACTATTTTCCCCTTGAAGAGCGAGTTGTTTGAGCTGGTTATTATCCACTTTACCATTTGAGGTAAGTGGCATGGTATGCAAGATAGCAATATTATTTGGAATCATATGGATAGGGAGCGTTCTCTTTAAGTCATCTCTGAGGATTTCAGTTGGGCCTTTTGAGTGAATGAGATCTTCCTTCATACCTTGTGAACGAATTTGCTCTTTGGTGATAGGACCGCCAATGGCGAAATAGAATGCGCCGACCTTTTTGTTTTCGCCACTGAGTATGTCTCTCATTCGCTTACAAGAAGGGAGGTCATGACCTGTTTTAGAGCTGTAGCCAGACGACATCAAACCTATTCCTTGTTTGTTTAGTTGCAGCCTTTGTAGCTCACGGCCGAGCCATATATACGCATCCCAACGGCTTTCATCGGAGACCACTAACGACACACCAAAATGAGACTCGTTGTAGACTCTTTGATTGATGGCTATCATGTCTTTCTTGCGAATGTTTTTTTCGCAGATAAATCTAATATCACCATTCATGCAGAGGTATGTTCCAGACGTTAGTTGGGCAATTTTTGAGTTGTTAGCTTGAATGTACGTTTCTACAGGAGAATTGTGAGCGCTTTTGGGGTCAGTAATGACATCAAAACTCGCCAGGTACAACGAGTCGCTGCTTGTGATCACTCCACTGGCAAGGTCACTGGATTGGTACAACTTTGAAGCATGCAAGCCGTAGTCAGATAAGACATCATCAAACATGCCTATGATATGACCGGCTTCCATTTCCAACACTTCAAGGACATTGTTTGTATATACACAGGAAATGGCCGAACGAATGCCGACTAGGTGAATTTTTATTTGGTTACGTTTAGTCGTTGTATTGACCAAAGTGAATAAGTGGTCAATTGGGTTGTAATAATAGACACCATTTGCAATTCCCGATATATCAGATAATTCAACGTAGATTTGCACGGCATAGAGCGCACCCGGAGAGGCGTAAGAATACTTAGGTAGTAATCTCTCTGAGCTATGAAACTGACCGAACATCCTCATGATGGATCCTAATTCTTCAATCGTGTGATTGAATCCAGCGTCTTTATTGGTCTGATTGGAGCGAGACACTAACGAGATTAAATCTTGAACGTCCAATTTCTCTCCTTTGAAGCTCCGGTATGTTTTTCTCGCAAACGCTTTTTGTGACTGCGCTGTGGTCTCGGATTGACCGGGCAGTTTGACGCTTCGCTCATTTGATGAAAATGTTCTCACCCCAGGGTTAGACAGCTGGGCTTTGACTTGCTTTTTGCTGTTTTTGGAGACGTGATGGCTTTGGTCTAGCCCTTGGTCCATTAGCGCAGCTTCTCTTGGATTTAGTTCTACATAGGCTGATATTTCTTTGTTTTCCGTTCGAGAATTTTCCGTAACAATAACTCCAGCATGCTTAACCCAGTCATGGCTTTCTATTGCGACTTTCACTTCGTCCAACTCGATGCGATACCCTCTGACTTTAACTTGGTGATCTTTTCTTGCTACAAAGTGGAGGTTACCCATGTTGTCGCGAAAACCTAAATCTCCGGTTTTATAGATTAACTGCTCAGCTTGATGGTTTAGGCCTTGAGTCAGAATAAACTTTTCGGTAGTTGCCCTTTTATTGTTATGGTAGCCCGGCGATAGCTGAACCCCGCTGATGCAGATCTCACCCACTTCATGGCCTTCGACCAATTCCCCTGAATCACGACAGATGAATATTTCGGTATTACTAACAGGAGTGCCAATCGGAATAACCTCTGGATAGTGCTCTAGCTTATTCAGATCAACATAAAGATAAGAGGCGTTAATCGTGCATTCTGTTGGACCATACAGGTTGATCAATCGCTTATTGGGTAGATGCTCTTTGAACTCCAACGCCAGCTTTTTGGTGAGTGCTTCTCCGCCACAATACACTTCCACTAAGCTATCGCATGAATAAAATTCACGATATGACAGCAGAGCTTTTAGTAGGGTTGGTACACATTGAAGAGATGTCACATTATGCTGTTTTATTTCAGCAATAATTTTGTTTGGGTTCTTATACAAGTCTGAGTCACCAAGAACGACGGTTGTACCACAACAAATGGACAGTATTTCCCACTGGGCGGCATCAAAACTCATTGGTGTTTTTTGCAAGATGGTTTTGCTGTTATTGAACTTCAACTCTTCCGATACCCACTGCATCTGATTGGCAATATTATGGCTATTGATAGCAACACCTTTAGGCTTTCCTGTGCTCCCTGAGGTATAAATCATGTAAGCTGGCGAGTTTTCGTGCTCTTGAGGCTGAGCAAGGAGTTCAGGAATAAATGCATCTGATGAACAAAAGTCAAGCTGTTCTAGTATGATGATGTGTGTATCGTCATCAATGAAGTTGCGAAGTTTATCTACATATTTCTGCTTGGTGAAAATGACCTTTACACCAGAATCTGAAATCATATATTCGATACGTTCGTCGGGGTATTCTGGAGCTAGAGGAACGTATCCCATGTTGGATAATAGGGCGCCAAATACGCCGTAATACATACTTTCGTCCTGTTCAGTATATATACCAATATACTGCCCTTTTTCAGTAAATATCTTTTTTAATAGTTGTGAAACAGCCCAAGCACCTTTAATAATATCCTTGTATGTATATTGTAGGCTTCCTTTTTTAATAGCTGTCCTATTTTTATTGGCTGAAAGTTGGCCAATAAGCATTGATAATAAACTTGGATTATTAGTATTCATTAATATTAACTTCTGATGTTTTTATTATATAAAAATTTATGGATTTTAGTAGGGTATTGAAATTAAATGGTTTACTTCCGTTACTTTTTTAAGATTATCAAGGTGCAACTGATTGTTCAAGAAATTTGTTTTAATTATATCATTTGCATTCTTTGCATAATCGACTGTGCTGGGCTAATTCCTCAAACTGTAAAAAACTAAAGATGTATCTGAGGTTTTTTCAACAAGCCTTTAATTATGCCCAAGTCTCCAAAAGTTTGCGACAAAACCAGATTTAGAGAATAAATTAAAATTAAATTTGTAATTTAATATCCCAGTTAATGTTTGATAGATCACACTATATGAAGTCGGAATGATTTACATTTGAATTTTATAAATATATAAATATAATTTATCTCCACGATTAATAAGAATTAAAGATTATGTCTTCAGTAGTTAAATATTTAATTGACAAGTTCAACTTAAGACCACACCCAGAAGGGGGGTATTTTTCTGAGAATTATCGTTCAGAAGAAATATTAAACTGCCCACCAAAGGGGCTTGTTGCAAAAACCGGTCATGACTCCAACCTGTTGATTGTGTGATAGAATATGACCTCACTTTTTAGAGGTATTTCGATGGCTACCATTCAAGTAAACTGTCGCTTTTGTAATCAAAGCGAGCCTGTACGGAAACATGGTATAGGGGCTGCTGGCTTTCAGCGATTTCGTTGCCTTGATTGCAAGCGTTCATTCCAACTCGATTATGCCTACGAAGCCTACAAGCCATGGGTTAAAGAACAAATCGTAGATATGGCTATGAATAGCTCTGGTGTTAGAGAAACCGCACGTGTATTAAAGGTGGGATATAACACCGTACTACGCACTTTAAAAAAAGCTCACGCCAAAACAAGTCACAACGATACCTTTTGACTTCGCCAATATTGAATTGATATGCGAAGTGGACGAGCAATGGTCATTTGTTGCTAAGAAGAAAAATCAACGTTGGCTTTGGTACGCATGGGAACCTCGATATAAACGTGTGATTGCTCATGCTTTTGGGAAAAGAGATACCGATACCTTTAATGAGCTACAA
This sequence comes from Vibrio azureus, assembly GCF_002849855.1. Taxonomy (NCBI): domain Bacteria; kingdom Pseudomonadati; phylum Pseudomonadota; class Gammaproteobacteria; order Vibrionales; family Vibrionaceae; genus Vibrio; species Vibrio azureus. Next base: position 1,297,721 of record NZ_CP018617.1, read on the forward strand.
CGGCTATTATCAAAATTCACAATCCCATTTTATTGCACCGATGACTATAGCGTGTACTCATCGAGTCTCCCGAAAGAGAAACATATCATTGGAAAACGATACACCCAAAGGATAGAAAGAACCAACCTTACACTCAGATCTCGTATTAAGCGTCTAGCCAGGAAAACCATTGGTTTCTCTAAATCAGAAGAAATGCACGATAAGGTTATCGGCACCTTTATTGAACGAGAATATTACACTTAATCAACAGGTTGGAGTCATGACCCTGGAAACATTATTAACCAGAGAATAAAAATGAGGTGCTCATAAGAACACCCCAGATATAACTCTACATTTTAAAAAAGCGATTTACAGCGGAATAAGACCTAATTCGATGTCATACAACCAAGGTGCTGGCTTTGTGGTACTATAATAGGTGAGCCTTTGTGAAGATGTTAATTTTTTCTCAACACCTTCTGGGTAGTTGGCACACATACAAGGCTCTGGGTACTCGATAACGACCCACTTTCTTTCCCTAAAAACTATAGTTTCAATAAACTCATCTAAATTTTCACCTAGAAAAGAAATGTCTCCATCTGAGTGATAAAAGCGTCCATGTTTATCCAAAAATAGGTAACCAGGCATATCGTCCATTGTACCAATTGGATATAGTTCAAAAGGAAGCATAAATTCTTCAATCGTTTCTGACACAATCCTTTTTACAGAAACGAAATTATCTCTCGTCAGAATTAAAGGTCTTTTATAACCACCGTCATCAATTAAAGTGAGACCGTATATATTTCTCAGAATTCTTTTGATATTGTCATTGATTGAATAGGCTGAATACTCTTCAGGTAATTCAACCATACGTTCACTACTCCAACCCATGGAGGTGAGATATTCTTTAGTTTTTTGTTGCATTATCTATTACACTGTAAAGTAGTTCAGTTATATTTTTGGTTAAGTTGTGATGAGCCGAAACTGAGGGTGCAGGAGAGCTCCGCCTTCCTCAATAAACTCTTCAATATCTATGGAATTTACGCCTGAAAAGAGGTGCTCAATTAGGTACCTCAGAAACATCTTCAATTTTTGCAACAAGCCCGTTTGGAACTAGGGCACTACGTCAGCTCGCATCAAGGTAACTTTATTAATTGTCTCTGAGCCCACACGATACTCGATATGGATAGCAAACCCAGCGCGTGAAAATCGATCCCAAGCTCCGTACTCACCGAGAACTGGGTCACTGATCGCGTCACCGCTTTTAGATGGAGAACCGAATAAGACAATGACTTCATTGCGCCTTGAATTCAACTCCAAATCTTTAAGGTCTTCGCCAAAGTTTCGGCACCCATCGAAGTATAGATAAATACTACTGACCTTATCTTGCTCATCAGTTACGAAGTCCATTCCATCGTCCGGAAAGACATAATCAAATTGAGTACTTTCAAGGTCATTCTCAGTCGATTTTTCATACTTCCAGTCTTTAAAAGGATGTTCGGAAAGAATCGCAGAGCTATTTTTACCTAAGTAACTCGCTATCATTTCAATAGTTAAAGTCATCGGTTTCTCATTGCCTCGTTAAAAATCGCACGATCTCGTGCAGCAGCTGATCCAAGATCTGCTGCATCTTCAGCTATTCGCGCCGGAGTATTTCTGCCGCCATAAGTCGGGCTGGTCTGCTGATGTATTTTCCTTGGTGACGCTACTGCTGGCGTGTTAGCTTTCAAAGCAGAACGTTCGGCTTTTGTTAGAGTTCTACCTAATGCCGCTTCTCTACCGGCTACTTGGGCCGCAAAAGATGGCTGATGGTCCATATCAAGGGGCTTGTTGCAAAAACCTCGGCACTGCTGCTGGTAAATGGGGAGCTGATTTTGCGTATGAGTGGGCTACCGAATGATAGAATCTATTGATGTAATATTATTTTTTGCTCGAAAGTTTATAGCTATTTATGCCATAGCCTGGTGCTTTCCATCGGTAGTTGTATTACCAATGATCTCGCTGGGTAGTTTTAAACACATTATTTTCATAGATAAGCAGTTGGCTAAAGATTTAAATAAGTATTACGACTATAACGGTTATATGAGACCGAAGTATCAAGCATCGTGGGATGTTGGAAGTCGGTTTATTAATTACTGTATTGCTTATCCTTTTATTCGGCATCGTGAGCAAACAGATTCTAAAAAATTTAAGGCCTTTATGTGGTGGAACGCTTTGGGGCTTTGGTGTTGGATCATGGTTTTTTTCTAGCTTTCCTTGAGAAAGGTCTAGGCATTTCATTCTGATTTAACTTAAGTTGTTTAGTACGAAACTAAAAAATTTTACTTTTTGCTAGTGCGATTTTGCTCATCGTACTAGCACTTCACCACAAATTTTCCATATCTGTGTAACCCTCCCTAAAACTGAGGGTGCAGGAGAGATCCGCCTTCCTTAATGAATTCTTCAATATCTTCGGAATTTACGCATAAAAAGAGGTGCTCAGATAGGCACCTCAGACACATCTTCAGTTTTTGCAACAAGCCCGCCTTAACTCGGCTCTATCAGGCAAATCATGAGGTAAAACTACATTCCAAACCAAGCCAAAACGAGAAAACAACCTCAATACATACCACCCAAGATCAATTTGTCCGTTATAAAGTGCCAATTTAGCAGACCCCGGATATGCATGGTGATTGTTATGATAACTTTCACCCATCGTAAGAATTGCAGCAAAACGCACATTATGACCTTGAACACTGGCACCATCTACGTGCCAATCTCGATGACCTTCGTTATGGGCATGATAGCCAATTAACCAATGACCAAAGATAGATACTGAGACTCTAACAAACACTCCCCATATTACCCATGATACCCCGCCCAACATGAACAAAAGCACCGCAATTGGTAATTGTTGGAGCATCCAAGTTTTTTCCATCAATTGATAGACTTTGTCATTGGCAACTTCAGGCTCAATTTGTATTTTTGGCGGACTTTTCAACTTAATATCGCAAAACAACTGCCAATAAAAATCGACTAGCATTGGCTGTTGATGACCGAAGTAGCTGTGGCATTGTTCCTGCCTCTGTGCCCAATCACGAATATCATGAGTCCAAATCATACCGAAAGGGCCTCCAAGTCCAACGATAACTCCCAAATGAACAAACAAATACTCCATCCATTTAGGGCACTGGTAACTTTTATGTATCAACCGCCTATGCATTCCAAGTGAATGCCCTAAACATAAAGAAATTGCTGTTGAAATGGCGAAAACAACGAGCGCATCCCAAGAAAATGTGAGTAAGCCTCCAATGATAGATATTAGAAAAATGCCACCAACCCAAGCCACCTTTAATGGAGAAATGACCACGTACCCAGAGTTAGCATTGACTTGTTGTTTGGTGATAACCCTCTCATTGCTATACATATACCCGTCCTGTTTTATGCATCTTGGATAGAATCTGTGTAGTGGCATAGTTAATTTAGTCATTTAGTTAGAAGTGAGTAACGCAACACTGATGTAACCTCATACCACCTTAATCACTAAAACCAACGCATAGTAAAAATGCGGGCTTGTTGCAAAAAACCTCACAGGCAGGTTGTGAGGTTTTGCAACAAGCCCCTTATAACCATCATGTCATGCATATTTTATTTATTTGTAATCACAAATTCATGAAAGCCTTCGGTCTCAGATGGTTCAACTTTCAATACATTCTCAATCGGTAATTTCGCAAAAATTCTGTCCCAAAACTTTAATGCTTCGCAGTCTTTTTTATAAACGGCTACATGCCAATTTGATGAGCTATTTAACATTAACTGGCGAACAGCATGCACAGCGATCCCTTTTGAACGATACTTAGGTAGGATAAAAATATCAGACAGCTCAGGCATTTCACGCTCTAATATTTCTGTGGACTCCACAGTCACGAAACCGGCGAGATTGTTTTCAACAACGATTAAGTAAGCGTCACAGTCTTCGTCACCCGCAGCGACACCTCTGAGGTATTCTTCATCAATATCAAATCTGCCTGAACTATCGATATCTTCGTTATCAAAATTACTTTGATGGTATTGATAAAATTGCCAAAGCATTGAAAATGCAGGTAAATGTTTTTTAGTTAATTTTCGGAGTGCTATGTTCATTTTTATCTCTAACGTTTTAGTACTTATGCGACACGCTGTTTGTGTGGGCTTGTTGCAAAAACCTCACAACCCGCCATGCTAAATAACTCTTTAATACGTTTGAACTAAGGTTCTCAGATAGGAATTAGCTTCCAATTACTTACTGTTAACTTCCCAACTAGACAGTAATTTGAGATAGCTAGAGTTAATAGAGTTCATGATTTTTATGTTATCACCATATAAAGACATCTGGATTTCAACAGTTTTGTAATAACTAATAAGATGGCAGTAAACTTTTGATAAATCTTTGCCATCCGTTCCTGGAGGAGACATACAACTGGATACCCAGTTTAACCGAAATTCCCCCCCAACAATAGGTGATGTTTTAAAGTAATGCCACGTAGTTGGGTACCCAGCTTCTGGATAAACCCGATAAAGTTTCATTTCATCATCAAACTCAACAATTCTATTTTCAAATAAACCTTTTCGATTCCATGCATCTACAGCATCGGGATTGAGTCGATTACTCAATCCCGAGATCAAAGTAGTTACCTGATCAATAAGGCCTGAGTGTGATTTAGAAGTAAAACCTAAGTCAGACACAGGCACACCAAGCAAGATGCTTTTCTCAACATCAAATTCTTTGCCTTTGGCTACCAGCGACTGTGGAAAACCTGACAAAAGATACTTCTTGGGGATTGATAACTTTGTATTTCCAATATCTACATTTATATCACCTGTATCTCCCTCCGAACCGGGGCATCCAATTAGGCAAAAAGACAAAGCAATAACTAAATATACTCTAATCATCCTATAAATCCTTACAGTGTGTTATCACAGCCGGACGCTGTAGGCCACAACATCCAAATTAAATTTGATGTGGACACGTAATATCCTACACATTCAGGCATTACCACATAATAATGTGGCAACACCCAAAAACGTATTAATTTCGTTTAATTTTCACACTATCATCAAACGCCCCCTGTCCAATGGTGGTCACTGAATCAGGAATCGTCACGCTGGTAAGATTGTTGCCTCCAAACGCCCACTTCCCAATGGTGGTCAGTGAATTAGGAAGGGTCACGCTGGTAAGATTGTTTTCTGTAAACGCCCCCTGCCCAATGGTGGTCACTGAATCAGGAATCGTCACGCTGGTAAGATTGTTGTATCTAAACGCCCACTCCCCAATGGTGGTCACTGAATCAGGAATGGTCACACTGGTGAGATTATTGTAAGCAAACGCCCCATACCCAATGGTGGTCACTGAATCAGGAATGGTCACACTGGTGAGCGGGTTGTATGCAAACGCCCCCTCCCCAATGGTGGTCACTGAATCAGGAATAGTCACGCTGGTGAGATTATTGTTTGCAAACGCATTCTTCCCAATGGTGGTGACTGAATTAGGAATGGTCACGCTGGTAAGATTGTTGCCTCCAAACGCATTCTTCCCAATGGTGGTCATTGAATCAGGAATCGTCACGCTGGTGAGATTGTTCATTGAAAACGCCCCCCCACCAATGGTGGTCACTGAATCAGGAATAGTCACGCTGGTGAGATTGTTTTCTGCAAACGCCCCCTCCCCAATGGTGGTCACCGAATCAGGGATGGTAACGCTGGTGAACTTGTTGTTTGCAAACGCCCCCTCCTCAATGGTGGTGACTGAATTAGGAATCGTCACGCTGGTGAGATTGTTGCCTCCAAACGCCCCCTCCCCAATGGTGGTCACTGAATCAGGGATGGTCACACTGGTGAGATTGTTGCCATAAAACGCCCACTCCCCTATTTCTTTAACTGTTACACTATCCAATACTTTAGGAATGATAATACTAGGATACGATGCAGAATATCGATTTATCATCCCCGTTTTTTTATCAAAGTCCACCATCGCCAAAGTTAGCACCATTGACTTCGTACTTCCTTCTGGAGTTTTGGGGATGGGATTAACACTTATCCGGCCATTTGCCACGTACGTACTCCCCACGGCCACCACAATAGAGGCTAAAAACACTATAGGAACTTTACTTTTTTTCATTTTAAGACCTCAAAAAAACCATTACTCACTTTAAACACTCACAAATTTGCAACAGAAACCACGTTTCCCAGTACTTAGAAGTACGACTAGGAAAGGGAAAGCCACGGCCAAGGGGTACAGACATACCAACCTCATTGAATTTAGTTTTTTAGGTATGCTACTAAAGTTTATAAATTTATAGTGTTCAAAAGGCTAGGCAAAACGTGCTTTCTATAGGCAGAATGTCTGTTACATCGACCTGATACAAAATTCGACTTAAGACTCTCCCCCATGTATCCAACCCAGCGCCAAATCAAACCCTTCAGGCGTGATATTCACATACCAGTCCAACTCTTCCTTCCTGCGCATAATTAGGCCGTGTTCTTCTAGGGTTCGACAAGAGACTCGAAAATTGTTGGGATGGACCGTCTTCCCCATCATTCGATTCACTGCATAATTCAGAAACGTCGATTTCACTTCTTTGGGGCTTGTTGCAACAACCTTGAACAAAGGCCAGTTTGATTTTTGATTGCGTCGTGATGAACCGAAGATGAGGATGCAGGAGAGAACCGCCTTCCTCAATGAACTCTTCAATATCTTTGGAATTTATGCATGAAAAAAGGCACCCAGATGGGTACCTCAGAAACATCTTCAATTTTTGCAACAAGCCCCTTTAAAGACGCTTACCCAATATAATTATCTTTCAATGAGGATATTAAGACCGGAAGCGTAGTGCTGAACCTTTTCTCCAACCAGCTCCGATTTTTTATCATTAATATTATAGCTATATATATCTAACATTTCTGATAAAAAGCTACCTTTATCAAAAGAGAGTGAGGTTACCATAAAGAAAACTACATTTTTATCTTTTGATAGTGACAATATATGGTGACCAGTAAAATCTAGATCAATAACCTCTTCCAATTTATTATGGACATCATATATTATTGACGGACTACTACTTCTTAGGCAAAAGGTTTTTCCATTTCCTAAATAAATTGCATCAGTACAATCTAAAGTGAAATCATCGACTAACTGTCCGGAAAATGTATATATAATCATCCTCATTTCACGAGGTATATACCATGATACATAACTATTACCAATAATATCACCACTAACCGCACTAGAATTAGTGATGGTAGTTAGCTTCTTCAAATTCTCACCACTTTGAAAAAAGAGATATTGCCTCGGAGGATCAGCATCTTCAAAGAAAAACCTACTTTCATCGGAGATAACTACACTAGCAATAGTGTTTTTATTATAAGAGACTTTTCCTGAATTAAGATCTATTACATGTTCATCTTTACCATACCCTTCAGTAAGAGATATAAAGTCATTGTTTCCCTGAATAATAATAGGCTGACTGATATTTTCCAAAACAGGAAATGAGAATTTTTTAATTTTAGTAGTGATATCTTTAATTTCTAATGCTTGTTCTTTCTCATTAAATATAAGAACTGAACCTCCAATTTCTTCATCATTAGAACATCCGAAAATTAACATCGACAAAAAAGTACATACTATGCTTTTTTTTATAGTCATTTAATCATTACTCTTGTTTAAAAGAAGATTCAATCTCTTCCCGAACAGCACTAGTGTAAGATTGACAGTTATTAACACCTGTTCCTAAAAGCGTGTAATCACCATTACTTCCCCATTTCCCAGGTATTGTTTCTAGAAAACTTTGGTGGTTAAAAGCACCATCAATAACATAGGGCTTGTTGCAACAAGCCCGTTTTTTTTAATACGCTCCCTCTTGTTAGGCTGTAGACTCTCAAATAAAATGGATATACTCATTATCGTATTCTGCAAATAAATCAACTGTTAGCTCTGTTTCCATAGTACACATGGCAAGAGCCCCTATGAAGTTACCAGAACTAAGCGGCAAGCTCGGTTTAGTTATTAACTCACCACACCGTGAAAATACCATTGAATTAAATTCAGATTCAGATATTTCCTTAAAATCTGAGCTTTGAATGAAGCGCTGAAAGTATTGCTCTCTACCACTCCAATTTTCTTGAAGTTCAGCGGCTAGCCAAAACAACAAGCCATTATCTTTTTCTAGCTTAGGTGCCCGTGTTATTCGAATACTTTCTTCAGACGCTGCCACTCTAAATGCAAACTGATTGTAATAAGTCGAGTAAAGCCCTCGATAAAATTCTAATTGATCATTTTTGAAATCTATACTTTTTAGATCACTTCTTTTGAACATATTGGTCACTCTTCCACATGAAATGCTACATACCGCCCTGTATATGGGCTTGTTTTATTGTACATAGCTGCCTTTACCCGCTTCACGGTTGAATGGCTTTTGTCGGTCAGTTCTGCCGTCTTGTTTATTGATTGGCCAAGATAGCGATGCTGCGCATCGAGCTAGGACGCTGTAGGCCACCACATCCAAATTAAATTTGATGTGGACACGTAATATCCTACACATTCAGGCATTACCACATAATAATGTGGCAACACCCAAAAACGTATTAATTTCGTTTAATTTTCACACCATAATCAAACGCCCCCTCCCCAATGGTGGTCACTGAATCAGGAATGGTCACACTGGTAAGATAGTTTTCTGAAAACGCCCCCTCCCCAATGATGGTCACTGAATCAGGAATGGTCACACTGGTAAGATTGTTGTATCTAAACGCCAACCCCTCAATGGTGGTCACTGAATCAGGAATGGTCACACTGGTGAGATTGTTGCCAACAAACGCCCCATACCCAATGGTGGTCACTGAATCAGGAATGGTCACGCTGGTGAGATTGTTGTAAACAAACGCATCCTCCCCAATGGTGGTCATTGAATCAGGAATAGTCACGCTGGTAAGATTGTTGTTTCTAAACGCCCCCTCCCCAATGGTGGTCTCTGAATCGGGAAGGGTTAAACGGGTCAGGGCATTATAAGCAAACGCTCGCTTTCCAATGATGGTCACTGAATCAGGAATAGTCACGCTGGTAAGATTGTTGTTTCTAAACGCCCCCTCCCCAATGGTGGTCACTGAATCAGGAATGGTCACGCTGGTGAGCTTGTTATCAACAAACGCATCCTCCCCAATGGTGGTCACTGAATCAGGAATATTCACGCTGGTGAGCTTGTTGCGATAAAACGCCAACTCCCCAATGATGGTCACTGAATCAGGAATGGTCACACTGGTGAGATTGTTGAATGCAAACGCATACTTCCCAATGGTGGTCACCGAACTAGGAATGGTCACGCTGGTGAGCTTGTTATATCTAAACGCATACTTCCCAATGGTGGTCACCGAATCAGGGATGGTCACGCTGGTAAGATTGTTGTTTCTAAACGCCCCATACCCAATGGTGGTGACCGAATCGGGAATAGTTACGCTGGTAAGATTGTTGCTTGAAAACGCATACTCCCCGATGGTGGTCACCGAATCGGGAATCGTCACGCTGGTGAGCTTGTTGCTATAAAACGCATACTCCCCGATGGTGGTGACCGAATCGGGAATAGTTACGCTGGTAAGATTGTTGCTTGAAAACGCATCCTTCCCAATGGTGGTCACTGAATCAGGAATCGTCACGCTGGTGAGCTTGTTGCTATAAAACGCCCACTCCCCAATGGTGGTCACTGAATCAGGAATAGTCACACTGGTGAGATTGTTTTCTGCAAACGCCCCATACCCAATGGTGGTCACCGAATCAGGGATGGTCACGCTGGTGAGATTGTTGCCATAAAACGCCCACTCCCCTATTTCTTTAACTGTTACACCATCTAATACTTTAGGAATAATGATACTAGGATACGATGCAGAATATCGATTTATCATCCCCGTTTTTTTATCAAAGTCCACCATCGCCAAAGTTAGCATCATTGACTTCGTACTTCTTTCTGGAGTTTTGGGGGTGGGATTAACACTTATCCGGCCATCTTCTACAATTTTTTCCGCGTACGAGCAGTTACTCCCCACGGCCACCACAATAGAGGCTAAAAGCACTATAGGAGCTTTACTTTTTATCATTTTAAGACCTCAAAAAAACCATTACTCACTTTAAACACTCACAAATTTGCGACAGAACCCATGTTTCCCAGTACATAGAAGTACGACTAGGAAAGGGAAAGCTACGGCCAGGGGATACAGACATACCAACCTCATTGAATTTAGTTTTTTAGGTATGCTACTAAAGTTTATAAATTTATAGTGTTCAAAAGGCTAGGCAAAACGTGCTTTCTATAGGCAGAATGTCTGTTACATCGGGCTTATTGCAAAAACTTCACAACCCGCTGGACTTATCTTATGGTGTGTGCGGTGCTATGGCAGCGGGTTTGGTCAACGATTCAAGGTTTTGAGTGGATAAGGATGTTGAATATCTTTGGAATTTACGCATGAAATGAGGTGTTCAGATAGGCACCTCAGACACATCTTCAATTTTTTCAACAAGCCCAATAATGGAGCTGTAGAGCCTGAATATCCCAATTCAGCACACCATATAGTTATTTCTAACTCCACACATCCAGACGTTGCTACTAGAGATCATTTGTCTCAACATGGCGAAAAATGACTATGGATTAGATAGTGTTGCTCACTCTCGAGTACATACTAATAGTTATAAGAAACTAGTTCTAGATAGAATGACTAGTCAAAATAGTGCTGAAGGTATAATACATGAGCTTAACAATATATCAAATGAATTACTCAACGGAAAATTCGGAAATTAGAAGGATATAAAGTGTTAGTAAATATTTTAAAAAACATTATAGATAGTTATACTCAAAAAAACTCGCTAAGACCTCACTCCATTGGTTTTACTCTAGTATTTGATGAAAACGAAACTCCTGAAGTTCTAGTCGGGATATCTTCAGAAGATGAAGTTGAGAAGTGGAAGTCTGAACATAATGAAAACGCCAAGTATTACGTTTGGAATACAGCTGAATATGAGCACTTTGAAATAGAAGGCTTTCATGATTTAAAAATTTTTTCTATGGATAACAAGTATAGAGAAGACTATTTATCCGAAATAAACTCTATAATTAGAAAACTTGATATAGAGTTTAGAAAAGATGGAAAGGACTTTTATATATTCTCAAATGATGTTGATGATGATAACTTTATGGATTTTCTTAATAAGTCACTATCTAAAGAAAGTTTAAGTCATCTAGAATCGGAAGGTCTACTCTAGAAAAAATCGGATAATGAGTCTGTATAGGGGCTTGTTGCAAAAACCTCACAACCCGCCAGACTTTAAGTATGAATCATCACTGAGCAATGCGTTATGGCCAAGTCTGAATTCAAATGGCGACATTTCACCCCCGAACTTATCTTATGGTGTGTGCGGTGGTATGGCACTACCGCAATGAGCTACGCAAACCTCAGTGATATGCTGGCCGAACGCGGTGTATTCGTGAATCGCTCCACGATTTATCGTTGGTTTATACACTATGGGCCTATCCTACATAAGAAGTTGCGTCGTTATCAATTCACTCGTATCGATTCTTCCTGGCAGCTTGATGAAACCTACGTCAGGGTGAAAGGCAAATGGCATTATCTCTATCGAGCCATCAATAAACGTGGGGAAACGGTGGATTTCTTCTTCTCTCATAAGCGTAATAAAGAGGCCGCTTATCAATTTATCAAACGCTGCTTACGTCGCTACAAAGCTTCCTTTCATCCCAACGCATTGAATACTGACAAACATTCGTCTTATGGGAACGCCATTGATCGTCTCAATCGTGAAGGCCGCTTACGGCAAGATGTAGAACATCGACAAGTGAAATATCTCAACAATGGCATTGAATCTGACCATGCTCCCATCAAAAAGCTTATCGAAGCCACCGGCGGCTTCAAGGTTCGAAAGCGGGTTTGGTCAACGATTCAAGGTTTTGAGGGGATAAGGATGTTGAATAAAGGCCAGTTTGATTTTTGGTTACGTCGTGACGAGCCGAAGCTGAGGGTGCAGGAGAGATCCGCCTTCCTCAATGAGCTCTTCAATATCTTCGGAATCTACGCATGAAAAGAGGCACCCAGATGGATACCTCAGAAACATCTTCAATTTTTGCAACAAGCCCATCATAAGAAGGTGTCGATTTAGAGACGCTTGCGCAGTAATTTGCGGTATCTGTGTTAATACTTGAAAATCAATGAGTCGATTTAAAGACGCTTACATTCCATTTAATTTTCACACTATCATCAAACACCTCCCCAATGGTGGTCACCGAATCGGGAATGGTCACGCTGGTGAGATTGTTTTCTGCAAACGCCATATACTCAATGGTGGTCACCGAATCAGGAATAGTCACGCTGGTGAGCTTGTTTTCTTCAAACGCCCGCTTCCCAATGGTGGTCACCGAATCGGGAATGGCCACGCTGGTGAGTTCGTTTCCTGCAAACGCATACTCCCCAATGGTGGTCACTGAATCAGGAATGGTCACACTGGTGAGATTGTTGTAAGCAAACGCCCCATACCCAATGGTGGTCACTGAATCGGGAATGGTTACCTCCTTTGTTCTTCCACCATAGGAAAGGACAACCTTCTTGTTTTCAGTACCATCCTCATTACGAGCAAAAATAAAGCCATCTGAAGGCGCATTGTTGATAGTAGAGAGGGCATTATTATTAAATGCCCAGTTCCCAATGGTGGTGACTGAATCAGGAAGGGTCACGCTGGTGAGATTGTTGCTCGAAAACGCCCCCTCCCCAATAGTGGTCACTGAATCGGGAATGGTTACCTCCTTTGTTGCTCCACCATAGGAAATAACAACCTTCTTGTTTTCGGTGCCATCCTCATTGCGAGCAAAAATAAAGCCATCTGAAGGCGCATTGTTGATAGTAGAAAGAGCATTACCATTAAACGCACGCTTCCCAATGGCGGTCACTGAATCAGGAAGGGTCACGCTGGTAAGATTGTTGTTTGCAAACGCCTCCTGCCCAATGGTAGTCACCGAACTAGGAATGGTCACGCTGGTGAGATTGTTTTCTGCAAACGCATCCTCCCCAATGGTGGTTACTGAATCAGGAATGGTAACGCTGGTAAGATTGTTGCCTCCAAACGCCCACTCCCCAATGGTGGTCACTGAATCAGGAAGGGTCACGCTGGTAAGATTGTTGTGGTCAAACGCAAACTCCCCAATGATGGTCACTGAATCAGGAATGGTCACACTGGTGAGATTGTTTTCTGCAAACGCCATATACCCAATGGTGGTCACTGAATCAGGAAGGGTCACGCTGGTAAGATTGTTGTTTGTAAACGCATACTTCCCAATTGTGGTCACCGAACTAGGAATAGTCACGCTGGTAAGATTGTTGTTTGCAAACGCCCCCACCCCAATGGTGGTCACTGAATCAGGAAGGGTTACGCTGGTGAGCTTGTTGCCTCCAAACGCCCACTTCCCAATAGTGGTCACTGAATCAGGAATCGTCACGCTGGTAAGATTGTTGTCACCAAACGCCCCCTCCCCAATGGTGGTCACTGAATCAGGAATCGTCACGCTGGTAAGATTGTTGTTTCTAAACGCCCACTCCCCAATGGTGGTCACTGAATCAGGAATGGTCACACTGGTGAGCTTGTTGCTATAAAACGCCCCCTTCCTGATGGTGGTCACTGAATCGGGAAGGGTTACGCTGGTGAGATTGTTGCCTCCAAACGCCCACTCCCCAATGGTGGTCACCGAACCAGGAATGGTTACGCTGGTGAGATTGTTGTGGTCAAACGCCAACTCCCCAATGGTGGTCACTGAATCAGGAATAGTTACGCTGGTGAGTTCGTTGAATGCAAACGCCCCCTCCCCAATGGTGGTCACCGAATCAGGAATCGTCACGCTGGTGAGATTGTTGCTATAAAACGCCTCCCCCTCAATGGTGGTCACCGAATCGGGAATAGTCACGCTGGTGAGATTGTTGTCACCAAACGCCTTCTTCCCAATGGTGGTCACCGAATCAGGGATGGTCACGCTGGTGAGATTGTTGCCATAAAACGCCAACTTCCCTATTTCTTTAACTGTTACACCATCCAATACTTTAGGAATAATAATACTAGGATACGATGCAGAATATCGATTTATCATCCCCGTTTTTTTATCAAAGTCCACCATCGCCAAAGTTAGCACCATTGACTTCGTACTTCTTTCTGGAGTTTTGGGGGTGGGATTAACACTTATCTGGCCATCTTCTACAATTTTTGCCGCGTACGAGTAGTTACTCCCCACGGCCACCACAATAGAGGCTAAAAGCACTATAGGAACTTTACTTTTTATCATTTTAAGACCTCAAAAAAACCATTACTCACTTTAAACACTCACAAATTTGCGACAGAACCCATGTTTCCAAGTACATAGAAGTACGACTAGGAAAGGGAAAGCTACAGCCAGGGGGGGCAGACATACCAACCTCATTGAACTTAGTTTTTTAGGTATGTTACTAAAGTTTATAAATTTATAGTGTTCAAAAGGCTAGGCAAAACGTGCTTTCTATAGGCAGAATGTCTGTTACATCGGGCTGATACAAAATTCGGCTTAAGACTCTCCCACATGTATCCAACCCAGCGCCAAATCAAACCCATTGGGAGCCGTTCTTCGTTACGGAGTCACGCGATTGAACATAATAGGAATTAATACGTACTTTGTGTGTAGGCGCAATTTAGTAATGCCCTGTTTAGGCTGTGACAATACTCATCAAGACATAGGTCGATGTGTAGTGTAGAGACACAGGCTCTGGAAACATTATTAACCAGAGAATAAAAATGAGGTGCTCATAAGAACACCCCAGATATAACTTTACCTTTTAAAAAAGCGATTTACAGCGGAATAAGACCTAATTCGATGTCATACAACCAGGGGGCCGGCGTTTTCGAATTGTAATACGTTAACCTTTGCGAGGGTGTTAATTGGCTCTTAATTTCTTCTGGATAGTTGACACAACAACAAGGTTCAGGCTCGTCAATCCCGATCATTTTCCTCTCATAGAAAACTATCGCTTCGATAAATTCATCTAAATTTGAACCCAAAAATAATAGTTCTCCATCTAAGTAATAAACCCCCCCCTGTTTATCTATATATAGATAACCCCCAAATTCAGACAGCGAGCCGATTGGGCACAAATCTAAAGGAAGTTTATAATCCTCAATCATTTCCTCAACATGTCTTTTTGAGAATTCAAAATTCTTACTCGTTAGACGTAAAGACCTCTTATGACCAGTCTTAGTAATTAGAGTAAGCCCATATATATTCCTTAATATGCTTTTGGCATTATCATTGATTGAATAATCTGAATATTCTTCAGGTAATTCAACCATACGTTCACTACTCCAACCAATGGAGGTTAAATACTCTTCAGTTTTTTTTTGCATTATCTATTTCTCCAAATCTACAGCATCGATTGCACCAAGGGACCCCAACTTGAGAGGATAAGGATGTTGAATAAAGGCCAGTTTGATTTTTGGTTACGTCGTGACGAGCTGAGGGTGCAGGAGAGATCCGCCTTCCTCAATGAACTCTTCAATATCTTCGGAATCTACACATGAAAAGAGGTGCTCAATTAGGCACCTCAGAAACATCTTCAATTTTTGCAACAAGCCCCCTGGTAAAGCCGCTTTGGTATCACTTGATGTTAGTCCGTCTAATAAAGCTTTTGACCAAGTAGTTTAATAGCATCCCTATCAAGGCGCCGTGAAACAAATAAGTAAGTATAAATACGGAGGTTGTCTCAACGTCCCACGACAAGCAAGAATGTTCGCTTGACCTTACGTTACAAAAATCAGACAAGTCGTGATTGATGGCTATGTAGAAAAAAAACGAGCAAAAGAGGAGCGATGTAATGACCACGATTAATTTTCCCATAGCCTATCCTCATAAATTCTTTTCACATGCATACCATAATCCGAAACTTTTTCCTTGCCCGTATAATTATAGATTGAAGCGATCTTTTCAATAGTTGGGTTTGGCACTCGGTCTATTATTCTAGATAGAATCAACGCCCCCAACTCGACATTGCATTCCACGCGATACTGAACTTGCCATTCACTAAAACCAAGTTCATCGGCTAATTTGCTCCACGTTTTATATCGCACGTTCATTGGCCTGTAAGATGTGTTTACCAAGTTCAATAGAAAAATGCCGTCATAAAAACCATGGGTATTTTCCATGTAAGCAATAGCCTTTAGCCAATCTGGGTCAATGCCGTACTTAGTAGCCATAACGTTATATATTTCGCTCGACTCTATTGGATTAAGCATGCCACTTTCCCAAAATGGTTTGCTTCCATCAGCATTTGGGTTTTCTATAATCTCAAAAATTGCGGGCGTATTTCCGATTATGCTTGCGATCCTATCGGCCTCCATGTTTATAACTGGTATGTCACTAGAAGAGCTCTCTGATAATACACGCTCTCGATGGGGAAGCTTCGAAGATTTTGTAAAGACCTTAGGAGGGGCTATTTCTGGTGCTGCAGCATCATCACCAACACTTTTTGTTTTAGTTTCATCAGAGCCCTTAATGCCGTCAACCGTAGGAGCATCATAGCTATTAATATGATCAACTAGGCTCTTGGCACTTTGGTTACCTGTTTCTTTAACCTCAAGAATTCTTTTTTCAAGGTCCAACGATTTTTCTATCGTTTGCTTTGAGTATTCCACTTGAGCTTCATGAATAGAAGAATACTTAACCCGCTTTAACTTAGTTGAGGAGACGATAGGGTTTTGTCCCATTGCTTGTTGTGTTGCTGTTTGAGCGTTAAACATCTCGACAGCTTGATCATAAGTCACATGACATGTTTCCCAGTACATAGAAGTACGACTAGGAAAGGGAAAGCTACGGCCAGGGGGGGCTTGTTGCAAAAACCTCACAACCCGCCAGACTTTAACTATGATTAGTCACTGAGCAATACGTTATGGCCAAGTCTGAATTCAAATGGCGGCATTTCACCCCTGAACTTATCTTATGGTGTGTGCGATGGTATGGCACTACCGCGATGAGCTACGCAAACCTCAGTGATATGCTGGCCGAACGCGGTGTATTCGTGAATCGCTCCACGATTTATCGTTGGTTTATCCACTATGGGCCTATCCTACATAAGAAGTTACGCCGTTATCAATTCACTCGCATCGATTCTTCCTGGCAGCTTGATGAAACCTACGTCAGGGTGAAAGGCAAATGGCATTACCTCTATCGAGCCATCAATAAACGTGGAGAAACGGTGGATTTTTTCTTCTCTCATAAACGTAATAAAGAGGCCGCTTATCAATTTATCAAACGCTGCTTACGTCGCTACAAAGCTTCCTTTCATCCCAACGCATTGAATACTGACAAACATTCGTCTTATGGGAACGCCATTGATCGTCTCAAGCGTGAAGGCCGCTTACGGCAAGATGTAGAACATCGACAAGTGAAATATCTCAACAATAGCATTGAATCTGACCACGCTCCCATCAAAAAGCTTATCGAAGCTACCGGCGGCTTCAAGGTTCGAAAGCGGGCTTGGTCAACGATTCAAGGTTTTGAGGGAATACGGATGTTGAATAAAGGCCAGTTTGATTTTTGGTTACGTCGTGACGAGCCGAAGCTGAGGGTGCAGGAGAGATCCGCCTTCCTCAATGAACTCTTCAATATCTTTGGAATTTATGCATGAAAAGAGGCACCCAGATAGGTACCTCAGACACATCTTCAATTTTTGCAGCAAGCCTGTCTGTTACATCTCCAGCTATATTTGCGACATAACCCTTTCTCTTCCAGAAATCAACATAGCTCCATGAGCAGTACAGCTTTACATTTCGCCTTTTATATAAAAATTAAAAATCTAAATGTGATAAACCAGCCAATAAAATCTACCTACAATACCACCATCAATTATGTATTTAGAATAAATTTGGTTTTAAAAAATGGGTAACTTAACAAACTGTTTTCAATTATTATTAAAAAAAGTCGGTCTTAATGCCAACGCTAAAGATTTAAACAAAGAGATTATCTCTCTAGAGATCGGAAACTTTACATACCATTTTAAAGAGTTCCCAAAAGGTCACTTAATTATTTATTCTTTGCTGGATAATGAATCAAAAGTCAGTTCTGACACACAACTAAATGCTCTAAACGAAAATCACTTCTCTGAGCAATTAGTTCAACCCATTTTTTCATATGATCAAAAAAATGAGAAGTTTATTCTTTGGAATAGACAATCAATACCATTAATAACAGAGCAAACTATTTTGGATCAACTGGAAGCTATGGTCTCTTCTACCGAAGCGATTCAAGCGAAGCTCAATAAAAATGAAACTGACGAGCAACTTTCGGTACCACCGAGAGCGCTTCATACAATTAGCGGTTAAAAAATAGAAATAGAGGATAAAAATATGATCATGAGTTTATCAGGAAGCAAGCCAGTAATTTCACCTCAGGTGAACGATCAATCTAAGACACAGGTTGCAGAAGCAAATAGCGGTAAGGTGACACAAGAAAACGAGCTAGAGTTGGCTGGAGAAACACGCTCAGTGAGGCTGGCTGAAACACCACTCAAGGCCGAAGAAGTAGGTAAAGGTAGAATGCCTTCACAGACTTATGTTACCAATTTCCTTGCTAGAATCAATGATTCGTTAAGCAGTCTCTTTAACAACATTCTGAATTTTGTAAAAGAAAAGGTGTTACCCCAAGATAAAGCCAAGGCTGCCATGGCACAAAATGAAGCAATCCTTGCCTTTGTTAGCGGGAATGAGGACATTCTAAAAGAAGTGGGTTTTCTTCGTTTATCTGGAGGCTTTGGGGAAATAAATGAACTGAAGAAATCTGCAAGAACGGAAGGTTTCGAAGGTACTGGACCTCACGCCCTTGGAAGTACTTTTAAACAGAATATCAGAGATAACTTGTCAGAAGAAGATGCCGAAAGTATTAGCAAGATGGTTGATACCATGGTAGAGAGCCGGGGACGTGATGAGCTGGATTTGCCAGCATTAGACGAAATGCCTAAAATCGCTCAAGATGCTATTATGCTTGGAAAACAAGTCGCAGCTTACAGTGATGTGAATAAAATGGATGCGAATAACTTGGGAATTGTTTTCGGGCCTAACTTCAGGCTTGATGACCCTTCAAATCTAAGCAGAACTTCTCAGTATAATGATTTCTTCGCAAAAATGATCGCTTCTTAGTCGAATTTTTGATGTGCGGGAAGCCTTTGCCTTCCCGCTTATTACAGATAGAAATCCGAATACTCACAAATAATACCCGTCCTCATAAAAAACAATATGGTTATGTCACAAATATAGCTAGAGGTGTGACAGAAGGGGCTTGTTGCAAAAACCTCACAACCCGCCAGACTTTAACTATGAATCATCACTGAGCAATGCGTTATGGCCAAGTCTGAATTCAAATGGCGACATTTCACCCCTGAACTGATCTTATGGTGTGTGCGGTGGTATGGCACTACCGCAATGAGCTACGCAAACCTCAGTGATATGTTGGCCGAACGCGGTGTATTTGTGAATCGCTCCACGATTTATCGTTGGTTTATCCACTATGGGCCTATCCTACATAAGAAGTTACGCCGTTATCAGTTCACTCGCATCGATTCTTCCTGGCAGCTTGATGAAACCTACGTCAGGGTGAAAGGCAAATGGCATTACCTCTATCGAGCCATCAATAAACGTGGAGAAACGGTGGATTTTTTCTTCTCTCACAAGCGTAATAAAGAGGCCGCTTATCAATTTCTCAAACGCTGCCTACGTCGCTATAAAACCTCTTTTCATCCCAACGCATTGAATACTGACAAACATTCGTCTTATGGGAACGCCATTGCTCGTCTCAAGCGTGAAGGCCGCTTACGGCAAGATGTAGAACATCGGCAAGTAAAATATCTCAACAATGGCATTGAATCTGACCACGCACCCATCAAAAAGTTTATCGAAGCCACCGGTGGCTTCAAAGTGCGAAAGCGGGCTTAGTCAACGATTCAAGGTTTTGAGGGGATAAGGATGTTGAATAAAGGCCAGTTTGATTTTGGTTACGTCGTGATGAGCCAAAGCTGAGGGGGCAGAAGAGATCCGCCTTCCTCAATGAACTCTTCAATATCTTTGGAATTTACGCATGAAAAGAGGTGCTCAGATAGGCACCTCAGACACATCATCAATTTTTGCAACAAGCCCGCTCAAATTATGGCAGCGTTGCGTGTTTGTTGAGTCTCTAAAAATGCTTGATACATCTCAATATTAATCTGCATATACTTTGATTGTACATAACGAGGACGAATTTTGGTTAACTGCTCTACCGCTTCATGGTTAGTTCTGCCTTTAAACAGTAGCCACGCCCAGATAACCAATACCGAGCGAGACAAGCCCAGCGCACAATGTACGTAAACCCCCTCAGTTCTGTATTTTTCAATTAATAATACTGCTTGGTGTAAAGATGCTGAGCTTTGAATTGTTTGATCAAGAAAGTTAAGACGATGTTGGTTTAACAACGTTTTATTTAGCTGTAATTCAGTTGCTAAGTTAATCACGTGTTTAATGCCTAATGTCTCAATGTATGTATATTCGTGTGCACTTGGATGACGCCCTAAATAGAGCCCTTCATCGACTTTTGCAAGTAAGGGTAGCGAGCGTTTATAAAAAATCCAAGATAGCTTACAACCTAAAAAGTATGGAGTAAATAACAGCCATTGTATAATTCCAACTTTGACATCATTAGCAACTAATAGGTGGTTTGCTCCAAATGCATAAATGAGACTGACACCAAAAGTACAGAGAAAAAAGTATATAAACACTGGGCTTACTGTAAAACTTAGAAACATGATTAAAGTACTTAACAATAAAAAATAAATGCCCACTTTTAAATGCCTTGGTGTCATGAACTGGTTAATTAATTTGTCATTTTTGTCCTCTTTTATGATGTGGACAGCAAGCAGTCCAACTAACAGCCCTGTTGGTATGTCTAAAAAATGATGTTGATATACGAATAGTGTAGAAGCAATAATAAGTATTAACCAACCTAATAATGCTAACTTAACGATGGGGTTAAGGATGTGTTTCTTCATGCTAAACCAAAATACAACAGCAAAGCTTACATGTAAGGAAGGAAGCTGATTAAAAGGCTGGTCGTTTTCTAATAAATTGAATAGAAATATAAATCTTTTCACTTCCGGCTTTTCAAATGAAAATTGTAACGGAAAAATAATAAATAATGATACAGACAGTAGAACAATAAACAGAGTTTGCAGAGCTAATTCACGGAGTTCAACACGAGTTTGTGCGAGTAAGAATGCAAAGATAAACACAATGTCCGAAGACATATAAGGTATAATGAACACAGGCTTAAACTCAATGCTACGCTCCCATTCAAAGAAAACTGATAAATGTGGGGAAGTGATATTAGCAAACTCATTTGCTGATCCATACAATAAGAAGAAAACTGCGCCAAGGTATATCATCCAAATGACGCGCTCTTTTAAGGTACTCTGCGCTTGCATTGCAGGATCAAATACTGACATTATTGCACCTTGAATAATGCCGATGAAACGGTAAATATTCCCCAGTTATCAATGTGCATATTTTCTTTTTCGAAGCCATATTGGCTGAATAATTTATCTAACTCGTATTGACTCCTGCAACGCATTACCCATTTGTTCTTTTGGTGGTTACCCAGAACATGAGCAATTTGTCGTAAATTAGGATGCCATGGTTGACCTGTATAAATTAGATACCCAAGATCTTCAATAATTGAAGCCACTCCTTGTATTGCGTTAGTTATTAACTGGTTGTTTGGGAACAGTTCAAATATTCCGGATATAACAACTATATTAGGCTGAAATTTCTCAATATTGTAATTTTCAATATTAAATGCGTCACTTTGCTCATAAATTATATTGGTTAATCCACGCTGCTCTGCAAGTTGACGGCCTTGTTCAATATTTTGTATTTGGTAATCTCTGACTTGTATTTTTATGTCCCTAAATTCATCTGCAATTTCGATAAGGTAACGTGCTGGACCGCCAGCAATATCAAGTATTTTGACTTCTCTGCCAGTGGCTTTTAAGGATATTATTTTATTTTTTATTTCTGTGATACTATGCGCTTTACGTTGGCGAATACCCTTCCAACCAATGTTGTTGAGATATACTTTATCAATCAGTTTTCCTAGTATAGTGACGCCCTCTGCTTGATTTTTGTAGACGTGATCTAAAGTTACGCCAGAATCAAATCCATATTGCAGGCCTGTTTCCATACCTTTACTCATAAAACCTAAATGTTTGAGTGAGATACGTTGAACTGCGTAATTAATGCGGGTGGTTATTGGCAATGAACCGTAACAAATCTTATCGCACTTTTGCTGTGCCACGTCGATCAATTTCTCACTGACATCTGTAGAGTTGTAGTCAAATGCCTCATTTGCAAATTGTGCTATTTCGTTAAAAACTAATTGAGCATTATTTTCATAAAGTACTCCATGATAGAAACTTTCTAATTCGATAAAGCGCTTTAATGGAGATGACAATTGTGAATAAAAATCTCCTTGGACTTTTGAATCTACGACATAATCTTTACCAGCTGAAAGCACTAAGGTAGGAGTTGTGATCATGGCTGCGTCAGCGACAATACGTTCGCCAGTATCAAGTAAAGTTGTTAATTGACGAGCTGGAATATTTGGGGTGATAAGATCGTCATTATCATATTTTATTTGCTCAGCTTTATTGTGAGTCAAAAATTTAGATTTTACGTAAGAGGTGATGTTAAGCGTTGGCTTAAATAGTAAGGCAAGCTTTAGCAGTGGCTTTGCAAAAGGTATATAGAGCTTAATTCTAAAGGCAGGAGCTACCAAAGCCATACCCGCAATTTTGGGGGCATAGTCATGTACCCATGTTGAAGCCACAACACCTGATACTGAGTTTGCAATCAAAAATATATATTGCTCTTCTTTTTTTTCTTGGATACAAATAAATGAGACAAATGAATTTAAATCTCGTACTAAATTCATGAACTCGAAAGTGGGTTTAGCTTCGCTGTAACCATGACCTCTACTATCAAAAGAATAAATAGTATAGCCATTGAAGGCTGTATTTTTTGTTATCTCTTCTAAACGAGCAGAATGCTCATGCCCGCGGTGTAAAAATAACAATATTTTACCATTACTATTGGTGCCTTTCCAAACTCTATAAGATAATGACTGGCCATCAAAAGTCGTAAAACTTTCTGCTTTTTTATTCATAGTATCAACCTGATTATTTGCAATAGAGGAGCTCATTCTCTTGACCCATTTCTCATGCGTTTATAGAGTGTGACTAAACCTAGCAATGTACCTATGGCTAAATAATAGGCACACCAAGTTTCAGATATCAGTTCAAATGCTAATAACAATGCCAATAATCCCATTAAAAAGGCCCGATCACTCTTCCCCATCGGGCCATCGTATCGACGGTCTTTATTAATTGTCTGGGCTACTACGCCGGCCATTTCGGTGAATATACCAATAATGACAAATACTACTATTAGATTAAGTGAAACAATTGAGGATACAGCTAACGGTAGATACATCGCAGTATCGGCGATAACGTCAGCCATTTCATTTAACATTGCACCTTTTTTTGTTTGCATGTTGTGCTCGCGAGCAAGCATACCATCAATTGCATTTAGCGCCATTCGGATAAACAGGACGATAGATAAGAGCAATAAGGACCACACTGAACCGTGGTTTAAATAAATTGCCCAACCGCATAAAATTGATAGTAGCAAGGTAAACCAAGTCACCTGATTAGCGCTAACTCCTTTTTCAGCAAGCTTTAAAACGATGGGCCTAAGTAAGTTTTGAAACCTTGGTTTAAGGTCATATATAGTTAACATAAATGCATGTATGCTGGTTATTGAAGTTTCTATAGAAAAAATATTTAGAGTTCTGAAAAGCCTATTCTCTTTCATATTCTCTGTAACTGAGCTTGTAAGCGAGGTAGCAGCGAATCGTTACAAGAGTGACTTAGAAAGGAAAATGACAGCCTCTAAAAATGAGAGTAGGTATTTATTATATTTATGACTAATTATGCCGAAATATCCGAAATTTTGCTACAAAACCATTTAAAATTACACTAGTCATAATGACGTAGAGAATAGGCGAAATATATAAAAAACGCATAGTGTGACTTTTGTCACTTTTTGTGAATTTAGAGGTTATTGATTTAGTGGAGCTTATTACAAATAATTAACAAGGTTAAAGGGACAATTATGGGTGAACCGTTGACCACTATTTTTTACCTAATGTAGCCTCACCAATGAACTCTCTAATATCTTTGGAATCTTCGCATGACAAGATGTGCTCAGATAGGCACCTCAGACACATCTTCAATTTTTGCAACAAGTCTATCTAAGCGAAAAATAGGGTAGAAGCCAATACGAGTAAAATCCTATGCGCACTACTCTTTAAGATTTCACAAAAAATGAAAAGCATCAGCAGTCCCATAAAAAGTCCAAACACTCCGAATTTGAAGGCGTTTATAGAGCCTAAAAATAATATTGCCATCCCCATTTATATTTCCTTCTTATTGATTCATTTAACGTAACGTCACTTAATACGCACCAAGGGTGTAGGCGCAATTTAGTAATGTCCTGTTTAGGCTGTGACAATACTCATCAAGACATAGGTCAATGTTTAGATACACAGGCTCTGGAAACATTATTAACCAGAGAATAAAAATGAGGTGCTCATAAGAACACCCCAGATATAACTTTACTTGTTGCAACAGACCGATTTAGAGTGGAATAAAACCTAATTCGATGTCATACAACCAGGGGGCCGGTGTTTGCCCATCAAAATAAGTGAGCCTTTGTGAGGATGTTAATTTGCTCTTAATTTCTTCTGGGTAGTTGATGCAACAACAAGGTTCAGGCTCGTCAATCCCGATCATATCCCTCTCCTCGAAAACTATCGTTTCAATAAACTCATCTAGATTTGAACCCAAAAAACATAGTTCTCCATCTGAGTAATAAAAATTCCCATGTTTATCTATATATAGGTAAGCTGCAAATTCGGACATTCTGCCAATTGGGTATAAATCTAACGGGAGTTTATAATCCTCAATAACTTCTAAAACATATTCTTTTGCGCGATCAAAATTCTTACTCGTTAGGAGTAAAGGTCTCTTATAACCATCCGAATCAATTAAAGTGAGACCGTATATATTTCTTAGAATGCTTTTGACATTATCATTGATTGAATACGTTGAATATTCTTCCGGTAATTCAACTATGCGCTCACTGCTCCAACCAATGGAGGTTAAATACTCTTCAGTTTTTTTTTGCATTATCTATTTCTCCAAATCTACAGCATCGATTGCACCAAGGGACCCCAACTTGAGAGAATACGGATGTTGAATAAGGGCCAGTTTGATTTTTGGTTACGTCGTGATGAGCCGAGCTGTAGATACCATCTCTCAACTTAATCAGCAAGCATAGTTCTAGCTCGTTTGGGGCTGATATTCAGTCTGCGTTTTGAGTATCCCAAAGCAAATCTGAATAAGTTTCCTCATTGCCGCTCCAAGCGCTTGCATTTTGGTTTTACCTGCTGCCAGCAACCTTCGTTTCTGCTCTTTAATATCAGGGTTGTGGGTGCTAGCACTTACCGCCGCCAAGAACAATTTAGCACGAACTCTTGATGGGCCAACCTTACTCAAGGTAGTCCTACCTTTGAGGTTTCCCGATTCATTTAGTCTAGGGATGAGCCCAACAAAAGCTGCGGCCTGCTTTGCACTAGAAAACTGTTTAGCACTGAATAAGTAAACAAGTTCGCGAGACATGACCTTACCAACACCAACGATGCTTTGTAATAGTTGATGATTTTTATTCATGGTAGGGTCTGATCTAATTGCTAGATCAATCTCTTCCTCAATCGAGGCTATTTCTTCGTCGATTAAGCTAATGACGCGCTTTATCGAGCATATCACTCGCTCATGAGCATCACTGATTTCACTAGCTTCCAAACGGTTTGATTCTCTCAGTCTATCCTTTTCTAAAGCACTCAGGCGACGAGATAATGATTTGATATTCCTTACGTTTAGGCTATCTGGTGTCCACAGATGAGCTCGGCTTCCCTGTGCATCACCATACAAAGCCAGCATATATGAATCCGATTTATCGGTCTTATGTATAAGGCCCAATGATTGAGAGAACTTTTTTGCTTTGCCGGGGTTAGATATAAACACCAAAAAACCAGCCATATGTAAGTAAAAAGCTATTGGCTCATGATAGACACCAGTCGCCTCCATAGTGATTAAGATATCTTCTGCTTTACACTTTGCTGTTTTTAGCAACCAAGAGTTCAAGTCAGAATGAGCCTCTTTATCGTTCTTAAACTTACGATATCGTTGTCCGCTCTTGGTTTGATTGTTAAGTACACAAACATCTAGACTTCCCTTACTTACATCAATGCCAACATTTATACTCATATCAACGACTCCACTTGTACATTCAGCATCATTAGCTACCGAGCTATGCGCTTGGATACCATCCAGTATTTGAGTAAGTAAAATCAGGGGATAATCTACAGAACAATGTCTAGCATTATGTGGTCAAGCATCCTCACTGATTTTAGAGCTTGGTGATAGCTAATCATCCAAAATCTCAACATACAAGTGGTCAACTAAAATTGGCCACAGTTTTGTAAGTTTCCCAGTAAAGTCGTTCCGACTCATTTGGAGTTAGGCCACCGTTGTACTGGTGTGGCCTGATTTGACTATAGTATCTAATGATATAGCCAACGATGCTCTGCCAAGCTTCATCTAAACTACAATAACCACTGGCTGGCACCCATTCTGTTTTCAAGCTTCTAAAGAAGCGCTCCATCGGACTATTATCCCAACAGTTACCTCTACGAGATAAACTCTGTTTAATTTGGTATCGCCATAGGGCCTGACGGTATTTTCGACTCGTGTAATGCGTTCCTTGATCACTATGG
Organism: Vibrio azureus; assembly: GCF_002849855.1. NCBI lineage: Bacteria > Pseudomonadati > Pseudomonadota > Gammaproteobacteria > Vibrionales > Vibrionaceae > Vibrio > Vibrio azureus. Next base: position 1,324,681 of record NZ_CP018617.1, read on the forward strand.
AACATCACTCCTGTAGGCATTCCTCGTGACTCATAAGCCATCTTTAACGCTTTGACTGTCAACTGACTATCGGGCGAAAAGGACATAGCCCAGCCAATAGGCTTTCGAGCAAATAAGTCGATGACCACCGCCAAATAAGCCCAACGACTCCCAGCCCAAACATAAGTGACGTCTCCTACCCATACTTGATTTGGAGCTGTGACAGCGAATTGTCTCTCCAAATGATTCGAGATTTCTACATGCTCTAGCGGCTGTTTCCGATATTTGTGCTTGGGCAGTTGTCGACTGACTAAGCCGAGTATTTTCATAATCTTAGTCGCTCGATATCGACTTAGGCTAATGCCCATATTGGTGACGATATCGGCAACAGTTCGAGCCCCAGCAGAACCATTACTGACATTATGAGCTTCTTGAACGAGCGCTCTAACTCGAACTTCATGCGCTGGTATATCTTTTGGCCGTTCCAGCCAATATTTATAGCTGCTGCGATGAACACCAAATATGCGACATAGTTTTAAAGTGCTGTAGCTCTGTTTGAGCCTCTTGATTATCAAGAATTTTTCAGTGAGTCCGACATCAACAGAGCTGTAGCCTTTTTTATGATTTCATTATGCTCTTCCAGCTCGGCAATCCGCTTTTTGAGCTCACGGATCTCGATCTGTTCGGGGGTAAGTGGCGAAGCTTTTGGTGTGACACCTTGCTTCTCTTGCTTGAGCTGTCGAACCCACTTATCCATTGCAGACTTGCTTACGTTCATCGCCTTCGCTGCTTCAGCAACGGAATAGCCCTGGTCAGTGACTAATTGAGCGGCTTCTAGCTTAAACTCGGGACTGAAAGTTCTTCTTGTACGTTTTGTCATAGTTTCACCTGTTGTGTACGAGGTGTATTCTAACACCTCTAATCAGGTGGCCAAATTCACTATGCCACTACATCAATTCACCTGCATTGATTCTTCCTGCCAGTTTGATGAAACTTACGTCAGGGTTAAAGGCAAATGGCATTACCTCTATCGAACCATCAATAAACGTGGGGAAACGGTGGATTTCTTCTTTTCTCATAAGCGTAATAGGTAGGCGGCTTATCGAACACGAGCGAGAAAGTAACAAAGAAAGATGTTTTCACATAAAAATTCAGAAGTTCACACGACTAATTGCTGATAGTTAATGCTAGGGTCACCCCCATATTTTTGATAAAGCGACTTAAATGATGATTAAAGTTAATCCCTTTAACGTTACCGTTCCAAAAGCCCAGCATTCTGATAGTACAACTCCGGAAATCCACGTTAGTCACATAAAAAATTTAGCAGAGTTAACTCAACTTTTTTCTATTAATGAGAAATCGCAAAGTTTGCTTTTGATGCGAAGGCAACATCCTTCGGGTAAAGAGCGTAAGATCCATCAATCGATTTCCAGCCTAAAGTTGGTGACCAAGGGTCTCCAGACATCCGAAGAGAGGGGGCTAGATAAGAGTTTTATGATCCGTGACTTCGACAACAAAGAAGGTGTTGTAAAACGCGAATTTCAGGATAGTAAACTTCCACGTTCAAGTGAAGAGTCCTATGTTCCTTACGGTATCACTTCAAACTCTACCGTCGTTTACGCTAAAACCGGAGAGCATCGCGGATTTAATCAAGTTGCCAGTGACCTCAAGCCTTATACTACTGAAGTAAGTCAGGAACGTAGAAGGCTAGCGGCATCAGAACTAGGTGCGTTCGCACTGAGTAAAAGTCAGTACACAGAAAAGGCGGTCAAGAAAGTGTCCGAAGGTATCAACCAGTATCTGATGGACAACTTTAAAAGTAACCCTGAAAAAACGATGGATGCCGTTGTCAAAGGGATAGGCCACTATTTCTTTACTGATGGCGGGCTGTCTTTTGGGCGTATCTCAGAGCAGAATATTAAAACCCATTCTAATAAGTACGTATGGGATAAAATTCTGGATACGCTTGATAATGGTTCTTTGGACCAGAAGATCTCAATTCACGATGCTGTAGGCCGAAAAGTGCTGCCTAAACTCGGTGGCGAGCAACTCACAAAGTATGAGGCTCTTGGTCAGACAGTAAGACAAGATTGGTTTGATTCAAAAAATATCCGCGGAAGAGTTAACCGGGCAGAAAAACCAAAAGCATCACACACTATAGGTATCGCTAGCGATAAAAATGCGAACATTGTGGGAAGCTTTGAGCAACCGAGAAACCGTGGTGTCGATATGTTTGAGCGTGACGTTAACCGAACCAACCACCCAGAAGCCAATAAATTTTTTGATGATATTGACTCAAGAAACCTTCTTTTTGGTGCGGGAATATCAGGAACAACGGGCACTTTACTGCAAGCTGCTGAGGCTTTTGGTCCTCTCACTGAAATGGAAGATAAAAAGCAGTATATGATGGCTATCGTTGGTTATCTGGTTGGTGGCGGTATGCACTCCTATCATGAATGTATGACCATTGGTGAGAAAGTCGGTATTCCCTATCGCCCGGGCTCTTATGTAGAATCGCTACCTGAATCATTCACAAGCAGTGAGGATTTTCAGCGATGGAATCATGACTATTACGACATCAGTGTTCTAGGTGCTACCCACTGGCAATTTAATGAAGGAAAGCTTCCTGCTCACCTAGAACTACAAAAGAAAATGGAAAAATTAGACGAGGATGACTCGATTAAAAACTCATTAATTGTAGGTTAATTAGCTATGCCTTGATGTTTAACGATTTCAAAGAATCTACACTAAAGAACTGAAGAGGAACAGATCAGCTACGCTGCAATTGGGCACGTGATGGGTTTAGGCGTATAATCAGGTTCTCCATTCGCTTCGATGATGCTCTGTTTCCGTACTCGACCCCACGTACTGGGGAAGACAAACCAATGTTTATACTTGAGTTATAGCGTAGAAGCCATCAGCGATGATCTTTTTGCCATTTGCATTGGGGCTTGTTGCAAACCCCTCACAACCCGCCGATTTTTAACTATGATTCAACACTGAATAATGTTTTATGGCCAAATCTGGATTAAAATAGCTATATTTCCCCCCGAACTTATTTAATGGTGCGCCCTTTGGTATGACTCTAAAGTTCATATCCTAGGCATAAAATGAGGTACTCAGGTAAGCACCTCAGAAAATCTTTAGTTTTCTCAACAAGACCTTTAATTAGACCATCTTTAATTTATTTTTTAAAACTGGGGTCAAAGGGTACTCATGCTCTTTAGGGAGCAACCTATTTACAACATCCATCTGATTATCATCAACTTTATATTTAATTTCTCGTGCTAAGTCTGTAACATCGGAAATGTTTTCAATCCATTCATTTACATAAAGATCCACGGCTTCATCAGTGAGCCCTATTTGAATCGCACGATGAGCCAGAGGCTCTGAATACAAATCTCGCTCAGGATCCCATTGAATCCTTACCGGGGTCGCATTTTTTATTTTTAGCCACTCTTCTTTTTCTGCATAATTTTGAGCATCATGGCTCAGCAAGCTATGTTCTAATGCCCATTCAAAACCTTCTCTGGTGATATCTATAGCTAAGATACGGTTCTGTCCTTTATCTTTTTCTCCCCAACCTGAGCGATACATCATCCATAGAAAAGAGGGTTTAATCCAAGTCATGCGTTTCATCTTAAAAGGCGGAGAAACGAACGTACCATGCTCCAATGCTGAATTAGCGATTGCATGATTATATGCTTGATAGACACGAATAGTTCTATCGTCATAAACTGCTCTAATCTGTCGAATCGGAATATCCATATTGCTTAAATCTTTAGTCACTCTAAGCTCCTATTGTTGCTTGCTATTTCTAGTTAAAATAAGATGACCGAACGACTGCTCTAGTATTTTTTGCAACAAGCTCGGGTTTAACGTATGGTTTCGAGAATAACTTCTGAGGGAAAGTGACAGCCTCTAAACATGAGAGTTAGTCTTTAGTATTGATTTTACGATTAATTATGCCCGAGTATCCAAAAGTTTGCGACAAAGCCGTTTTTTTCAATAAGTACCTTGTCGTTAAGAAAGTGAAAGAAAGCGTGAGGGTTAATTATAAATAATTCTTGGACAAAAGTTTGTAGAAATTAGTTCCTTAAACTACACGCTTCGCATAAGCTGAGTTGGCATTTAAGCATGCAAATTTAATTAGTTTTTTACAACAGCCCCGAGGGAGTAGCACAGATTTCTTATCGGGTAAAGAATTCCCAGGACGATCGTTATGAATATCTCTGAATTAAATGTATCTGATGGGCAGATTACTGAATTTACGGTTCAAAAAAGTGTTGTGACAATATAGCAATTCCCATTTATTGCTGCATATTGCTTTGGGATAACTCAGTGCTACATATTGGGTTACCAAGATTCGGTACTGATGCTGATGATCCAGTTTGGGTAGATCATCTGATTGCTCCGATACTGTTCTTTATGGGCCTCCCTTTAAGCGTTATTATTGGCGCTACATATACCGCATGTGCAAGGCTATGGTGGTGGTTTAGTGCATATATGGTTCTTGGATTTGGTTTTATCTTGGTTATTAAGTGGAACACGAAGCCCCAGAAGCTGTTCTGAAATTCATACACCATCACCTAGGATATTGGCCAGACGTCACTTGGGTATATACCAACCGTCAGAAAGCAAAGAGCTATTTGACCATTTTTTAAGAAAATCAGGAAAAACAAGAAATACCTCTGTGACTTATATGAAAAATGGCGATAACGTCCGAAATCTTCCCTTCAGTTGAATGTCACCATTTGTTAGTGAAGAACTTGCGATTGAACTCATCAGGTTGAAGAAAAAGCATGATGCTATTAGCTCTGTTCAAGATGAACCTGAGTTGCACCCCAACGCTTTCAAATGGCCGACTACTTTTGCAAATCATGGTACCAAGACCACTGGAAGTGGCCGAAAATATAAAACTCAAGCGAGTTGCCACTCGCTATTGTCCAAAAGCGAATTACATTTTTGCAACAAGCACATATTTCCGACACTTAATTGAATTATTTTCGAAGTGATATTATTGTATATAGACAATACTCCCCACTAATAATTCTTGAGCTATTGATAATAAATCTGACTGAAGTTAGAATAAAAGGAGAAGTGAATTTACACGTAGCAGTTAAGGTTGAGATTATACTCATCTTGAGGTTACTTGGGTATAAGTAGTTAAAAGGAAGCATTTAGAGTAATAAATGAAACGGAGTGAGCTAAATATTATCATAATGTCATTGTTTTTTTGCCTATCAATAACATCCCATATAATTGCATACAAAATCATAGACATCTTCGGCATACACATAATTCCCTCATCCTTAACCTATATGTTCTGTTTTGTCCTTATTGATATTTTTGCATTAATTAATGACAAAAGGACAGTGTTGCTCATCATCGTAATGGAGTCATTTGTTAATATAATAATGATAATAATAACATATATTGTTTCATTACTTCCTTCTCCAGACTATGTAATTCATGCAAATTCATATAAGGACGTTTTTAGCCCTATCTTTACATTATACTTCGCTAATATACTGGGTTCAATAATTGCTTTTGTTTTGGATTATGCACTATTCAAAAGACTGTATTTTCAATATGGGTATCTAACAGCATCCCTAGTTTCATCAACGGCTATAATCATATTTTACACAGTAATTACTGACATGTTAGCATTTTCAGGTGTATATGGTGATAACTATATAGATCTTACTGTGACAAACATAATTACAAATATAACCTTCCTATTTATAATAACAATCATGTTATTACCAATGGTGAAGAAAATAAAGGATGTAAAAATATGATATCAGGTTTAGGACATATAAATATTGTTGTTGATAATATTGATTTAGCATCTGATTATTATGCTGATCTACTTTCAGCTGTACCTGTTCAAAGGTTTAATAACTTTAAAAACGAAGGGTTTTCTAAGTCTGCTGGATTTATTGATAATTGCAATGAAGTTGATGTTTCAATAGAATTCTTGAAAATAGGAAATACCAACATCTATCTTGAATTGATGGAGTATCATAGTCCGGTATCGGAAGAAGTACATTTCCATAAAACCCCCAATATGATAGGGACTTTGGGTCATATATGTCTAAGTGTGTCTGACATTGATTCTGAATTTGAAAGAATTAAGGCACACAAAGACGTCAGGATGATTTCTGAAAACTCGGCATATAGACCTTTTAAAATATCGCAAATTAAGACTGATGAATTTTTCTTCCATGATGAAGTTAATGAGAAAAATGTAGAAGAAAAGAAAAAGGTAGCGAATATTGTGAGCAATACTAGATACTTCTATTTTGTCGATAAATACAATATTCAGTGGGAGTTTGAAGAAGGTCATATTGATATCGGCGATTAATCTGTTTTTATCAAGAGCTATGTCATCTCAAGATGTTCTATTCAAAGCGGCGGCTATACGGTCGCCTCTTTGATAGCCAATTAACCTTAACTAAGAAAATTTTAACTGTAAACGCCCCATGAACCCACGGGGTTATGTTGTTAATGTTTTAAGTTCCAAGGTAGGAGTATTCTGCTCAAGTTTTTCAGGACACTTTTCTAGGGCTTGGTTGCAAAAACCTCACAGAAAGCCAGACTTTAACTATGATTCACCACTTATACCCTAGTGACCTCAAGATGCTTGATTCAGAGCGAGGTCACTGAGTCGAATTCAAGGAAGACAACGAAGCGGGATAGTATTCTATCTCCAAGTTGTCTGACGCAAGAAGTCGGCTCAGTGACACGCTCCCAAAGGGCGAGTGACCTTAACTCTCAGACTTTGTTAACGATTCTCAATGTAGGCTACTAAATCTTCGAATCGTTGCCGTGCCTGAGAGCTAAGGTCATCTCGCTGAACGCAGCATCTTGAGGTTACTTGGGTATAGCAATGCGTTATGGCCAAGTCTGAATTCAAATGGCGGCATTTCACCCCTGAACTTATCTTATAGTGTGTGCGGTGGTATGGCACTACCGCAATGAGCTACGCTGTTATTAATTCACCCGTATTGATTCTTTTTGGCAGCTTGATGAAACTTAAGTCGCGACAAAACCTCCTTTCATCCCAACGCATTGAATACTGAAAAATATTCGTCTTATGGTAATACCATTGCTCGTCTCAAGCTTGAAGGCAGCCTACGCCAAGATGTTTAACATCGACAAGTGAAATATCTCAACAATGGCATTGAATCTGACCACGCTCCTATCAAAAGCTTATCGAAGCCACCAGTGGCTTCAGAGTGCGAAAGCGGGCTGGTCAAACATTCAAGGGTTTGAGGGGATAAGGATGTTGAATAAAGGTAAGCGTCTTTCTATCGACTCATTGACTTTCCAGTATCAGCACAGAGACCGCCAACTAAGGCAGCTGCTATAGGAATTAAATAACAATAATAACAGAAGATAAAAAGTCCCCATGGACAAGGAACATGGGGAAACCTGAATTAGCTATATTAAGCAAAGCTATATTTTATAAAGGCTCTGTATATATGCTTTTTTCATTCATAAAAATAGGGAGTCTTAAAAATAAAGATAACCAGACGTTGATTATCGTTATTTTTTTAAGTTTGTATAGGGACAGAATGACCCTATACAAACTTAAAAATAAAATATATCATATAAGGTTTTAAATTAATAAATAGGAAGATTTAAATGCATTATAATCAATTAGATACACCATGCTTAATTATCGACATGGATAATATGGATTTCAACATCAAGACAATGATGAAAAAAACACATGATCTTGGTTTAAATTTAAGACCTCATACCAAGGCACATAAGAACCCCGATATAGCCAAAGCTCAAATCCTAGGCGGTGCAAAAGGGATCTGTGTTGCAAAGTTGGGAGAAGCTGAAGTCATGGCTGACGCTGGAATCGATGATATTTTGATTACCACTCCGATTGCTGGAGAAGTGAAAACAAAACGTCTAATTTCACTTTATAAAAAACATCCAAATGCTCGGTTTATCCAGGTTATCGATAATAAAGCTCATGCGATAGAAATAAACAAAGAAGCTGAACAGGAAAATGTCTGCGTTCAGTTATTAATTGAAGTAGAAAGCGGACAAAAGCGCTGTGGAGTTGAAGTTGGTGATGAACTACTCGATCTTATTAAGTTAATTAATTCCCTTAGTAACGTTAGTTATGTCGGTTTGCAAGCTTACAGCGGCCATTTGCAGCACATCAAAGGATTTGAGAGTAGAAACAAGCAAGCAAGAGAAGCCGTTCTACCTTTATTTAATTATCTAAAAGAAAAGTTAATTCCAAACGGTTTTAAACCTGAGATTATAAGTGGTGGCGGTACTGGTACTTATCAGGCTTATTCAGATTTGGAATATACAGAAATACAAGCAGGCTCATATGTTTTCATGGATTCGTCATACCTATCTATTGGAGATGAGACCAATCAAGATTCAAACAATGAATTCAAAAGCGCGTTAAGTGTCATCGCAACGGTGATCAGCACTCCTACACGAGAGCGCGCAGTCATTGATGCTGGAATGAAATCCTTATCTATTGACTCAGGGATGGCAACGGTGCTTGACAACACCAATCTAATTTATCAAACAGGCGGAGACGAGCACGGCATCATTCACGCAAAGAACAAAGAGCACAATTTAACTATTGGTGATCGAATTGTGTTAGTTCCGAGTCACTGCGATACAACATTAAACAATTTTGATTTCGCATACTGTGTTAGGGACAATAAAGTTATTAATAAAATTTGCATTGAAGGCAGAGGACGCTCTGATTAACCAACTAACTGATGCCTAATGATATATTTCGAAGGAATGTATGTAGAAATATTGTACGCTATACAATAATCGATTAACGATTTTCTTGTATTTGTACATGATTTATACATCATTCTTTCTATTGTTTTTCTGACTGATAAAACCGTCACACCCATACGAAGACTTATTTCTTTTGTACTGTGAAACTGCATTAAAAGATACAAAACTTCCCATTCCATTTCAGTAAAAATGTCACTAGGTGGTGAAAGTGCAATAGATGAAGATTCTTTTTCTTTTTGGATCACAAGACTATCGATGTTTTTCGCAGGTTCTGCCCAAAAATACACCCCAACGCACTCATTACCCACATAGAATGGCCTTTTATGAAAAATCCACGCTTCCAGTTTTTTCTCTTTCCAAAACGGATGAATTTCAATTGATGATTTTGTTTTTAATGTTTTGGCTACCAACTGATCGTGAGCTTGAAACTCTTTTTCGAATTCATAGGTGGGGCAAGGCAGTTCGCCATCAAGCCGTCCTTCGATATTAAAACTCTCAGGTAAACACTGCATCATTTTATACGCTCGATTTACAAACACAAATCGAGATTGCAAATCTTTCACACCACACGGCCACTCATCAGCCTCCCAGTGATCAATCAAAATTCGAGAGATGTCCATATAAACTCTTATTCGAAGTAAAATTAGGTTTTATTATTATGTATTAGCTGTAAAAATGCACTTTCTATTTCTAAAAATTTTGGAAAAGCTTAATTAGATCTCAATTTAAAATTAAATCATTCCTTCTAAGAGCTCTAAAGTCTCACTATACAATCGATTACATTAATATTAATGGTATTGTATAAAATATACAGAATACTGCTTTATAGCCACAGCCAAGAGTAGAATTTTGTAGACTGGCTGGATGATTTTTATATTCCAACTCTCTCAACTAGTCTCTCGAAACTAAATCTTATAAGCCCATTTTGATTAAACGTTTGTTTTATCCAGTTTTCCATTATTTGACCTCCACAGGGATACACATCAAGCCGGTAACTTGGTTTGCATCCAGTATATCTTTAACTTTTTGGTTGATTACAATGCCTCTAGGAAATTCTTTTACCCGAAATACATCATGACGAATAATCAATTTTGATAGTTTATCTTTACAGAATGTCAATTTACTAATGGAGCTATAGGCATTACGAAAATCATCAAAATAAGATGCTCCCGATGCCTTTTCGTTTAGTAATGAGTAAGTCGTAAACACATTCATGAAGCTATACTCATCATATTGAACGCCATCAACATCCACGGTAACTGGAATAAATTGAATTCCAGAGATATATTGCTTCAAAAACTCATCGACAACTCTGCGGTGTGGAATAAAACCTATCGCTTTAAGTACATCTGACATCGCTCGCTGTTTATACACTTGGTCAACTCTGACCATAGGCGGAATGTCGTAATATTTAATCCCTAGTTCAATTGTACTAACAATTTTCTTCACATCTTGATCAAATGAAAATGAAGCTTCATCGTCGATAAATGCGCATTTTAATTGGTAATAATTCACTTAACCTCCTAGTTTTGCAGTACTAGTTTGAAATGTTTATTATTGAATCATTAATGTGTTTTATTGGCGTCGAACCAATAAACTTCCACGGGGAGTTTTTTGCTCACTATCAACGCCATCACCTGAGAAAGTGCCAAAATCATTAAAAAAGCCACCATGAAACAAAGTGGCTTGTAGTCTCGTATAGTACTATAACTGTCGGTGTAGGCGTGGTAGAGGCTCGCTGCTGGTGATCTTCTCTGCTAAGAGAGGGTGGAAATAAAGCCCTGTTTTATCATACGCCAGCATGATTTGTTCACCTTGCCCAAGACATGACTCAACTTGGTGAACTGCAACAGCATGTAAAAATTCATACTCCCATTCATCCTCTCCGTTAAGCCAAACCATTGCTGGTGTTGTCTGTAGGTCATCGGAAATGTCTAGATCATCATGAATATACAGCCCAGGAAACAAAGTAAAATCAAGAATAAGTCCTGGCAAAATACCAAAGCGACTCTTATCATCAGTCGCTTCAAAAGGCCCATTTTGATTAAACGCTTGTTTTATCCAGTTTTCCATTATTTGACCTCCACAGGGATACATATCAAGCCAGTAACTTGGTTTGCATCCAGTATATCTTTAACTTTTTGAGTAATTACAATTTCTCTAGGGAATTCTTTTACCCGGAATGCATCATGACGAATAGTCACTTTTGATAGTTTATCTTTACAGAAAGCCATCTTTCTAATGGAGTTATAGGCATTACGAAAAACATTAAAATCAGATGCTCCCGATGCCTTTTCGTTTAGTAATGAGTAAGTATTAAACACATTCATGAAGCTATACTCATCATATTGAACGCCATCAACATCCACGGTAACTGGAATAAACTGAATTCCAGAGATATATTGCTTCAAAAACTCATCGACAACTCTGCGGTGTGGAATAAAACCTATCGCTTTAAGTACATCTGACATCGCTCGCTGTTTATACACTTGGTCAACTCTGACAATAGGCGGAATGTCGTAATATTTAATCCCTAGTTCAATTGTACTAACAATTTTCTTCACATCTTGATCAAATGAAAACGAAGCCTCATCATCGATAAATGCGCATTCTAAATGATAATAGTTCACTTAACCTCCTAGTTTTGCAGTGCTAGTTTGAAATGTTTATTATTGAATCATTAATGTGTTTTATTGGCGTCGAACCAATAAACTTCCACGGGGAGTTTTTTGCTCACTATCAACGCCATCACCTGAGAAAGTGCCAAAATCATTAAAAAAGCCACCATGAAACAAAGTGGCTTGTAGTCTCGTATAGTACTATAACTGTCGGTGTAGGCGTGGTAGAGGCTCGCTGTTGGTAATCTTCTCTGCTAAGAGAGGGTGGAAATAAAGCCCTGTTTTATCATACGCCAGCATGATTTGTTCACCTTGCCCAAGACATGACTCAACTTGGTGAACAGCAACAGCATGTAAAAATTCAAACTCCCATTCATCCTCTCCGTTAAGCCGAACCATTGCTGGTGTTGTCTGTAGGTCATCGGAAATGTCTAGATCATCATGAATATACAGCCCAGGAAACAAAGTAAAATCAAGAATAAGTCCTGGCAAAATACCAAAGCGACTCTTATCATCAGTCGCTTCAAAAGGCCCATTTTGATTAAACGCTTGTTTTATCCAGTTTTCCATTACTTGACCTCCACAGGGATACATATCAAGCCAGTAACTTGGTTTGCATCCAGTATATCTTTAACTTTTTGGTTGATTACAATGCCTCTAGGAAATTCTTTTACCCGAAATACATCATGACGAATAGTCACTTTTGATAGTTTATCTTTACAGAATGTCAATTTACTAATGGAGCTATAGGCATTACGAAAATCATCAAAATAAGATGCTCCCGATGCTTTTTCGTTTAGTAATGAGTAAGCAGTAAACACATTCATGAAGTTATACTCATCATATTGAACACCATCAACATCCACGGTAACCGGAATAAACTGAACTCCAGTGATATATTGCTTCAAAAACTCATCGACAACTCTGCGGTGTGGAATAAAACCTATCGCTTTAAGTACATCTGACATCGCTCGCTGTTTATACACTTGTTTCACTCTAACCATAGGCGGAATGTCGTAATAATTAATCCCTAGTTCAATTGTACTAACAATTTTCTTCACATCTTTATCAAATAAAAATGAAGCTTCATCGTCGATAAATGCGCATTTTAATTGGTAATAATTCACTTAACCTCCTAGTATTGCAGTGCTAGCTTTAAATACTTTTTGTTAGCCATTGCCATATGAGTACCATCGATTGAACGACATAATCTGAAGTTATCCATACAGGATTACTGAGAGGTTTATTTTCGAATTCAACTTTCACTAGTGGCTCTTCTTAACCTAACAGTAAAATTCTATACCCATGATTTTACTGTTTTTTCAACAATAAAAATAATGTCACAATAACCAAGAAATCAGCCATTTTTACTTAAAAAAACACCTAAAAATTGTCTTTTTTATCCTTAACCTGACCTAAAAAAAGGAATAACCTTCATTTATAACTTCTTAATCCGTTAAGATAATTCAATAAATGTGATTTAGATCAAGTATTAAGATCTAGATGTGAAGGCTATTCTCCAAAAAATCGACACTACATAATGAGGGCTCAATATACAAACAAGGAGCGCAAAAAGTTGAAAGGCTTGATTCAATATCTGATAGATGGAAATCAGCAAACGCTGTCGCTGAAACCATAAGATGTCCAATCACATCTAAGAATTTCATCATTTTGGATTACGACTGTAGGCATAAGATGTCCCAAAGTAAAACCATAAAGTGTCCTTTTTCAGTATATTAAGAAAAAAACAAAAATTATTTGTAGTAAAATTACGTAATTGATGAAGTACTCTTTGTACTCTCAAAGAAATGATTAACACCCAAACCTAGAGTATCAATAAGCCCATTCATGCAACTTCATATCGCACGGACAATTATTCATTAGAATACGAATTCTAACGTTTGATGTTTGGATTAGAAATAGTATCTATGTTATGTGCGAGTCTAAAGATGATCTTTTAAAGCCTCGGTATCGTCAATTCTTTTCAGACAGATTAAAATGAAGCAACACAATGGTCGCTTCATTTGCAATATCACAATAAATAGAGGAGCAATCTCACTTCTTGAAATTGAAGTCTCCAAAACCCCAGATAATGTGGCTTTGATATTTGTCCAAAAATTCTTCCCCACCTTTTAGAGCGGCTTCAATACGCGCCTCTAAGTCTTCGGGCTTTTTACTGTCACGGAGGAAAAACTTTGTCTGAGGCCTTTCAAATGAATCTGCAGCAATCAACGCTTCCTTACCATTATCCATAAAAGCAAGGATCTGACCCAACGTGTAGATATAATCACTGGAGACATGGCCAACAAACTTATCTATATCAATCGCTGGCATTGCTTTGACCACATAACCATCACGCTTTTTCGTTTCAAAATTTAAAACGATACACAATCCCGTGTTGTTGGTCATCAAACCCACTTTATCAAAAGCAGCTGCACCTACTCTACCAGCTCGCCACGAATAGACAATTTGCTTCCGTCGATCAAAGTATACTTCTGCATCACGAGGTTTTAGTAGAAAGAAGGCCCAAAAAAAGAGAGTGACTCCATAGAGCCCTCCGAATACAGCTATATATAATATAAACTCCTTAAGTTTACCGTTGCCAAAAGTGGCTAACGCCTTCATATGAGTGAAAATTGTTATCGAGCCTTCTTTATCTGTATAAACTTTATATCCTTGAATTTTTTTTAAGTTCCTCTGAATAAAACTTTGATAATAATTGTACTCTTTAATATTCCCATTTTGCTGGGCTTCCTTTGCGTATTTGGTATAAGTAGCGACTCTTTCTTTATGATATTCTACCATATCAGCAGCATGCTCCTTACTGTAAGAGAAGCGGGGTGGAGCATTCACCATCATAATAGCCGAAAAAACGGTGAACATTATTAGTAAAGGAATAAGAACAAAGTTTCGACGCAAGTGAGAGCCCGTGCGTAGAGTAAGTACATCATCACTTACAGACGAAATCGGTTCCTTAGGGTCTTCTTTTTCGATAGCAATTTTTACTTCTTTTCGAAGAGCTGGCCAATAGTACGCAAAAGGGGTTCCTCGGAACATGGATAATTGCATTGAAAATATACTCATTTACAAGAACACCTCTAATGGATTCTCAAGTATTTCATATTTGTTATCATTCATTCCTATCGTACCATGACTTTTTATTTCAAAGAATTCCGTCAGAAAACGTTTAGGGACAGTTATATCGGGTGATGGTTGGTAACACCATTTCAAAAAGAATCCATGCTCAGCTTTGAGGCGAACCTTAAGTTCAAATCGCGATATATTACTTTCTTTTGATTGCTCCATACTCTCTTTCTTAGCTAGATTTAATGCAGTTATATGCTTTTCGATTTCCTGTTCAAGCTGTCGAGCTAACTCATTTGTGAGTACCTCATCGACTTCGGGCTCTGGTATTTCAGGGTTTATCCTTATTAATTCAGAAGGCATAGAATTTCTCATCATATTTTTAATCGAAAGTTTCTCTTTATTTGGGACGGTCATTATCTCGCCTTGCAACTGTGATATTCCCAACTTAAATGCTGCTAGACTAAAAGCATACTCTTTAATATACATTCTCCTGCCAGTTTGCTCATCATAAAAATCTTCTGCTACAACCTTAACATATGGGCGGTAAAAGTAGTTATGGAACTCCTGAGTTTCTATTTCCATAGCTCTTTTAAGGTATTCATTTTTTGTTTTCTTCAATACTGGGAGGAGTTTCAGCCTTTCTTCAGGATTTATTATTTTTTTAAGTTGATCTTCACTTGAGATAAAATCTTGCCAGAAAGGATAACGTTCAGACTTACCCCAGAATGAATTGAAAAGAAAGTTTTCAAAAGGACTTTTATCCAATCTATCTATATTTTTGCCGTTAATATAGAGGCCGGCAAAGCCTATAAAAAAGCACGCCAGACCTATTGCAGGAGCCATCCAAACCGTTGCAGCAAGAAATACCAAAAGCCCCGCTTGTACAATACGTGCTGTGAGCAGCCCATTCCTACCAGCTCTAAATGCAATGAAACCATTTCTTAATTCGAGACCAGCCATCGCAATATTTGCCGCAAAGAGTAATGGTTTGGTAATCACAAGATTACTAAGACTACTCTCTAGTCTGCTACTGTATGCTACAAGGCTGGTTACCCCCAACCTCTGTGCTGCTTGAACACTTATACTTGGCAGCATCCTAGCTAAGACGGCCTCAGTGCCATTCATAACTGCTTGTGCACCTCTAGCGAATATATTGACCGAATATGAACCAAAGTGTGCGATCGCTATGGTATCGGCAGTAATCGCCGTAAGAGCAGAGATTAACTCCGTAACTCTATACAACGCAGGTTCCTCTAAAGTCTCAAAGTCCGTTTGGGCAAGTACAGACTGTATAGTAGAGAGATTGAGGCTAAACGACCACTTAGCCATATATACCCCGAAACCTCTTGCAAGAGGTGCTGTCACCATATCTAATAAAGTAAGCCTCTTACTTTCAGGGTATTTACCTGCGTTCTTTTCAGGAGCATATTTAGGTTTTTCCTTATCATGAACTGGTTGAACAGGTTTAATTTCCATCAGCTTGATCATCATTGGGTCAACCTTCATTTGGGCCCTTATTTCTGTAAGCTTTAAAAGTCCTTTCGCCACCTTTTCAATGCCAGCATTTATTCCCCTGGAAGCAAAGTTTTTTCCGGGGTTGACGACTTTAGCCTCGATTTCACTGATAGGCACATCAATGGTTGAACCTGTGAACCTAATGCCCAGCATGTTCTCAAATACATAAGGTAAATACTCTCGATAGAAAAGCTCCACTCCTTTCGCTTTTGCTAATTTTTTTTGCCACGCTTTATTTTCTTTTTTATATGTATAGTTTACTTGAATTTTAATAAATAAATTCGCAAAATAGTAAAAGAAGGCGTTACTTAAAGTTGTGTAAGATGCATCCCATGGACTTGCGTCCTGAGGGTGAGTAAAGAGCTTTTTACATAAATCTGCTAAAGCCTCCCAAAACAAGGCAACAACACCAACGCTTTCTTCTCCTTTGAAAGCCTCGTTAATCCACATCATCTTAGCCTGCATCCCTTCTTCACAAGCTGTTATATTTCCCATTATCCCCAAGTAAAAATTCAATAATTTAGTAAATTCTGGCATTGATAGATAATCATCGTCTGGGTAACGCTCAATAAAATACTTACCATATCCATGTAGCGTACCTAATGAAACATCCCCTTTACCTGATCCCAAACCGTTAATGAAGTAATCCATATGCTTAATAAGATACTCTCGGCGGGCTTTATAGTTATTTACTTCTTTGTAAAAAACATTTTTAAAATCGTCATAGGTTTTTAAGTCTAAGTTTTCTTCCGCGATCTTCTTTAATCCCTCATCATTACTCTCAACAATACCATCCACAAATATGCCCATTTTGGCAGGATAATCATTCAAATATGCATATGCATGACTGTCGGTAATCGTAAGGGTAAGGGCATGCGTGATGTCGCGCTGGCGTCCAACAGGATCAAAGAGAGCTATAATCGTACCAGGTTTTGTCTGGCAAGTACTTTTCCTCATTTCTTCAATAAGCTCATCTGCACGAAGATGATAACTTAATGTGGACGTACTCAAATCCCAACCGTGCTTCTCTGGTTGACCATCTTCGAAGGCTGTCAACCAACGATGATCGCCTAGCCGATAATCTTCTACTAAACTCTCTAAATTTTCTTGAGTTACTCCAACGCTGTAATCGGTACTTTCACTGGTCAAATCTATCCGTTGCATGGCCTTTTCGCGAAAAGTTTCATCCTCGTTCATTTTATCAATGATACTGGCCGCCCACTCGTGTTCACAGTACGCAATCGAAATTGATTCTGTATTGGGGGTCACAAAAGCAAAGGGGTAAAAAGTCTGCCCTGATGATGTATCTAATTTCAAACCATCTTGTGCATTTTCTTCATTTAAAAATAAGTATCTTTCAAATTTTTCGAGCACCCCTGTGGGTGTCTCCACTTGTACATATTTAAAGATTTGAAATGGCCGTTTGCCTTCATCACCCTCTTCTTTAATGTATATCCAACCTTCGCGTAGAATACGTAAAATATATCCGCCTGTTTCTTTAAAACCCGATGCGGCTTGCATCTCTGGAAGTGTTGGGGGCAAACTTGGTTCTCTTTCCTCATCAAAAAGATCTGCATAAGCAAACCGAACCGGGTAAATGGGAATAACATGTTCTATAAGACCAGGGAATTCCTTCAAATACGGTTCAACGGTATCTAGGGTTGATGTTGTATCAACTACCGCAGTTATTGTATTACCCAATGTCGAAAAAGAGTACTCTTGGTCTCGAATGATATTATTATCTTCTAACTGAGCCAGCAGTTGTTTCACTTTGACGGACATTTTTTTAAACACGTCGAATATCAGGCTTCTCAAGACCTCGACATAGTCAACCATGACATCGATATGTTTTTGAAAAACCTCTTCAGATAAATAGGAATACTTCAAGCTAGCTGCTTGGTCACGAAGGAAGACTAAACGCCTGGTGAGTTTCTTAAATAACGGCTGCATAACGTCTTGTATCATCGTGCGTGACGCATTATTCCAGTCAAACCCTTTTAAATAAGCGACGGGATTACCTAAACCTAGATGGCGGAGATAACTGAGTAGTCGGTTTATTGTTTCATGGGGTGCTAAACGGAGTATCACAGAAAGGATTTGACCTTCCTCAAGGGCAGCAGGCATCACATAAGCAAGAAGGATTTCGGTGGTATGCGGCAAAGGTTCATCTAAACTACCGAGGATAACTTGACAGATTTTATCAAAATTGTATTCACTGTCTGGATGCAAGTAGGGAAAGTGCGTTTTTACCTCCGCTTCTAAGATATCATGGAAATATTTATCTTCGATGAGAGAGTGCCCCATACACCCCCATAAAAGGCCTGAATCCACACGAGTATGTTGCCAAAACCCTTGCTGCCCTTTTATTGCAATATCAAAGAATTCATAATCAGGTACGTCGTCATAGAGCGGGTCATCGCGAAAGTGGGGATTTTCTCGGCGGATAGGATTAAGTACATATTCATCGAAACTCTCTCTCACAATTAGTTGGGCCTCTCTGGTAGGCTCTAACTCTTTAACAGCACTTTTACCAGCACTATCGAGCATTCCAGAGTCAACGTATGCTCCGGATTCATCCACTAATTCAAAAGGAGCATTGGCAAGACGTTTACCGTTAGGGTAACGAACGATAATTTCTATTTCCTGCAATTCTTCAACCGTTTCATCTACACTAACCGATTCGCTTTGGACGCCTCCAAGGCACATGGTATTGCCCTTGTTCATCGTCATTTGGTCTGTCATCCGAGCGACGCCTTTCCCTTCAATTAAAACATTAGGGGAAGCCGAAATAAATTTAGCTTCTGCTTCAATGGTCCCTGAAGAAACACCTTTTTTATCCCCTCCAGCGTCTCCTGTACTTTTTGAAAAGGTACTGTCTTTTAATGCGATGCTGTTACCGCCATCTGCGGTAACCGTTGTGGTTCCCCCTGCTAAATCCGATGATTTCGCATTATTTCCATAAGGAATGGGAACAACAGGCTTACCAACTTTTGTTAAACAAACGTCAGGAAGTGTCGCATTCGCCTCTGCTCCTGAGCCTTTATGAACAATACTTAGCCCGTTTGCTGCAATCGTTATGGCCATACCTATTCTCTCTTCTTAATTAATTTAAACTGATTTTCTTGGCTTGAATCTTTTGAGTTCTTTCAGCCATGCTGTTGATGTGTTTTGCTTCGGTTTTAATTGATCCGGTTTTAGCCGTCATCGTGACATTGGCATCACCAGAGCGAAGCGTCAGTTTCTCATCACCTTGAATAACCATCTTTTTAGCACGCAGCACCAACACATCGCGTTCGAGTAAAGAGGTATAAATATCAACCACAATCGGTAAGTTGACGTCCCCCCCGAAAAAATCAATTTGGCAGTCCAATTTATTATCAATGGCTAATTCGATGTCTGATTGAGAGAAGGCTCTGCCTAATACTGCCCATGTTTGATGGCGTTTAGTATTGCCATGGAAGTCAACCTTTACCCGAGAGCCGTCCATTTCTTTTATCCATCCAATTCGAGGATGATTCACTGGAGATAACACCTGTTCTTCTGACATTTTACTGTTTCACAATCCAAATAAAAGTTATATATAATAACAACTTAAATGGGTTTTATCTTGTAGCACTACGAAGGGTAATAAGATGAAGTTGATAGTTAAAAAATCTATTTAGGTATTCATTTCATAAGTTATGAAAAGAAATAAGATGGGTAACTACGATAAAACGACGGCTCCTGATATTAAAGAATTCATTGTTTTTGTGATTAATACAGCAATTTACATTCAAATCATCATTTTGCTAATTTCATATAATCATTCTTAGATGCACCTGACGAAGAATTAGTTTTAATATGGGAAAAGCATATTAACAGAGTATTAATGAGTAAAAATCCAAACCATTTTGGGGTACTTCTGCGTTACGAAGTGCTACCTTGTGAAGCCTCTGGGCATAAATTATCTAACTAAGCTAAGCTGACAAAGTATGACTAAACCTTACCTTGTTGATTAGTATATACACGGCTCTGAGTTCGCACCAAAGCCTTATAATACATATCACAATGCCTCGAATTCTCAATTAAGGTTTAAAATACAATCAGTTGTACTCTCTAGCTAATGGATTGTTTTGCTAGCAGATTTAAAGAGAATTACATTCCTCACCGCCACAAGGTATTGTTATAAAAATAAAACCCCAAGAAATCCCAGGGTTTTTATATCGTATAAACTACCTTTTCGGCAGTCTTTTCTGGTGTTATTCCTGAGTGGTTTTTTAACATACTCTTAACTACCTATGCGGCAGTACAGTTCAATGTGACTATCATTATCAGCATCGTCATTTTCTTAGCTACCTATGCGGCAGTACAGGAAACTGCATATGATAGTGCCAATCGATCACTTTTCTTAGCTACCTATGCGGCAGTACAGTGATAACTGTAGTATCTAACTCTATGATTTCGTGTGTATAACATCACAAAACGCCAAAATACCCTTTTATTTAGTTCAAACATAACTCATTGATTTTATGATTATTAAAATACTCTTCAAAAAAGGGTTATAAATCTAGGTCTGGCACGGTACCCCTTCTCTCCTGTGCAGTTGCTAGTCCATAACTACTAAAGTTCGCCTCAGAACGTTCATTAACCACTTGTTTTTGAGTAAATAAAAAATAGGTTTGCCCTGATGAACCACTAGAAATGGGAACGCGGTGAAAATGTTCAATAGATCGCTCTTCTCTTGCCTGAGGTATTTTTAATGCATGCCCTAACGCTGAAGCTCTAGCAATACTTCGTTTCATTCGTCGCAGCTTTGAACCTCGAAAGCTTTTGCCAATACTTTGGTTACGGACAAACCTCAGTTCACGCACTGTTTTAGGAACTTCTAGTACACCAGACAATTCAAACAGCCCGTCACTTACCATTAAAGAAAAATAGTTCTGAAAAGATAGAGCGGTAAGCATTTCTTTGCTTTCCGCTACAAAAGCTATTCTTTGTCCCACAGATGTAAATCCCCAATCTGGGAAAGTTACTCCTATTTTGTTCATAGCTTGAGGGTTATTGATCATAAACAAGTGCATTTCGTGGATACAACGGCCAGCCAAGAGGTCATGGTCGGCACCTGCTGGCAAATATTTAACAGAGAAATAATATCTCTTTGTCATCATTTATCCTTCTTTGGAGACGAGCCATTAAACAAGCCACCTTTAACTAAGATCGACATAATGAAATGCACCTCATTAGGGATAGTTTGAGAAACCACCATATCTTCAACCCAAGCTTCTGTATTTTGTATTAAATGATAAAAATCGTTTTTAAACTTAGGATGTCGCCTAGCAATTACATACTCTCTATCTGCTCCATATTCATTAACCCTTAATGGTTTGTCTGCTTCTTCATGCCACCAATCATCGATTAGTTGTAATGCTGCTCCAACTTTTTGTCCATGTAGTGCAACTGTTTGTTGCCCACTTTCAAGTTCAATTGTTGCGAACTGCTTAGTAGGCATATCATGTTCTTTGGTGTCTAAAAACTTTTGACTTGGGTAGATCTCATCCCCCCAACCAACCGTTATTTCTGCTTTCACATCGAGATAAAAATACTCAGTCGGTTCAGAGAGTGCTCTGGCAAAATAATCTGTGAGCTTTTTCAAACATTCAGACGATTTATTGTCCCATTGACCATACCAAGAAAGTCTAAGAGCATTATCAATGACGAATAAATCTGAGTCGCTAGTCCTCACTTCGATCTTTATATTTCTGGGGCCTCGATTTCGCCAAAGCCATGTACCTAGCAGAATATTTTTCGCGTAACGATTTGCCAATTCAGAGTACCCACCGAGTTCCTTGTACACACGAGCAAGCTGAGATAACTGAGTACGAACGTCATCATCATTGCAAATTTGAGGAGTAAGTGAATTAGCACTGATTCTCAGAGAGAAGGCACAATAGATTTCATCGACACCTGGCCTCACGTAACACTCTTCGATAAATTGAGGGTTGGCATACGCCAAATCTTGAGGCGCAACGTTTTTGGGTGAAAAATTATTGCCTTGATAAGCTTCGGAATACCCTCCCTTGGGAGCACGTAATCGGGTTCTATCTAATCCTATTGGGTTTATAGTTCCATCCGAAGATAAGGAATAGAAATAAGCTTTGCCAGTAGAAAGTGAACGCAAATAATTGAGTTGATTACAAAGCCTCATAAGCCACTAGTCCCTCAGATTTTTTATAAGAATAGTTTCGTCGGTGAGTTCTAGCGACCAAAAGGCATGATTAAAAAAGTGATCACGGCCAGCAAAACGCACATCAATTGGACTCAAACGTTTTGCGATACCGAGAGCGTTTTCTGCATAAGCATGAAACTCGGTTAATGCGTTCTCACGTGCCTTTGGGGGCTCTAGTAAATGAAAACCAATCGAAATTGGCATATTATCCATATCTTGGTTTAAAAGTTGTTCAAGATCATCAAAACAATTTGGCTGCTCATCGCTTGGCAAAACCCACCGTCCATTTGCTGGCAAACCTTTTATCCGATTAAAAAAACTGCTCTTACTACTAAAAACCTTCAGCCATTCTATCTGTAACGACATCAGTGGTTGGTAGACTGCACCACCGGCAAAAACGAGAGGAAACGTAGCTTTTAGCTCTGACAAATAATCAGATAGTCTATTTTTGCTATCAACTCGTATCACCAAATCCATTTCTAAATCGGACTGTCGCTGTCCAAGTGTCGTAGGACGCTTAACGTTAGAAATCGTTCTCTTTGTAGCAACAGAGTTAGGCTCAGAAAGTTTTGCTGATGATTGAATATATTCACTACGAACAAACAGCGAAAAACCCGAAAATTCAACATGATTTTCACTGTCAATTCGTTTATTAAATTCTCTTTGGTATTGATGCACGAAGCCCCAGATAGCGGTCAGAGATGGAAAGCCAGATAAATATGGACAACTCATCGCTACCACGTCTTGCACTCTTAATGAGGAGAGGTAAATATATTGTTCAGTATGACTTGTGTCTTCCTGCTGCTCTGTTTTACTAAGCTGAGTAAGCACCCATTTAATCTGTGCTTTAGCTGCTTGCATAAGCTTAGGGTGATAAGCAAACTGAGTGGTGAATTTGTTTTCCTGAAAAGCCAAATGCAAGCGTTGATTAAAATCGTTGACTAGTGAGGTAAACTCTAATTCAGGCTTTGCTAGAAAAGCCTGTGCCAATGAATCTTGATACTCCATTTTTTGTTGATTGGGTTCTGCATCTTGAAGATCTCTCAACTCGATAAGAGGTAACATCCATAACGCAATTTGTTTGCGCAATAGCTTAGTTTGGATACGACGAGAGGCATTTCTTTGCTTGTGCGTTTTAAGTGGCTCAAATCCAATAAGACGATTAAGAGTCTGGCATATTTTGTTATTCGTCAGCTGATAGTCGTCAAAAAATCTCGATCTCTTCTGGTGATACCTTATTAGCGTTTGCTTTGAATCAGCTTTTATACCTAGGGAGTAATCCAATATTTTTATATACCCACCCAAGCTGCCACATAAGCCACCAATACTTGCTGGATTGGGCAAATATGAAGAAATAAAACGTAATTGGCTCTCTTTGTTGCGTGACCTGATTTCGAGCTCTCTTTGGATGGAATGACTCACCACAGGGGTAATAGTCAAATAATGCCCTTTCCGTGGGAGTCTAATTTGCTTGCTGTATTCGCTGACCCTGTTAGGAAACGATTCTTCAGGCATCTCAATATAAGATAGTTCCTTTATATCAGCAAGTTGCTCCACACCCAAACCAAAATCTTGGAGCAAAACCATCCAAGTATGGTTACTGCTCTTAATCATCGACAAGAGATTCACCGACTGTGACTGCCAACGAAAAGGGGTTAATAGCCAAAGAGTAAAGCGATAAACCGCAGAGTTATGTGACCAACCCCAGCTCTCCTCTAATGCTGCACTTGATATGAATGATTCTGACGTGATAAGAGGTTTGGCTATTATTCTTGAATCTTTAACACGACAATCTGGAAACTTAAGGTTATGAGTATGAAACCATTGAATTTCATCTAGAGAGGATTTGAGATTTTTAGAATCATTCAGATAATTCTTAGCACGTGCATCATCCAACCAATCCGCACATTTATCAGCTTGATGGTTTGAACTGAGATTAAGTAAGATCGTTAACGCTTCTTTTTCAAACCCTTCAACACAGACATCTTCCGTATAGGGCATGAACATCTTCTTTAACGTAGCCTGTTTTAATACTTCGTCTTCGATTGCCAATAAGTCACTTAACTTCGTCATAATTACCACTCTGGTAGATACACATTTAAGCCATCACTTTCAGAACTCATTCGGGTTAACTTTGTCTCAATAACACTTCTTAAAGTAAAGGCCGACTCGTGATTCGCTATTTTTGTATGGATTCGCGGCCTGATAGCGGCTTTAATTTCACCAAACTCATACAACCGATAGACCTCATCCGTTGTACAAGAAAGCAATGTAGAAGCTTCTAAGGGACTAAGCAGCAAATCACCGATATTTCCTTTCGCGCTTGAAGGTACTGTTGCTATAAGCCGAGTAAAGTAAGCTAACACCTGCTTAAGTACGATATTGTGGTTTAATTGACGACTGGGTAACTGGCGACAATCTTTAAGCAGAGAACCAAAAGCTTCATTGAAAAACATTTTCTTCCAATTCTTTACTCGAACAACTTCAGCCTTTTCTTTCAATCCATCAAGTTCTTGCCACAATACTGTTGGCCAATCACTACAGTATTCGATGAATGACTCAAAACTGAGTTCATCAAACTCACCATAACGATTTACATACCAAAGTAAAAAACCATAGCGCTCAGATATCGTCATTTCTGCCTTCAGTAACCACAAGGGTTTTGAATTATTGCCTGACAACCATTGAGCGACCAATAACTCGGCTTCTGGCGCATCCTCTATAGGCGAATTTCGGAGTTCATAACCACATTCACATTGGTTAATACTCTCGGCACTTTGGTATTCAAGTCTCGACTTACACTCTGGGCAGCGATGAATCAGCTTACAGCCATGGTATTGACAAACTTGGTCAGAGATAAATTGCCACTGCTGGCGAATGTAGGGTGCTTCGTCAATACACAGAGGGCAAATAGGCGTGAAGCGTTTACGAAGAAAAGCATAAGGGTAATCAACCCCGAATCTATGTACCGCTTTGTATTGCGGAGAGAATTGAGCTTTTGAATGTGATAACGCTAAGCGCAGTACGCCAAAGTTATTGAGCTTAAATTGGTTCTCAAGATGGATAAGAACCCGCACCCGCATTTGGCTTGTCGTCTGCGCGTGATAGATATTGACTCGGTTAAGCTCTAGAGGGAAAGCACCGGCAATCGCTTCATGCTGATCCATGGTGTCAAACCAGATATCTTCGGCGAAATGAGAGAATCGCTCGTAACCTTGCTCTTGCGATAAGCGCAGTAAGAAGCTTTCGAGCGATTCATCAGAGTAGAGTTGAATGTCCGTATTCACATGTCACCACACTAAAACTTAGGATTTCTAAGCTTTATTATGGTTTATTTTCAGAATATTACCAAAAAATCGTCAATTCATATCAGATAACGAAAAGGTCGATATAACTCTATCAAACATGATTCTTTAACCACACCAGATAAGTGGAGGTTATGGCTGCATAGAGAAGTGCTTAAAGCTCCATACGTGTGCCGATTTCATAGCGTTTTAACTCAATCACCACCAAGTTGCCCTTATGAGTAATTGCCAGTGAATCAATACGTCTCCAGCTATCTTCCAGTCGAAAGATTCTTTCGATAGCATCAAACAGTAAGGACAATGGAGTCAACTCAACCTTTAAGCGCTACTTATAGATCTTGCCCACTCTTACAGCCTTTCGGCTTCAAAAGTGGTATATTTTAAAAAAGTTATGTTCTTGTTTGAAATGTTACAGAGAGACTCAAAGGTTTACTATCCTGAGCTATTCGTTTGTTGAACCAATAAGCTTTTCAATCTCACGAACGTAAGACTCCCAATGCTCGACAAGATCACGGGTTACTTCAAATTCAGAGCGATTATAATCGTTAGACTTAAACCAAGCTCTTGTGTGCTCAGCAATGCGATCCTTATAGCCAGGTCCCTTTCCCCACTCGTTGTATGCTTTGCCCCAGAAATGACTATCAGCTTTAATTTTATCTTCGTAGATTGAGCGCCCTTTGTTTAATGCAAGTTGAGAGATATTATTAAGGCGGACATCAGTTGTATTCTTAAGCTGCTTTAACAGTGAAGCGCTTGGCTTCAACTCTTCTTGAGACAACATATTGTTAATCAATATGGTCAACTCGTCGCGTAACGGGGCAATTTTAGCCATACACTGAGCACGTGATGCAACTGCGAGCTCCTGATAGTAGTTCAGATTGTGCCAGTTACCATCACGATTCACGCTAGCACGCACACTCGCAGCATAGGTGCCTTTGGAACAGATAGAGGTAATTAATGGCACAAAATACTCACTCAACGTTGGCGTACATGCTTTCGACTTTTTTAGCCATGGCTCCAGAGTCAGCTTTACTTGATTAATTGCAAGAGAAGCTGACTGAGATTTGATTTCATCTTCCATCTCGCAGATTGATTGTTCGATCTCTAACAAACGCTGTTCATGTGCTTTTCGCAAAGAACGTACCTTGCCCACAAGCATCTCAAAAAGCTCTGCAGAGTCATCTTGCTTTGCATCAAAAAATTCCACATCGAGACCACGCACTGCGTACTTTTGACACAACTCGCTGTTCACTTGCTCTGCTTTAATATCACGACCATCTTCTTTATCTCCCACTGCTTCATCATAATCCATCACATCTTCCGCTTCACCAGCTCGATCAAGGATCAGAAGAACCGACTCATCTTTCAAGCGAGGCTTCAATCCGGCCTGAATAGCACTATCAATCATTTTTGAGCAGGTTTGATCGGGCGCATCATTGAAACGTGAGCAGAAAACACTGATAGTTTTATCACTTGTTAGACACTGGTCGAGATCCACACGATTGACTGTTTGATCGACACCTTTCGTATCTACAAAAGTGATTGAAAAAGAGTCTTCCTTGTGACGAAGTGAAGGTACATATAGTGTAATACGTTTAGCTAAGCCCACGTTAGGGTGCGTGGCACTGTTGATCAGCTTGAATGTCTCATGAAGCCAGGCCATGTGAGCTTGACCATCAACATTTTCAAACACAGTTTTAGTGCGTTGAGCAAGGTTTGCACGTTGGATAAACTCTTCACACAGCATATCCACCGACGACAGTTGCTCGGCAAACACTTTAGCATAATCAGTAGCTGTACGTTTTCCATCCACTTTTTTACGAACGACTTTCAGTTCGAGCATATTGCGAAGTGCTCGTTCAACTTCAGCACTCAACTTAAAACCTTCTTGGTCGTTATCAACATCATCTGATTTCAGATAGAGTGCAAAGTCTGTCAGATAACTACGCACTTCTTCTTCTGTATATGGAAGCACCTCGATCTTAGCCTCTGTCGCCTTTTTGATGTGTACTTCGCAAAGTGTAGTTCGTCCTGAACCAGTGCTAAGAACAGAATTTTGCTCGTTTACCAACCCTAATAAATGACAGATAGATGTCGTTTTACCAGCTCCTACATTTCCGATAAAGGCAATATGATGCTCTTTATCCGCAAGGTATGATTCACTGAGCTTGTACATTTCTTTGTGGTTTTCTAGTTGGGAGCGCAAAGGGCTTTGAGTTGACATACATGCCAGCAAATCTTCGATCGTCTTTGAGAATTCAGTTTTCATTTTCAGTTACTTACTCTAAGTCATGGGTTTAAAATAAGCACCACAATGCTAGATGTTCCTTTGAAAAAGGTGCTTAATTTCTACAAAAATCGGGGGACTGTATTTCAGCAAGTAAAACTGGACAATGATGTTGATCAACATTTGTTTTTATACGAAAAAAATATGCACGCGCACACACTGAGATCAATCACTCAAACAGCATCGGCCCCAACTTTGTCACACTGGCGACTCGCAACTTGGGCACTTAATGTTAATCGAACACATCGGCATCAAAGATAAATCGGTCCAATGCTCGCCATTCTTAATCAATCGTGTATTGCAGGAACCACAGTGGTTATAAACATTAAACTGAGTACAGTCATTGCACCGATACCAACTCTTTTGATAATTTGATTTCATCTTGATGCAGTACCACCGTACCAAGCCGATAACACGGCTTAGTACGGTAATGAATAATGTCATCAATCAGCTGATTAACGTGCTTGGGTTGCCATTTATATGGGCGCTGATACTCAGGAATTATGAGTGATTTATCCAACAACTGCGCAATGGTTTGAGGCTGATTGAAGACAATGGCCATGGTTATACTGCCTGTTCAATAATAGCGTCAGTGAGGTGTAATTGTGTTGTGTGAGAGTCTAATAACCTTATTTTTAACTGCTCACAAATGGTTTCTAGTTCCTCAACTTTTGCTACGATTAAATCCTGTTCTTTTATTGGAGGGAGAGGTATTAGAAGTAATCTTGCTTTCTTAATACCAAAAACACCATGAGTACTATTCGTTTTTTGTTCACCAAGAACCTCATTAAGGGTTGGGCTATTAAGGTATAACGCTAAGAATTTAGGCTCTACATATTTATTTCTTGGTTGAATCAGTATTAAGTTTGCCGACAAACAATAATCAAACGGCTTAGTCAGAAAGAAAGGCTTTCCTAATGTTCCAATCTTTCCAAATACGAAATCACCTACTCTTAGCTCATATCGTTCACGATGTTCTTCTAAGACATTCCTACTAACTTTGCGAGCATTATTAAAGTTGATACCACTGTTATGGTCGATATCTGTATAGCCAATATACGGAACTCCTCCCTCTACTTTTGGAGGGGTTCTATGGCTAGGTTGAGGATCTATGAAGTCAGCAACCTCCTCTCCTCGACACCACTCCCACCCATTCGGCAGGTCAAACGGCTTTTCATCCTCAGCAATTGGCGGCAGGGCTTTTTGCTTTTTGATTTTCTTCTCTTTGATGAGCTGCGCTTTTTCTTCTGCAATACGCTCTAGCAGCACCGATGCAGGTTCATCGTTTGTATCTTGTGGGACAAGTTTACCCATCACCGCCAGTTGCAAGATGGTTTGTTTCAGTTGGTCGATGCTCTCTTCTGTGGTGAACAAAGTATCAAAATACTCGCTAATGCGTGCCCAGTTTTCCATTAACTCATCGGCATCTGCTGAGTTGGTTAATGTGTTGAGTAACGTGCTCACTAATAACTGATGCGCTTCAATACTGGCTTCGGTTTGTTGCTCTAGTTGGTCGCAAAGTGCCATTAATTCATCGACTTTGTCGACAATACGGTGTTGTTCGGCTAAAGGGGCTACGGGAACAACTAATGAAATAACAGAACTTGTATTTAATTCAACCTGTTTAGTTGAACCTGAAACCAATGCATTTTCATTATCAGGGGAAATTCTCGATTGAACTCCAGGAGCCATAATAAAACACCACAGAAATCGACTATAAACGTTCGTTAATCGAATAACTGTTACGTGTGAATCAGCTACAATTTTCTGATATGGAATATCATTAATTACATTTGCTCGTCCTACTGTACCTGTGCCTGTAGAGTTCCACAAAATATCATTATCTCGTAGAAATCTTTCTTCCTGATATGCATCTAAACTTTCATCAGTTACATAACGGGCAGGTGCTAAATCAAACCCTGAGTTTTGCACGCATTTTTGAGATACAACTTTAACACTCCCTGATTCAGCATATTTAGGACCTTTTCCTCGCTGAATATATGTCGTTAAATCTTGTAAATGAGCCCATTCCCAACCAACTGGTAATGCAAAACATTTTTCTTCTTCTGATATCTCAAGTAATTTTTTCGGTTTCTTAATTTTCTTCTCTTTCACCAGCTGTGCTTTTTCTGCCGCAATGCGCTCAAGCAACACAGACGCTGGTTCATCATTCGGATCTTGCGGCACTAACTTACCACGCACCGCCAATTCTAAAATCAACTCACGCAGTTTCTTCACGCCATACAGCTCTAGCTTTTTGCTACTGCCACGCCCTGAAGTGGATTTGGTTTTTACCGTTGATGTCCACGTATCAATGTGTTGGGTAATTAACGATTCAACGGTCATGATCACGCCTCACTGCCAGCTGATGATTTCAGCGCATCACCCAAGATGCTCTTTAACTGGTTGCGTAATTCTGCGATCTCTTGTTGCTGCTGTTGGAAGCTTGCCAATAGCTCTTGGGGATCATGGCTTATAACTTCATCTTGGTGCGGATTTTTAATGTCTAAGTTGAAGTTACGCTCGATGATCTCTTCAATCGAGACTTTCCACGCATGTTCATTTTCAACGCGTGAAGCAAAACCGTCTGCTTCATTGCCCCACCAATCAATTTCTTGCTGGAACTCTTCAAACTTCATCGGCTTGGTCTTGCTGTAGTTCTTCACGCCCTCTGGGTATGGGTGCTCATAGAACCACACATCTCTAGTTGGCTTGCCTTTGGTGAAGAACAGAATATTGGTTTTAATGCCTGTGTATGGGTTAAATACCCCATTTGGCAAACGCACGATGGTATGTAGGTTACATTCTTCTGTCAGCATTTTTTTGATTTTGGTTTTAACGCCTTCACCAAACAATGTACCATCTGGCAATACTACGCCTGCTCGACCGTTGTTTTCATCAAGCACTTCAATAATAAGCTGTAAGAACAGATCGGCCGTTTCACGAGTTTGCATCTCGGCAGGGAAGTTTTTCTCAATGCCATCTTCTTCCGTACCACCAAATGGCGGGTTGGTCGCAATCACCTTGATGTTGGTGTCCCAACTTGAAAGCGGCTTGTTGAGCGTATTGCCGTGTTTAATTTGTACTGGCACTTCAATACCGTGCAGCATCATATTGGTGATACACAATAGATGCGGAAGCTGCTTTTTCTCAACACCGTGAATTTGTTTCTGTAGTGTTTGGTGGTCCGCCGCTGTCTGCACGTAATTGTTTTTGACGTGCTCGAATGAACAAGCAAGGAAACCGCCTGTCCCTGTAGCAGGGTCCATGATAGATTCGCCAAGCTTTGGATCGAGTCGGTCAACGATAAAACGTGTTACGGCACGAGGCGTGTAGAACTCGCCTGCGTTACCAGCACTTTGCAAGTCTTTCAAAATTTGCTCGTAGATATCACCAAACAAATGACGTTCGTTAGAGTCGGTAAAGTCAATCTCATTAAGTTTGTTGATGACTTGACGTAACAACGTACCGTTCTTCATGTAGTTGAACGCATCACTAAAAGCTTCTTTGACCAAAAAACCACGCGGGTTTTTATCCACTGGCGCTATCATATTCTTTAAACGAAAGAAGAGATCATCGTTGATAAATTCAAGCAGTTTGTCACCCGTGATGCCTTCAGCATCTGCAGCCCAATTGCGCCATAAATATTTTTCATCAATCGGCGTTGTATAGTCGTCCATTTCCAGTTCTAACTCTTCTTCCTGAGCATCGAATACTTTCAAGAATAACAACCATGACATTTGGCCAAGGCGCTGAGCATCACCATCGACACCTGCATCTTTACGCATGATGTCTTGAATAGATTTAATTACGGAACTGATAGACATATTGAACTACTTTAGCTAACTGAAATTGTGGGGGATTATAGCAGAGTAGATGTTGAAATAACTGAGAGATACCAGTCTAAATTGATAGGTATTTGGTCAGTTACGACAAATCACAAGTTACTCGACTAGTTTTAAAACAACCCTCTCATACAAGTGTGTGATGAAAGGGTCATCGTTTATGCGGATTGATCTAATTGAGGCTGATAAATAGCGGCTTCTAACTCATTAACGGCCTCTAAATATTGCGGTTTCCCACCAAAGCCTTTTTTGATGATTTCTATCGGTCGGCCCATTGCATCGAATGGCTTTACTTTTAGAACGTGAATGTTTTCAATCTCTTGAACGCCTTCGTCAGCATATTTTTCAAGTAGATTATTCAATACCTGCTGTGCTGTTTCACCATACTTAGTAAAGTAATTACGCTTTTTAACGTTATCAGCGCGCTCTTTTCGAGTTAATGGCGGTTGGTCATATACAACGTGACATATCATATCAAATGGGTCCATCTCTTTGCCCACTTCATGTTCCAGTGCTTCCCAAATAACACCCAGTTCAGCAAGTTCATCAATGATGGCTTGCTTACGATCTGCATCATTCCAACGCTTAGTAAAATCGTCTAACGAGGAAAATTGCGTTGCCATGGCCTTTCGTGTGTAGTCTCTAAATGATTCTGTCACCAGTTTGCCGTCACTGTCATAATACTGCACACGCTCGGCAACTTTGGTTACAGGCACTCCCGACACATAGAACTTTCTTATTTCTTCTTGAATCGGCTCCTCTACTCCTTCAGGGGAATCACCTCCATTCGTTGGTGTATAAGGAGGTGTCGTTGGTTCTGAGATTGTGGTCGGGTCGATGTCATCATCAAACGGACAACCATCAATGCCTTCACCCTCCATTCCATCAACGATATCATCAAGCTCACCTTGATCTTCAAAGTCAGAAGGTTTGGTGACTTTCACTCGCTCTGGCATGCCATCAAAACGTTCATCGGCAAAAAGCTCCGTTGCTTTTTTAAAGTCGAGAATAGAAAACCACAATTTATCAAATCGTTCGTCAATGCGCGTACCTCGTCCAATGATCTGCTTAAATTTAGTCATGGATTTAATCGATGAATCAAGCACAACTAATTTGCAGGTCTTAGCATCCACTCCGGTCGTCATCAGTTCAGATGTCGTCGCAATCACGGGGTACGGTTTTTTAGGGTTAATGAAGTTATCAAGCTGAGCCTTACCGATTTCATCATCTCCGGTAATTTTCATTACGTACTTTTCATTTTTCGCCATTTGATCGGGGTTGCAATTAGCGATAGCTCGACGCATACGCTCCGCATGATCAATATCGTTACAAAAGACGATGGTTTTTGCCATTGGATCAGTGCGCTTTAAATAGTTCGTGATGGTTTGAGCAACTAATTCGGTGCGCTCATCAATCACCATTGTGCGATCGAAGTCTTTCTGGTTGTAGATTCGGTCTGTAATCGTTTCACCGTGTTTATCTTTCTGCCCTTTGGTTGGCCGCCATCCCTGTAAATCAACGTCTAAATCGACACGAATCACTTTATAAGGCGCAAGGAAGCCATCTTCAATACCTTGCTTTAATGAATAGGTATAGACAGGCTCACCAAAATATTCGATGTTAGAAACTTCATCGGTTTCTTTTGGTGTTGCGGTCAAGCCGATTTGAGTTGCAGAACTGAAATACTCTAAAATTTCACGCCATGCACTATCTTCCGAAGCACTTCCCCGGTGGCACTCATCGACGACAATTAAATCAAAGAAATCTGGGCTTACGTTTTTAAAAATTTTCTTGTGTTCTTCCTGACCTGTTATAGCTTGATATAAACCAAGGTGGATTTCAAAAGCCGGGTCAATATTACGTTTCCCGATCTTAGTCATTGCCGTCTCGAAAGGCTGAAAATCATTATTCTTCGTTTGATCCACTAAGATATTACGGTCAGCCAAAAACAAAATGCGTTTTTTAGCACCTGATTTCCATAAACGCCAAATGATTTGAAATGCCGTATAGGTTTTTCCTGTTCCTGTCGCCATCACTAATAAGACTCGGTTTTGCCCTTCAGATACCGCTTCAATCGTTTTATTTATGGCATTAAGTTGATAATAACGCGGTGACTTACCACTCCCATCATCATAATAATCTTGATTGATCAGAGGGATCTGCTCATCGGAATACCCCTTCCATTGACAGTACTTTTCCCAAAGAGCTTGGGGAGATGGAAAGTCTTCGAGTCTGATCTCAGTTTCCAGCTGACTGGAGTTGGTCTTATCATGAAATATAAATCCATCCCCATTACTGGCAAAAACAAACGGAACATCTAGAAGAGACGCATAATCCAAGCCTTGCTGCATTCCTTTGCCAATTTCATGCTTATTCGCTTTTGCCTCGACAACGGCAAGTGGCATGCTGGGCTTGTGATATAGGACAATATCAGCAGATTTTACTTTTTTACGGGCAGCAACTTGGCCTCGAACAACCACTTTACCGTCACGTAATTTAACTTCTTGACGAATCTGCTCCATTTCATTCCAACCATTGCTTTTGATAGCAGGCAGAATAAATTTTGAAATGATATCGGCTTCAGAAAGATGAGACTTAGAGAACTTTTCAACCATACGGCTATGATTCCAATACTTAATTGTGGCAGATTATACAACAAAGTTTATATGGGTAAAGAATAAGTGAGTGACGAGATTACAAACGTCGGAAGGGTTGAATAGATTGCTTTGAATCTGCTTACCTCGTATAACTAACCCAAGCAGAAAACTTAGGATTGCTAAGTATACAAAAATCAGTAAAACTTAGACAATCTAAGTCAACCAAAGGCTGAATAGAAATGTATCAGTGCAAAAAGACAACCCCATCCCAGCGAGGCTCAAAGCTGCGCGTAAAAAAGCAAAGATCACCCAAAGAGATTTGGGGGTGAAGATAGGCATGGAACCAAGTTCAGCCAGTGGGCGTATGAATCATTACGAGAAAGGTCGGCATGTACCTGATATTGGTACACTTGAACGTATGGCTGAAGAATTAGGTGTACCGCTAAACTACTTTTTCTGTAGGAGCGAATTAAGCGCTGAGTTAGCGTGTGTAATTGATAAGTTGAGTGATGAAGAGAAGGCGGCATTGTTGGAAAAGCTGTGCAAGCAAATCTAGCCTAGTAACTGCTCGATGGTTAGTTCATTAAAAATTTGCTGGACGAATTTTAGTTCACCATTGGCGGCATCAACAACGTATTCCTCATAAGATTCTATTTGTTTTATTACCAGCTCATCGGCGTTAATAGAAAAAGGATTAGCCTCATCAACACCATAAATCGCCTCGTATCCAAGTCTAAAATCATCGAGTCGAATTGTCTGCCTCCCCAAGTGTAGAGAAGACTCTATTGCTGAAGCAATGAGTTCTTTCATATTGCTAAGAATTCCACGACTTGCTGCTAATAATCTAACAGCTGAATCAACGTCTGTTAGGTCGACTTCAAAAGGAATTGGGACTGAGGCCTGCATCGCTTCTAACAAATCTAGATAGCGGTCTATCGAGCTATCATCTGTAATTTTAACGTAGGGCAATTCTCTCTTTACCATAATCCTACGTTGCCATTGAGAGTCTTCTAGGATCAACTTTGCACTGGGTATTCCTACAAAAACAATAGGCAGTTTACAGTCATCGCTAATCATTTTCAGGCGGTCTCTGATATCTTGCCTTTCTTTGTGAGATGTGCACTCAAACAACTCTTGGCATTCTTCAATAATAAGAAGTTTTAAGTTTGCCTTTTTAAGACAACCAATAACCCTGTCCATCAAGCCGATATCAGATGGTTTAGCTCTACTATTACGATAAGCATTGAGGTTTTTAGCCATCCAAAGTAAGGTTTCATGAAGTGTTGGTCTAACTCTAGTAAGTAGAACTTCGCTATCGGATAAATTGTTGTCTATGTAGTGTTTAATTGAGGCTGATTTACCCGATCCTGTCCCACCAGTTAGCAGCATAGATGGGACAAAAGACCCAAAATTTCGACGCCTAACTAACCAATCAAGCCCCGCAAATACTTTTTCTACTTCTGGATAAATTGTAAAAGAGTCATGATAATCAGACAAAATTAAATCAATAGGATAATTAAGCGCTGAATTAGGCATTAACTGCTCCTCTCTTTTCTTCGTTGATTCCACTTAGAGCGAAAATCATCAATCGGTTCCACTTTCGTTAAACTTGATTCTTGTTCGTTGACCATTGAAATATCATTCACTGATGTTCTGCTAGAGCTATCACTGTTCAAACCTGTTAACTTTGCAGCTTTTTTAGTCCCCTTTGCTTTTCGTTTTCTCTCTGGCAATGACATGGCTTTTAGGTTCGCTTGTTCGCTCTGAATGCGCTCATGTAAAGCTATTCTCGCCTTTGCAAGAGATAAAGCATTGATCTCACCTTTTATATACTCTCGATGTATTTTAACTAATCGTTGGTGTACACAAAGGCTCAATTTATCCGTATAGCCATCAGCGTTTTTACTTGGCACTTCAATGTAAATTGACAGTTCTTCAAGAAAAACAAAGATCGTAGAGAGATCATCAGGGTCAATTTTAATTTTCTTTTTTTTAGATTCTTTGGTCTGGGGGTATTGCTTCCTGTATTGTTCCAAAGCTACTGAATCATACTCTAAATGCTTGTACTTTATACCTTTACTCGTTAAAGTCCCAATATGAAGGAGTCCCATAGTAATACTAAAAGACTTTTCCTGATCCGCTGATAGCTGTTTTGTTGGTAGACATTCAAAACTGTTCTTCCAAGACAGGTTTGGAATACGAGTGTGTCTAGAATCTGCTTTAGCATTGTGAACATCTACAATCCATCGGTGCAATTCTTCTACAAATACACTGAAGCGCATCACTGCATCTTTATCTGGTTTATAATCTTCTTTTTCGAGAACGTTAGAAAATGTCTTACCAGGAACCCAGCCAACAATACCTTGAATAATTTCTCCAAATTTACGCTCAATAAAAGGTTTTAACCAAGGTTTTTTTACTCTATTAAAAGTAATATTGATACCACATTCAGTGCAAGCATCATCTAAGCTTTTAGACCAAAACTCAGGGCCGTTATCTACAACTAAATTTTCTATCTTCCCATTACATAACCATTCATTTTCAAATTTGATAGGCAAGTTAGATATATAATCTTTATTCTTTATAGAGTGAATAATAGCTTTTGAGACAGATACATAACTTGGAGCATTAAAGCCTAAATGAAAGCCTATGATACATCCGCTAAAAACATCAACTAATAGTGTTAAATAAGCTCTGCCTAAGGGGATGAGTAGATCATCATGGAGTAATATTAAATCTAATGGAGTATGGTCAATTTCGACTCGCTCAAGGATTCGAGTGGGCATTTTAACGGATTGATAATAGTGATAAAGCTTATCAGCATAATATTTGCCATGCCTAGCAAGTACGATGTTATAAGGTTGTTCTTTCTTTATTCTTTTCTTAAATGTTTGGTATGAGACGATAGGAACTTGCCCAGAAATCACTTGCTCATTTGCTATCGTTATCTCGTCACAATAAAATTGATATGCAGCGCTTATTGATGGTCTAACACTATCAAGAAATCTTTCTAACGCTCTTTCATAAAAGGCTTCATCGCCAGTCTTTCTGGCAACACGATTACCTTTTAAATAATTCTTATCAACCAAACTTATGAGATTTCCATCACTTTTAGTAAAATTTTTTTGCCACCTGATCAATGTTTTATAACTAGGTTTAGGTATAGAAACATTGGAACTATATTTATCAATCAAAGGGTCGAGATTTCTGGGAGTCCAGCCGCCTCTAAGTTCATTTTCAATTAAACAAAGTAATTTGTACCGTTCTAGCGCCTTTTCTTTTTGCTCAGGCGGGAAGGAAGCTAAATCTCGTTCATATGTCTGAGTCTTAGCTAATGAATTGTATTGGAGTTGAGTTCTTATAGTTTCTGGATGAGAAAGAAACTCTTGCTCAATGGCTTCAGAGTAGGCAGGGTCGAATTCATCTTTTATTCGTCGACTCATTTAGTATACCGAAACTGTACTATTTTCGTTTAACAATTCTAGATCAAGGTCTATTTTAGCTCTTCCTACAGCAATCAAACGAAGAACTGATGCAAAAACTTCTCCTAAAGTAAAACCACTAATTCTTCGTGCCAACACAGAAATTTTAACAACTTCTGATAAAAGCAACTCTGCAAAAACGATATCGATCAAAGAATCATCTGCAATGCACCCACTGTAACGATGCACCATTTGACTATTTTTTAAGAAGTAACCCGCTCGGATCTGTCTATCTGTCACTAATATCAAGTTAAAGCCAAGCAGTTCTGCTGCTCGCTTTCTAGACTGAAACTTTAGTTTAAATTCTTTACTCAATGTTTTTGAATAGGGTTTGATCTCCATGAAGCTGTGGCAACCATCATCATATACAACAAAGAAATCAGGGGTGTAAGGCAGCTGCTTTCCATCAAAGTCATAGAAAAAGCCTCTAGGCTGCGATTCAAAACTCACCACATTAGGGTCGTACTCAAAGTGATAGCAACAGTCTCTTTCAAGGCTTCCCTCACACATAATCGAGCCTTGGTTCTTTGCACTAGCAAACTTAAAGATATTTTTGTTCGGCGAAGGTTTTCGAAGATTACGAATATACATAAGAGTCCTATTGTTGTAATAAAACAACCAAATCAAGCTTAGGACATTTTAAGGGTTTTAAAAGGACACTTTATGGTTTTTTTTGGACACTTTATGGTTTCAGCGACAAACGCAGAGCACCCCACCATACAACCCTAAAGTAGACGGTTCTTATACTGTTCAGGTGTCATTCCTGAGTATTTCTTAAACATGGCAATAAATGGGCTTGCTTGGTTATAACCTAATGTTAATGCGACTTCTTTTACTGGTCGCCCTTTGCGTAATAACTCCATGGAATGTAAATAGCGCACGCGCAGTCGCCATTCTGTGAAGCTCATCCCGAGCTCACTTTGACAATGTCGTGCAAGGGTTCGCTCTGTGGTGTGCACCTTTTCTGCCCACACCGCCAGACTGATCTCATCGGTAGGCGACTCCTCGACGGCTTTGAGAATCGGTTTCAAGTATTTATTGTCTGTTGTCGGCAAAAAGTGATGTTCAACATCTTGAGTAGCCAGTTGGTCGAGCAAGACCTGTACCAAGCGCTTGTCTTCTCGGCTGGTAGCAATGTTTATGTCGCGTTGACGAAAGTCTTCCACAATCGCAGAC
This sequence comes from Vibrio azureus, assembly GCF_002849855.1. Classification (NCBI taxonomy): domain Bacteria; kingdom Pseudomonadati; phylum Pseudomonadota; class Gammaproteobacteria; order Vibrionales; family Vibrionaceae; genus Vibrio; species Vibrio azureus. Next base: position 1,363,573 of record NZ_CP018617.1, read on the forward strand.
ACAATCGGGGTAACTTTGATCAAACTGGTCTGGCTGGGGAAGGATTCTGTCAACTTAGGGGCAATATTGAGCGAACAATATTCGAGGGGTTTGCGATTATAGCTGGTATGGCGAACCCCAGCAGGTACCCAAATCGCCAAGTGAGGTGGTGCTAAAAATCGTGTATCTTCGGCTTCCATTTCCAAGATTCCGCCACTGATTAATTGCAATTGCCCCCAAGTATGGCTGTGGATACGCGTTTCCGTATTCGATAGGAAGGCCTCAAAATTCATAAATACATCCGATGGAGCCTGCTCGATCGATAAAGAAGGATGAAGATTCCGCTGATTCTTTTTCAAACTTGTCTTCCTATCACTTACTATGTCTGATTATAGATACTTATAATTATAAAGACCTGACAGACTATCGTCACTATGATTCTTTGTGAGGTTCCTGTGGTCTACTTGCTTCCGTTGTTTACCGTTATTATCTGGGGTGGAAATGCCATCATAAATAAGATGGCCGCAGAGGCGATTGAGCCAAGTGCGATGAGCTTTTATCGCTGGTTTGTTGCCATGCTTATACTGACCCCATTTTGTTTACCTCGTATCATCAAAGAGTACACCATCATCCGCCCTTATCTGACTAAATTAGCTTTTCTCGCATTATTGGGCATGGTGCTGAACCAATCTTTAGGGTACTACGCGGGGCTGACGACCACAGCCTCTAATATGGTACTCATTACTTCTCTGGTCCCACTGATTAGCGTGTTTCTCAGTTTGCCTTTATTGGGTAAATCGGTTTCGGCATTGAGTGTGACTGGGGGCATTATCTCTTTGTTAGGTTTGGCGTTTATGCTTGGTCAGGGAGACATCACTTATTTTGTGCATCAAGAGATGGTGCAAGGTGACACTCTGATGCTGTTGGCTGCACTGAGTTACGCCTTGTATTGTGTGTTGCTTAAACGCTGGAAAATGCCATTTAGCAGCATGACTCTGGTCTACATGCAAGGTGGATTTACACTGATGATGCTTTTACCACTTTGGCTAACCAGTGATGAGCTACTCCCAAGCCAGAGTGCTCTCCCACTGATCGCTTATGCTGGTATCGCAGCCTCTATTTTTGCCCCTTTAATGTGGGTCAAATCGATCGATTTAATCGGAGCGGATTCTAGTGCCATGTTCATGAATCTTATGCCTGTGATTTCGATAACACTCGCGGCAACGATTTTAGGTGAAAAAGTGCACACCTATCATCTCATTGGTGGGCTGTTGGTCATCGCGGGAGTTTTACTCGCACAAGTCAAAACCGACAAAAAGTCTCCCATGGCCAAAGCCGCTGCAGCCCCTTAATGACTTTTAATGAATGAGTGACCTTTGATGAATGATTGAGGGAATCATCCTATCTGAACCACCAGCTACAGATGAATGCACTCCCTCTCAATGATAAAAAAAGATCAATGCCAAGTTGTCATCAATCTTTCACGATAGTTTGCTTAAATCGAACTATGATTTTCTGACGTTACCCATTTATCCTTGATCGAGTGTCAATTTTTAAGCAAATTCTGAAGAATACATCGCTCTGAATCAAGCATCTTGAAATCACTTGGATGCAGTATTGGAATAATACAGTTTTGGAATAAATGGGTGTTGAAAATAGCAAAGGTCCCGCAGTGAAAGAAACCACTCTTAATGAAAATACGCTCATGGATTTACAATCCGTGGAATACCAATGGGTACGCGCCATGTACGCAGAAGGCTATGACAACCATGAAATGAATCATTACATCCAAGCTTGCTTTGGTGGTGATTCCACCTTCGCAGAGTTATTTCGACGAGTCGCTCTTCAACAAGAAAGCCTGTATACCCTTTTGCAATATCTCGGCTGCGCACCTTCAAGCAGAGAGTTCTAGCTAAGCTTTGAGCGAAAACACTCTGTTTACATTGATTACTCTTAATTTTGCTTACTTCTTCTCATGTGTCTCTGATTTTATCTTCTAAGCTCTAACCCAAGTCAGCTCAAGATGCTGGGTATATCACATCTATCACACACTTAGGAGAAGTCACATGCAAAGTCACGGTATCACGTTTGGCATTGAGCGAATAGATTCGCAGGTTGTTCTCGTTTTCAAAGCAAAAGGAAAACTGACCCACCAAGATTACGAAACCATTGGTCCAATTCTTGAAGCCAGTTTAAAAGGGGTGCATTCGAATAATATAAGAATGCTAGCAGATATCACCGAGCTTGAAGGATGGGAACCAAGAGCAGCATGGGACGATTTTAAATTAGGCATGAAGACCGATTTCAAAGTTCATCGTTTGGCTATTTATGGCCATAAAAATTGGCAGGAATTGGCAGCAAAAGTGAGTCGCTGGTTTATAGCTGGGGATGCCCAATCTTTTGATGATTACCATGCTGCAATGGAATGGCTTGCAATCCGCTCGAACCTCGATTAACAGCTGTAATTGCCGATTATTTTTTGACTCTCACGTCTCACGAAAGACTCGTTATCGCTTGGTTGGAAGTATGTTGTCAATCAGGCGTTTTATGAGTAATACGGTCTGAATTACCCTCTATAAATTTTCACCTTTTCTTCTATACCCAAGTAACCTCAAGATGCTTGAGTATAAACATTAATGATTTGAAACACTTTTGATTGCATTAGCTCTTGTATATCCCTAAAAAGTGCATGGTATAATCGCCGCGTTACTTGAACAAAGAGATGGCTATTAAGTTTCAAGACAAACCTGATTTTATTGCTACCCAGATTAGACACCGTGAGAGCCTGAACGCTCTTATAGATAGAAAAAAACCTGAGAGAAGTCTCAGGTTATGGTTACAAAAACTGCCAGTAATAAAGGACGTAAGGAACAAAACTAACAGCCAGCTACTCGTAACACCAATGAGCCTCAATATTACTGATCGGCGGCCAAACCAGAAGTGTAATATTTCAGCTTTTATCGAGGGGCAATCCACATGCCCCTTCTTCTAATTTTATACTTATTCCGCTCTATGTGCCTCTTCTCGCTAACTCACTCGTCTACTAGGGTGGATTCAAGCGTCCGAGGTGACGACAGAAGCAGTCAAACAATTCTTTTAAATCAGAGGTTTAGATTAGAGTAAGATTACAGTGACTTACCCTGAAGTAAACACCTAATACCTTGTCCATAAAGAAAAAGTCGTCTATCTCTTACAAAGTTTAATATCTTTTAATCATGTAGATATGCATCAATTCTACACCATTAAAACGCAGAATTTCCACTATTTGAGCTTAATTTAATCAATATCTCGGTATATCGTTTTACCGAAATAATGATGTATACCCAAGTAAAAGAGTAAAACAGAATGAAGATGGAGAAGGTAAAGAGAGCACGGCTATGCTCTCTTTGATCAAAGGAAATGGGGTCAGTCCGCGATAACAGCTTTAGGGCGACGTTGAAACAGTGTTTTGGGTGCTTTAGTAAGCAATATACCGAACATCAATGGCAACATCAGTAAGATTGATTGAGTCGACAGAACTTCATCATTGACGTAAGCACACAGCATCAATGCCACTAGCGGGAAAATTAAGAAACAAATGGACGCTTGGAAAGGTGTCGACACTTGACCCAATTTGAAGTAAGCAACAATACCACCCACACTCGCAACCAAACCAAGGTAGATAACAGCATACATAGATTCAGAAGTAAACGTTGTAATATCAACCTGCTCTACAAGTCCAGATAAGGCAAAAAGAAGTAGAGAAGCAATAAAACAGGGCACAGCATTGTAAGTTAACACCGGTACATCTTTGCAGAATTTTTGCACAAATACATACATCACAGAATGCATTAATACCGCCAAGCCGAGTGACAACGTACCGAGCAAATAGTCTTCGCCACCTAGCTGCATTTCATTACCTAAAATTAGGCATAAGCTGACCACTGCGGTCACTAACCCAAAGGTTTGGTGCTTGGCTAAACGTAACCCAAGAAATAGGCCAGACATAAGCATAACAGCAACAGGCATGTTAGCGAAAATAATCGATGCCAAGCCAGAAGAGATATATTGCTCACCATAAATCATGAGTGTAAACGGAAGCGCGAAGTACATCACAGCGACGATAATAATCCAGCGACGTTTGCCTTTTGGGAAAAGGAGTGGCTGCTTAAATAGCTTTGCCATTACAAACAGAAGAGGAGCAGCAAGTAAAAAGCGCATTCCTGTTGCAAAAACAGGTGGAATTGAGTGTAGTGCTATTTCCATCGCGAACCAAGTGGTTCCCCAGATAAGGCAAACGGATAAAAACAGCAGTATCGTAAAGGATTTAGAATTCATGGCAGCCACTATTATTTATAGTTAACAGGACTCTGGCTTGTACTACCAGATTAATGTGCCACATTTTAGAAGCTTGCCTTTAGAAAAACTTTATCATTTAAATTTAATTCGCATTCATTTTGGTATATTTTTCTACAAAATAGTTACATTATAGAAATTAATACTAAAATAAAAACAATAAGAAACCAATTACCTATATATTAATAAAGGATTGTAGCAAAAGTCGTTTGTTTTGATACGAATAAAACTTAAAGACTGTTTTATAGCCAACCAAATCACTTCGCTCTGAAAGCACCTTGAAATCGCTTGGGTGTAGAACGTCGCGCAAACAAGGATGTGATACCCGAATCACATCAGTCACCCGAGTATCATGACAAAAGCAGGTTTATTTACGAGTGAACTCAATATATCTTTCACTGTAGGTTTGTTGATCTTTAGTGAAATCGATTTCAACAATCAATTGCCCAACTAAAGACTCCCCAGCTTGAGAAACATTACAAATAGCCATGTGAGATAGGTAGGTATTCTCTGTAGGCATGCTGCTGTAGTAGATCTGCTGGATATTACACTCTCCAACACTCATCCCCAAAGACTGTAGCTCATTACGTTTGCTGATGTAATGCGGTCCGACTTCTAAAAGATGATTTGGCTCAAGCGTATAGACTCGCGTGTGATAATTGTTCGTGTATTCGCTTTCTGCTTTAAATAGCTGCGTTTCAGGATCATAGGAAATGTCGAGATACCATTGAGCAATTTCAGAATCCTCGGTCGGTCGCTCTCCAGGCTGAGAGTAAAAACATTGCGCCTGACTATGAATACCATCAAGATCTTGTTGGACATATATTCTTGGAACAATATTACAGTAATGAAGATTAAAACCAGACTCTTCCATTCCTCTCTGTACTTCAAACGTTGCTTCATACTCATTCTTCACTGCTTGGGGTGAAGAGCCAGTAATATCGACAACAGTAACATTTGCTTCAACTTGCAAACACATTAATGCAGAAAAAGCTGCAAAAAGTTTTAATCCTTTCATTTTCAACCTCTTATTTATAATTCAAACTAAAGTTAACTTAGTTAAAATAAGAGCACCACCAAAAACATTCACCAAAGTGATAAATATCAAACAAAGAATAAAAAAAGAAAATAATAATTAATAAATACAATGATTAAGCCGCCTTTTACTGCACGGCTTCGACAATTGGACGCTCACCAGCAAGTATCCGTAAGGTCCGCTAGCCCACTAGTTGACGACTCTTGTTACTTCATAACCACCATTACGATAAATAACCGCAAATTGGCTAAATGCCGTACCAGAAGAAGTATACGGCTTCGCTACAACGTTGCCATTATCCGTTGCAACCGTTGCAGTAACTTCCTTCACAAGACACACTCCTCGATCATCGTCTTCCCACTTGTGACCTGAGTTCACCACGAACGCGCTTTGTAGACAAACCACAAAATCCACTTGCCCAGAAATATGATAAGGCGTCGAGTTATCGATGGTCACATGAGGGTACCCCCATGAGTCCGAGTTTGCATCATAGGTTAAGTGTCCCTCTTCAGAGGCCAGACTTGAATAAGAACATATAATACTTAATAGTCCGAGTGATGATGCCTTTTGCCAACTTTTAATCATTTTTCACCTCATTTGAACTCGACATTATAAAATGCCATTAATGGATTATACCCAAGTGACCTCAATGAGCTTGATTCAGAGCAAGGTCACTTGGGTGTGGCTTAATTGGGTGTAGCTTAATTGGCGTTGCATCCATATGCGGTGTCATTGTTGACCGCCAACTGAATATCATCGTATTCGTTCTATAAAATTTTTACCGTTAAGCAGATTACGAGATTTTATCGAATTATTGATGGTTTGATTTTTGGCAAAATCAATTCGATGGCGTGTGGGTTAATGGCACCTTTTTAAGAGGTCGAGACTGATCACACTATCCCTGTTTGTATTTCACCATATCTGCTTGCACTTCATCACCATAATGCCAAACTGGTCATAATCTTTATAATAAGAAGTGATAAATTAATGAGTTGGTCAAACCACTATGTTCTCCCTGTTGTTCTATCAAGCTTACTCACAATAACAACAGCCAATGCCTCTCTCGGAGAGACACCAGTCATCGGTACAGTCTTTAATTCCAGTGAGATCTTAAAAAACCAAGTCGCCTCTAGTCTCACTTACTCAACAACTTTTGCTCGGGATCTATCATTGTTTACGATTGGAGGGATGACTTTTGAAGCTTACCTAGCGACATTACCTCTTGAAAAAGAGACTAAGCTCAGAGTGATGTCTCAAATTGCTGATCCAACCTACTCGATCCCCCTTGGGTATTTTCTCTATCATTTTTATGACCGTTACACAGGGCTCGATGATAAAGATCAGTTTAAAGCTTACCTTCTGGAAACATACGATAAAAAGGCGCTGACTCAATTTGAACATGCGTTATTTAGCCTAAATGAAGATCATCAACTTGAAGAAAAAAAACACGCTAAAGACCAAGCTCATCAAGAAGGTCTGGTGATTGATAATGAATTTATCGCAGCAATGGTGACAGTCTATGATGCATTATTTCAAATAGGCCAATGGCAAGATACACAACAACTGCCCGATCACTACACTTATTTGAGCCAATCCCAAGAGGATCTTGAGCTTGTTGCAAAAATTCAGCCCATTGTGATCAACATAATGCAACAAGCTGCCTCAGGAATGGCTGACGGTGATATGAAGCATGCCGTAGAGGCTATCATCGAAGATAATCAACCGAAGAACCTTTCCAAGCCTAACAATAAAGCGCAAGCTCTGACGATAACACTGATTGATTTTGTGCGCTTAAATGTCTTAAAAGGATATCGTCAATTTGTGTATCAAGATGAAAAACAGCAAAAGCTGAATCAGTGGTTGCAAACAACATTCGATGAACAACCAGAAAAAGTGCTCGCTTTTTTGCAGTCACAGCAAAATCGTCGATTTGGAGTGCAAATTGTTGTGGATGGCCTGCAACAAGGATTACTCGAAGGTCTCGTTGACCCAAGTACACCTTTTTTGGATCAGGTGAATCAACGACATGAGCATTTCACTCACCTCTACCCACCCAAATCAAGTACCACTCCAGAGCAGCAACAATCTGTTGATTTTCTGAAAACGTTAGTCTCTCAAAATTATGATGACCCGCTTTATCTGCCCTTTTTTAAGCAGTTGTACCAAGACTACAAACCCTCTATTACTCGAGTTGGTATCTCTTCAACTCCAACAATAAGCGTGAGGAATCTGCCTATAGTAAAAACAGGGGCAAAGGTTTCTGGTCACAAAGGGACTGGCGTTCCTAACTTTCATTTCATCGACCGTAACACTGACCGAGCCTATTACTTTTTCGGCAATGACGCTTTACAGCTCGACAAACTTCTTCAAGAAAATCAAGTTGAGACTATGTTTGATAGGCTTGTTCACTTAAAAACACTCAACTGTAATGCCCAATATGACTGGAATGCACACACTAGCTACGACGGATTAGTGAACTTGGGAGTGGGAGAAAGCTTAAGAGACTTTGGTGAAAAACGCTGCCTCAGAGAACTGACGCAACGCGCTGAAACCGAACAAAAGCTGAGCAAAATACGTCAACAGCTGATTCAAGATATTCAAGGCTACCAAGCTCTATCCGGATGGCAGTTTTTAACTAAATTAAGCCGCAAATGGGTGATCCAACAAGATCTAGAAAAACTGGCTCAGTTAGATGGTCAAGGAATGCCTGACTACACACTGATTTATAACCCATGGCCCGATCACTTCGCCCACTTTTATGGGCCGTTCAGTGACGAAGTGATCATGCCAAGCGGTGAACTCAACAGGCTCGATTATTGGCTCCGACAAATCGAAGGGGCTTACAAAAAAGCTGGCGTTTATCAGCAAACATTGTGGGGAATGGCAGGAGATCATGGTTTAACGCCTGTTTATCACACACTTAATCCTGAAAAAGTGATTTTCAAACCACTGGCTGAAAAGCTGGGTTATGCACTTAATATTAAGAAGATTTCTTCCGATGAAGGCGAAGGCCCAAAAATAACTAATGCTCTAAATTACCCCAGCAATAATGATGTGGATGTCATCGTCGCCTCCACTGCTGGAGGGAACTTTATGATGGATCTGTTTAATTCTCGCCATGGGTGGGAAGTGCAACCTATCTACAGTGAGCTGATTAACTGGCAGCCAATTAATCACACAGGTAAAGCATCGGTCGACATTATTTCTGAAACCATCAACGATCTTGATGGTACACTCGATTACTTGGTTGTGCGAGAAACAGCTTGCGACATTAATCAATGTTCTGTTCGTCTGAGTGCTAAACGAAATGGAAAACGTCATGACGAGATCATTAGCCATAAGCAAGGGCGTTACTTCTACGGGAATGCGAACAAAGACTCTGGTGAAACTCATTTACTAGAAGTTCAGCAACTCAATCCATACTTACCTCAACCTAACCCACGTGAACTCGACCGTTTTGCTGCCTTGCTACAAAAATGTCTTCATCAAGCTAAACGAGAAGATACTTCAACATGGTGTAATGGTAATGAGTGGAGAGAGCTCACTCACTTTACACCACGACCTGATTCTGTCATTCAGCTCGCCAAACTCTATGAGGAGGACCGCGCAGGTACCATTAACTTATTCCCAGTCGAAGGCATTGGGTTTAATACCATGGTTCCTGGTCGTCATGCTGGAGAAAGCTACCTTGAAAAAGATGCTTTCTTAGGGTTCTGGGGCGCTCCAATTGGTGATAATGTGACTCCACTAACTTCTGTTGCCAATGGTTCGCTGGCGCCGACAATCTTTGAATACCTTACGGGCGAAAGCGTCAAAGAGGGCCAAAATGGCTGGGGTTTCCCATCCGTCCTAGATCAATTTGACGTTTCTGTTCAGTAACGATGAAACGCAGCGTCCCAAGTGACCCGCTTCTAAAGGGTGAGGTCACTTGGGGATGTCTTGCAATACAATTAAGTCTCAGCTCAAGATTTATTAATTTGTGGTTAGAACAACTTGTTTGCAAAATTGCGATTGACGATTTTGGCACAGATTACTCTAGTTAGTTAATCTACAAAACACTATCGAACTAGCACGATTCTTGGCCAATCTCCACCGCCAATCATTCGAACTTTCCAAGTCAGATTAAGGTGCGTAGTTTAGGGCAATAATACTGGATATTAATTTAGGCCCGGGAAAATCAGCAGCAACGATACCTGCAAACGTGATGTTATTTCCCTCAATATAATTTGCAGCCAATGTGTTAGTTCCTTCAAAGCCAATAACGCAAAATATACCCATACACCACAATCTTGGAAAATCTGTAAATATTGTGTCGTCCGACGTGAGAACCCCGGTAAATAAACGATCGCCATCAGTATCCGGCGTACTATGCCCACTAGCAACAAAATATGGGAAACTACCAACAGAAGCACTTAAATAATTGATAGAACCTTTGTTTTTACCCTGTGTTAATTGCTCCTGCGCCCAGTCAAAGTGAAATTTTATCTTTTCCCATTTTGAGTAAAGAGCCCAATTAGAATCAATCTTCCAAGCATCTTGTATTTTAAACGAGTTGTACAATAACCCCGTACGATGCTCAGGCAGACTAGCAAAGTTTTGCAGTATCACTAACTTTCCTCTTACTTCACCCAAGCTTGGAGACTCATTATCACCAGCCCAAAATAATGCGCGGTATCGATTTACGTATCTTAAAAAGGTTTCGTCAAATCGTTCATTATTATTATCACCCCTATATTCATTACGAACTCTCATTAAAACCGTTTCAGTGGGATGCTCAATCAGAAAGTCGCGTACATGGTTTAAAACATTTCCAAACATTCTTTGCTGAAAAACACTGCCATGGTGAACAGCCAGTACGTTTTCAACTTGCCTTAATCGAATATCCAGAAAACGTATTCCAGAACGTAACTGTTCATCGATAGGAAGCGTCTGCGTAATAACGATATCTCCTCCCAAAAATGAAGCTGAATTGTGTGTACCAGGAATACTCATTTCACGAATAAGCACTCTGTCATCAATGCTTTGCATCCAGTCGCTATACCAAATTGGGTTTTGCGTATCATGTAGATAGCTACCATCATCATGCGCTTGGCTGAAAACAGAGAATAAACACAGAGTGATGAGCTTTATGGAAGTAATAATCGAAGATCGCATAGTTTGTCCTGCTTCTTTATTAGCTAAGGTCGTCTCGCTGAATACGGCCTCTTGAAATGGCATTTTTGAAGTGACTTGGGTATTTTTTTAACTCTAGTCGTGAACGAAATAAATGATAACTTTGAATAACATTTATGTGACGTTGAGCTATCTCATGAAAATAATAAAATCCACAATAAAAACTTTAGCGTGAAAATAAAAAAGCAGCGAAATCGCTGCTTTTTACTTTTAATATGGATTTTTTGACAACACTAACTTTTATTATTAGCTAAAGCCTTAATTTTAAGTCGCCACCCTTTAAGTAGTATCCGCTTAAATACATGTTTAACCCCTGAAAGAGCCGATTTGATGTCATCAAGCATTAGGTACAAACAAGGTACCAATACCAATGTCAGCAAAGTCGCAAATAATACTGCAAACCCTAGCGCAACGGCCATTGGAACAACAAACTTAGCCTGTAAGCTGGTTTCAAACATAATAGGCAACACACCTGCAAACGTCGTTATTGATGTCAGGGTTATCGCTCTAAAACGAGCACATCCGGCTTCAACAACCGCTTGCTTAATATTCATGCCTTTTGCCCGAACTTGATTCACATAATCCGTAAGTACCAAAGAATCATTGATCACAACCCCAGCGGCTGCAATCAGGCCGAATGTCGACATTAAACTAATATCTAACCCCAACCAAAAGTGCCCCCATATTGCCCCCGTCAAACTAAACGGAATAACGGACATGACAATTAATGGTTGAGTGTAACTCTTTAGAGGTACCGCCAATAAGATATAAACAATAATCATCCCTGCCAAAAAGAATAATATTTGTTCATTGCGCTGAGCGGCTTGTTCCTCGATATCTCCCCCAAGTTGGGTTTTTACATCTGGAAAACGTTTTTTAAGTTCGGGGATGATTTCTTCATCAACCGTGCTGACCACTTTCTGAGGTTCAATGACTTCTTCATCAATGGAGCCATAAATATAAACGGTTTGGTAACCACTTTCCCGCCGGATCGAGCTCACTCCAGATTGCTGATTAATGTCGACAACATCACCTAACATTACTTTCTGACCTGTCGGAGTCGTGATCACGGTATAGCGAAGTGACGACAAGGCCTCACGGGTCAACTTGGGGTATCTCACCATCACCTTCACTTCTTCACCATTTCTCAGTAGTCTCTGTGCTTCTCCGCCATAGAAACTGCCTCCGACCTGCATTGCGAGCATATTTAAATCGAGCCCAAGATCATAAGCAATAGGTTTGAGTGAGAGTAAGACTTCTTGGCTACCAGAATCAATAGATGAAGAGATATCGTAAAGCCCATCCTGCTGCTGTAACTGGTGAATCAGTTCACGTCCTGCTTGATTGAGTTGACTGATATCAGAGCCAAATAACAGATAGCCGAATTCATCACCATCACCGCCACCTGCAGTTTGATCATTAATCTTTAAGCTTTTCACACCAGGAATAGCTGGCATTGCTTCCCGCCAGCGGCGAGTCAGTTCAAAAGCATCAAATAAACGTTGCTCTTCATCGACCAATGGTGCCAAAACAAAACCTTTGACGCGCGTCTGATTCAAAGACAAGACATCACGAACCATACCTTGGCCATATTCTTCGATCAGTTGGTCTTCGACTTTTTGTACAACACCTTCGATGATTTTCAGCGCCTCTATGGTTTGCGCACTAGAAGCCGTATCATTCATTTCTATCTTAATGCTTGGAAAGTCCGTCGGCACTTTCGGACTAGGCACCACTCTAACGTAACCGGCTACAACCAAGGCGATACTGATCAACAAAAGCCCGCTGAAAAGAGAAAATACCGTCCAGCGCCAATGCGTGCATAATTCAACACAACGTCGATAGGGTCCTTGAACAAAGGCAAAAAAGCGTTGATTGAAACGATCACGTCGTCCACCCACTTTGATCGGTTGAAAATTGGTGTGTGCCAAATGAGCAGGTAAGATCAGTTTGGATTCAATCAAACTAAATACTAAGCACAAGATCACTACACCCGCAATGCTGTAAAAAAGAGCCCCATCCATACCGCTAGAAAATAAAAAAGGAGCAAATACCGCAATCGTGGTCAGTACACCGAAAGTAGCAGGAGTCGCAACCCGTTTTACTCCTCTGATGATGTTATTCACGCCACCACCATGTTGCTCAATTTCACTGTAAGCACTCTCGCCCATTACAATGGCATCATCAACAACAATCCCGAGTACCATAATAAAAGCAAATAGAGACACAATATTGATAGTAATGCCCAGTATTGGCATCATCATTATCGCACCTAAAAAGCAGACTGGTAGGCCAAGCATGACCCACATCGCTAAACGAAAACGCAGAAAAATAGACAGCATGATGGCAACTAAGATCGCCCCTTGCATCAAGTTTTTCCACATCATTTCCAGCCGACCATTGAGATAATAAGTCACATCAATAAGGACACTCAGCTTAATATCATCGGGTAACTGCTTATTTTTCTTTTCAATATAACGATGGACGGACTCTGCTACTGCAATAATATTTTGCTCTTTGGTTGCATTAACAGTAAGGAACAACATATTTTGACCAGAGTATTTGTTGTACCGTTCGCCTTCAGTAAAACCGTCTTTGATGATCGCAATATCTTGTAGTAATACCTTGGAACCATTCGCACCAAGCTTTACCGGAATATCACGGAATGCTTGTCCATTATAATGCTGGTCTTCTATTCGTACCGATATGATTCCAGAATGAGTTTTCACCTCACCTGCAGAAAAGTTTGCTGAGTAGCGCTTAATGGCCTGACTGACATCATTTAAAGTTAAATCATATTTACGTAATATTAGCGGATCAACTTCAATTGCGATTTCTTCTTCAGGGGCCTCCAGTTCCACCAGCATCACATTGTTCAACTGAAGTAATTCTTCTTCGACTTGTTTTGCTATCGGCTTAAGCTCTTCAAGAGAACGATCGCTGACTAACCCCATTTGGATAACATCTTGTCGCCATTCCACTTGATAAACACTAATAGGGTCCATACCAACTGGCATATTAGATAACGTATCAACTCGCTGTTTGACATCATCTAACACCCTTTTTATATCGGCATGAGTATCAACCTCGATTTCAATATGAGCACTGCCTCGATTGGCATTAGAGACCGTTTTCTTTATCCCAGTCACATCTTTGAGTGACTCTTCCACTTTGATCAGAATACTTTCTTCAATTTCTTGTGGGGATGCTCCGGGATAGTTAGCGCTAATATTAATGTAGTTGACTTCGATATTAGGAAATATTTGTCGCTGCATAAGCTGATAGCTGACAATTCCCATAACGATAATGAACATCATCATTAAGTTAGCAGCCACAGAATTGTTAGCAAAATAAGCAATAATGCCCTTTTGTTGATTTTCTTCCACGTTTTACTCCTAGTTACTGCACAAGGCTCGAAGAATCATCATCACTTTGCACAACTTTTACCGTCATGCCTTGTTGTGGATATTCAGGCAACGTTAATACCACCTTATCGGATTCATTTAAGCCTTTACCAATAACCAAATACTCCCCTTCTTCACGTAAAACGTTCACTACTCTTTCTTCCAGCTGATCTTGCTCATTCACCACCCAGACCGTACGATTTCTGACTAATTCTTGTGGGAGACGGTAAATATGTTTGAGCTCTTTACCTGTGAAGTTCACCTCAACAAATGATCCAAATTTAAGCGGAAGTTGATGATTATTTAAACCATATGGATCCTCAACTTGAATCACAACGTTACTCATTCGCGTTGCACTATCGACGATACCTAAATCACGAACCACCTTCCCTTGTCGCTGATTTTTAGCTATATCTTGTTGTGTGACTACCGCGTCAAGATCAGCCAAAGAGTCGGGTAAGAAAACACTATCAAACCCAGCGACGGGAATATGTACTTCCGCAAATTCAACATTGTTCAGTACTGCAACACGTGCTCCTGCAGAAACAAACTGACCAACACCGATATCACGAGCAACCACTAACGCATCATAGGGAGCGATAATATTGCAATTTTCCAAGTCTCTTTGCGCACGTTTAATTGCAGCTTGAGCAGATTTCACTTGAGCCTGAGCACTCAATAACTGGGGCTTGCGAAGATAAAGGTCACTGACTTGTCTAGCGCTCAATGTTTTTGCCTGCCTTTTGGCAACTTCTGCCTTGGCTTGCTCTTCAATTAACATTGCACGCGCATTAGCTAATTCCGCTTCTGCTTGTAATAACGCGGCTTCATAATTGTCTTTGGCTATCGTCAATAAGACTTCTCCACGCTTTACAAACCCACCTTGCACAAAATTGGGATGCCAGCTTATAACCTCCCCACTGACTTGAGCTGCCAACAGAGTTTGCTCAAAAGGTACAATCTCACCGTACCCAGTAATCACGACTTTATGATCCGTCGGGAAGAGAGCAGAAGCCTGCACAGTAGGCTCTTCTCTGACTTCTTTTACGGTTTCATTTGCTGGTGAAGTTTGTGCAATAGCTTGATATGTGAAATATGCTCCCCCAGCTACAGCGAAAGGCAATAGCCAGCGTAGTCTCAATTTTGTTAGCATGAAAATCCTCATTTATTGTTATTTTTCCCAAGTCACCTTTGGCAACTTAGGTTTCGATATATTAAAATTTGCGGAAGGCATATTCTTGAGTGCTATTTGATAAAATAAATATACCTAAGTGACCTCAAGATGCTTGATTCAGAGTGATATAACGGAGAGTATGGAACCACTATGCTGTTTACCTTCAATATCATCTGGATTTCTTAAGCGGCAGTTATCTAGAGATAAGCAGCCACATCCGATACACTCATTGAGATCCCTTTGTAATTTTTGCATCTGTTGGATTTTCTGCTCAAGTTGTGCAAACCAACCTCTTGAGAGCGCTTCCCATTGAGATTTACTGGGTGCTTGATGTTTGGGTAAGGACTCAAATGCTTTATAAATCTCTTCCAAAGATAATCCCACTTGCTGAGCGGCTTTAATTATCGCGACCCGGCGCAGAACACTACGATGATATCGACGCTGATTTCCTTGGTTTCTCCAACTAAAAATCAAACCTTTTTTTTCATAAAAATGTAATGCGGATACTTTCACACCCGAACGCTGAGCAACTTCTCCGACACTGAGTTCCATCTTTCTTCCCCGTAGTTAAACAACATCAAACTCTAAGAGTTCATTTTTATAATACCAATGACACCAAAGTTTAACATTAGTTATACCCAACACACATTAGTTATACCCAACACAATAGTTATACTCAGTAACACCATTAAATAAATATCAGAGATACAAGTTTAATCTGGTACATATTTTATGTACCACCATTTTTTCACTTATAAAGCAACAAAAAATAAGTCCTCAACTTAAGTTTGCAAAAAACATGATTTAGTAAAGTCTGATTTATGTTATAAATGTGTCAGAGGTCTGTCATCAGACCAGTTTACATTTTTGTAAATACAATTTACTACCTTTTGAGTAACACATGATAAATTCCTTAAAAAACTTATCTTTAAAAACAAAGATATCTTTAGCTTCCTTTACTGCGATTACTATTATGGGAGCGGCGCTCACTTACCTTTCCGCCAACAAATTATTTGAAGAAACACGTAGCGGTATTTATTCAAGAGCGCAAAGTTCAAGCAATATCGCCACAGAAGCGCTTACAGATTGGATGTCTGTACGCAAAGATATTATTGCTTCTATTGATATTAACAAGCCGAAAACAGAACTCATTCATTCACTTTCACAAGGTAAAAATGCTGGCCGTTTTTTCGATCTATATCTAGGCAGTAGTGATGGGCAATTTCTCAGTGCAATTGATAGTGAAATATTAGATGTTGATCCTCGTACAAGGCCTTGGTATTTAGAAACTGAACAAGATAATAAATCAACAGTTACCTCGGCTTATAAAGATGTAAGTACGAATACGCTGTTAATTACGCTTACTAAGCCAGTTCAAAAAAATGGTAAGTTTGTTGGTGTAATAGCGGCAGATGTATCAATTGAGCAGCTTATCTCTGATATCGCAGGGTTTAATGTTGGTGAAAACGCCCATGCAATGCTCATAGACATGAGTAATGATACTATCTTGGCACATCATAACAGGGACCTTATACTCAAACCGACAACCGAGCTTTCCCCTGAGTTTTCTTCGGCTTTCATCAAAGAGTCTGCCAAAACGAAAAATATTGAAATAGCTTCGACAGATAATGGTGAAGAGAAACTGTATTTCTTCCGCCAGATTGAAGGTACACATTGGATGTTTGCAATTGAGATGGATCGTGCAACTGAAGAAGCAAATCATGCCGTCTTATTACAGCAATTAATTTTTATTGCCGTGCTCATCGTGATTGCAGCTGTTGCTGCCCTCTCTTTACTGGTTAAAACGCTATTAAAAGATTTGAATCTTGTTTCCAAAGCTTTAGAAGAGATCGCCTCTGGTAACGGCGACTTGACCATGCGTTTAACACCGCGTTGTGACGACGAAGTGGGCAAATTAGCAAAAAACTTTAATCGCTTCGTTGATAATATGCATGCCATGATCACCAAGTTAGGGAGCGTCTCTAACGCACTTTCTGAACAAGCACATACCATGGCTCAACAGTCTGATATTAATAATCAACAAATTAATAGTCAGCAAGACGAAATCAACATGGTGGCGACTGCGATTAACGAAATGGCGGTGGCTACACAAGAAATTGCAAATAACGCAGAAAAAAGTGCGGGTAATTCTGAAAATGCAGTCCAAGCCTGCTCGGCGAGCTCTAATCAGGTAGTCGCAACTCAAGAGTCCATTAACAACCTTGCGCAAGAAGTCCAAGTTGCCACAAACATTATTCAAGAACTGGAACTTCACAGCCAAAGCATCAATACCATACTGTCGACGATTCAAGGTATTGCAGAACAAACCAACTTATTGGCCCTCAATGCTGCCATTGAAGCGGCACGAGCTGGCGAGCAAGGCAGAGGTTTTGCCGTTGTTGCCGATGAGGTCAGGGTTTTAAGTCAACGAACTCATGCTTCGACAACAGAAATACAAGAAACCATAGAATTACTGCAAGATACAACCAAGAAAGCGGTGTCGATAATGAATGACAGCCAACAGCTTGCTAATTCGAGCGTAAACGACGCCAATGAAGCTGCTTTAAGCTTAACGGAAATTCACACGGCAATTGAAAAGATCAACGATATGGCGACACAGATTGCCTCTGCTGCGGAAGAACAAGCTTCCGTGACTCAAGAAATCACGCGTAATACTGAAGGCATCAGCGAAGTCTCTCATAAATTGTCTTCTGGAGCACAACAAGCCTCAGAACAAGCATCAAAACTATCGGATCTCTCACGTGAGTTAGAACAAGAAGTCAGCCGCTTCAAGCTGTAGATTGGAATGACATAAATAATAAACTGCCCAAGTGTTCACAAAACACTTGGGTAGAGTCTGCCAATCTAAGAGAAATGTCTCGATAACACATTTATGAAATCGATACTTTATCCCCTCAGAAACCTGCCTAAATACATGACCCCACATTGATTTAACATAGATAAAGAATAATAACAGTTTCATAGCAATCAATTGCATTTTAATGACTCGTTTATCCATCTAGCCACATTAAGATTATATCGCTTAAGCCCCTTAAATGTACTCAGCATACTAATGTGTACATTATGGGAACTTTATCCAAGCTTTTTGCTCAAATAAAAGTGTTTTAAAATATACAATCTGGTATAGGTTTACCACAATCAAGGAATAGAATGAAAAAAACATATTTAGCATTGGTTTTTGCCTTTTTTACGCTCGCAGGCTGCCAAAATGAACAAGATAAAAAAGCAGAAGTAAATCAATTGCCTAGTAATACTCTAGGAAGTGCAGAGCCCGCAACACCTATCAAGCATTTACAAGTGATCACCACAGATACTTTTGCAGACCCTGCTCACAGTGCCCGACATTCTCTAGATTGGAGTGGTATATACATAGGAGCACTTCCTTGTGCAGATTGCTCAGCTATCCAGACATCGTTAGCCATTGATAAAGATGGCTACTATCTGCTTAAACAAGTCTATGAAGGTAAAGACGTGGGTACTCTCAGTTCTCATGGAAGATTTACTTGGAATAAATTAGGTAACACCATAACATTGGATAATGAACCAGCTCCAAATCAATACTTTGTAGCTGAGAATCGCTTAATTAAGCTCGATAGAAATGGCGCAAAAATAACCGGTGCGCTTGCTTCATTTTACAACTTAAAAAAAGTGACCGATGAGTAAAGGCTTCTCATGACCCTTTATTTTGACCTGCACTACTGATGCCATAAACTGACACCAATCTGGGTTCACACGCCCAGATTGATTTCCAGCATTTTCTTATGCTAAGTTCAAAAATAGTTCATCATCCGTCATATATTTATGCCGACAACTCAGATTACGTAAATGCATAAACATAAAGTCCGGAAAACCCGGTGCAATGAGGTTGTTAGGCTCCCATTTAACACCACCAACAAATACATAGCGACCTTGTTTCTCATCATCATGCAATGGGTTATTCAACGAGGTCGATAATTCTGCGCGACAGCCCTCCACAATACTGACAATCTGTCCTTTAAATACACCAATGACACGCTTGATAAGGTTCGCTTTTATGCCACATTTCCATGCTTGGCGAGTCGCCCATTCGTAGCCATGCTTTTTGACAATTTGCTTTTTTAAATGTACAACCAAGTTCATTTTATTTTCCCTATGACATTTTGCTTCTACTATAGCTAAATCCTCAATGGGCTTTGATGATATTAATTTGTCGACACAATAAAAAATAGTAATCGCGGCATTTATACCCAAGTGACCTCAAGATGCTTGATTCAGAGCGAGGTCACTGAGTCGAATTCAAGGAAGACAACGAAGCGGAATAGCCGACTCTTTCCAAGTTGTCTGACGCAAGAAGTCGGCTCAGTGACACGCTCCCAAAGGGCGAGCGGCCTTAACTCTCAGACTTTGTTAACGATTCTCAATGTAGAGCCACTATATCTTCGAATCGTTGCCGCGCCTGAGAGCTAAGGTCATCTCGCTGAACGCAGCATCTTGAGGTTACTTGGGTATACACAAGTGACCTCAAGATGCTTGATTCAGAGCGAGGTCACTGAGTCGAATTCAAGACGGGCAGAGAGGTGGAGTAACTCGCTCAGGGAGCTGATAGGAAAGAACGATTTACAATGTAAAACCGTTCTGATTGAGTAAGGTTTTGATGCTCTATACTATGAAGATACTCTATAACATCAAGGGCTCTATACCAAAAATGGCACAGAGTATCCAAAGCACGTCATTGATATCGAAACTAGGACTCCTTTTGATAAGTCAGCGAGTGATCATCAATCTCTACCGTCAATAGTTCTGAAGCTTCATCAAATTCGATTCGTGCTTTTGTCACCAAAGTATCTAAGACATTGCTCTCCTGCATTTGAAGGTCAGAACCCATACAGCCTTTTCTCGTAGTGAGCACTGAAGAAATTTCCCAAAAACCTTGGTCTAACCAACCAATAGAAGAAAAGAAATTATTACAACCTGTATTACCAAAGATATTATCTTGAGTAATATGAAGGCTAGATTGATACATTGGCGGTTGATCATTGATCAGTACTAAATTCCAGGCTCCTAAGAGCTGTTGATGCAAAAGAGGCAGCTCTGAGTCTTCGAACGCCTGTGCTACTGGTAATACAAGGAATGATAAAAATAGTATGTTTAGCGATAAAAATAATCTTTTCATTTCGGTTCTCTTAATTAGTGTTTACCAACGTGTGAATTTTATTGAGACAGCTTCACCAAACCCCATCCCAACGCCACCTGCTTTAAGATCAAAGATTTCACCTTTATCTCGATCCCATACTTTCACTTCATGGTAGAAAATACCACTGAAGTATTGACCTTTATTATCAAGTAATTCAACTTGTTTACCTTTTTCTAGTTGGTCAAAAAAGGTTTCATTTATGTAAGAGGAGCCCGCGAATACCGGAGTGGTAGTCAGCCCTGCAAATTGCATCACCAGCTCACCATAATTACCCACAGCACATGCGATAATAACCGCCGTACCTCCACATATTGCAGCCTGATATTGACGCCCAGAATCTGTTGTGAAGGGACGTTTATATATTCCTCTGCCAAAAACACTGTCAAAAGGAATATGTACTTCTTCAGGTAATGTCGTTCCTTTAATTTCGACCATATGTGGCTGTTCGATATCAAAATGAGGCATTAATAAGTCTTTTGTAACAAACCGCTTATCGGCTGTGACCACTTTAAACTTTATACGCTCATCTTTCTTGTATTCGATAAGATCAGATAACGAATTAGAGTTGGACATATCAAGCTTACCTACTGGTATCCAAGGACCATTGTTTATTGCATAGAAGACATCCATATATTCGGCTTGGTCACCTGATTCTGATAGCCCATTTTTTATAAAGATGCTTTCACACCAAGCTGATTTAGTCACAACAAATAATAAGCAACATAATATAATTCTTTTTATCATTGGTCCCCTCACAAAAACACCCATTTGGCAAAACAAATAGATAATATTTACTTTACATTAACTTAACAAGATGAGGATTGTTGAATTTGTTTTTTTTTAGCTCAAACGCATATTTTTTCTTATTCATATTTATTTATTTATCACAAATGAAATACGATTTAATAACGCTATACTGATAGTAAGCGTTATTAAATACTTCGATTGGATTATTACCAAGAAAATTAATTATGTTTATCTATACCCCATTAATCACAAGGTGCTCTTAATTAAGCATCTTGCGGCTAATTGAGTATATTATTGTTATTAGCCAAAAATCTTACTCCAAATACTAGGGCTGCGCTTATCATGATATTCTTGGCGTAAGCCATCGATGACATGTAATCCTTGCTTTGCTTTAGTAAAGTCGCCACTTTCTAAGTCATATTTTATCTGCTCTAGTGTCAGGGAAAGCTTATCAAAACCTTGATGATAAGTGTCTGCTTTTTCAGGTGGGAACTTCCCTTTCTTTGACTGTTCAACCAAGCTCTGCATGTGAATGATAGACTGTAACATCGAGTCAACATCGGAGGCTTGAGCTGCATGATGAAACTCTAATTTCATTTCCTTCATATTCCCTTTTAAGTCAATATCTTCTTGTACTTTAGCAGAGGTACTGAAGGCCACAAGTGAACCGATAAATAGACAACGTAACATATCATTCCTTCTTTTTACGATGAGGTTATCCCCGTGTGAACTCAGGTGCTCGATTCAAAGCAATGCTACTTGATCAGGCATTTTGAGGTTACTTCGATAGAAGCAAGAAGTAAATCAGAAACTAAATATATACCCAAGTGACCTCAAGGTGCTTGATTCAGAGCGAAGTCACTTGGGGTATAAGTTGTCTCCAACTCGCATTCATGTGGGTTAAATTCATATCGACTAGATACACAATAAATTAATGTGGTCTAAAATTAAGGTAAGATAACAGAATCAAGGATGATGTAATGAGGTTATATTCTGCCTTCATGGGTTTGTCACTACTAGTCAGCTTTACCACACTCAGCTCAGAACAAGGCGAGTCTTCTGAATTAACCGCATACATTATCGGAGGTAAACCCGCCCCTCTAACCCAGCCACCTTTTTTCGCAAGAGTGATTTTGCATCGTACTGGAGAAGCGCAATTCAATAACTTATGTGGTGCTTCAATCATTAATGACCGTTACATCATGACGGCCGCCCATTGTCTAGGAGATGACGTTTTTACTGATGGTTGGACGATCGATGACTTACGTATTCTAGTAAAAAATCCAACCATGAATGATGTTTATCTTGAAGAGTTTAAAGATGTTCGTTCATTTATAGTGCATCCGGATTACGATGAAACAAATTTGTGGATAAACGATATCGCTCTCATTGAACTGAGCCATCCCATCACTGATAACGTTCAGTCCATCACTTTACCACAAGACTTTGGCGACTATAGCAACGAGGCTGTTTATCAAATATTTGGTCTAGGACAGACCTCAACATCGAATACAAATGAACCATCACGGTTACTCTGGGCAGAAGTCGAACCACTAACAGACACTCAATGCTCCAGTATGATCTCTGACTTTAATACTCAGGAATCGCTGTGCGCAACGGGAGTGACGAATCAGGCATACACTGGTATTTGTAGTGGTGATTCAGGTGGGCCTTTGACCTATCAAGACAGTAGTAGTCAATATCAGCAAATCGGCATTATCAGTTATGGCTCATCGATTTGTGAGTCCCCACGTGTTCCTAGTGTATTTACAGAAGTATTGAACTACACAACATGGATCGAAGCCCACACCAGTTCTGGAGAAAAGACTCAATATGATGCTCAACTTGCTGCAACGGAGACATATTACAGCAATGGTGATAATGGCTTTCAACCAGAAGAAACCAATGGCTCTCCGCCTGAAAGTATTACCAGCTCTACCAGCGGTGGAGCTATCCATGTTTTCTGGCTTTTGATGGGGGGAATGCTCACTTATCTAAGACGTAGCGCTTGTTCTTTAAGGAGTCGAGTCAAGGCTTGACTTTTATAAAAGCAGGACCTCATATACCCAAGTGACCTCAAGATGCTTAATTCATAGCGAGGTCATAAAACCCTAAGGCCGTCTCGCTGAACATAGTGTCTTGAGGTTACTTTGGTATAGATATTAAAGATAAAGACCAGTATGTATTAAAAGTGAGTAATGACCAGGAGCAAACATCTTATTCCCATTTGGCATTTGGATTTGATAAATATACCAGTGGCTCACTTGTTTGTTTCCTGGATGAGCGACCATGCCTTTCAGTTCACACTGAGATTGTAGTTTTAGATAATCTTCGAGACTCAATGTAAAATAATAAAAACCCTGCCAACCAGAAGCTCTGTAAAATCCCCATTCTCCTGTTGCACTCGCAAATTCCCCATCAGTATCTTGTAGCCACTCCCAATGTTTGCCATCGGTGGTTGCGCAATATACGTTGGCAGATTCCGCAAAACCTAGAATGGGCATGAGTAAAAAACCGCTCAACCAAAAAATCGTTAACGTCTTATTCATTCTAGTGAATACGCCAGCATTAAAGGTGGAAATCAATGGGGACTATGACCGAATAGACCCCTTGAGTAAATGCTGAATGTCCACTCGGCATCTTGACCTGAAACACGTACCAAGAGCTATAGCGATTGTCTCCGGGGTGCGCGACCATACCTTTATCTTCACATTGGGATTGCACACTCTTATAATCATCAAAGCTGACGCTTAAATAACCAAAGCCTTTATTTTCCTGCTGCAAATGAAAGCCCCACTCTCCATCGATTCTGGCGTAGTCTCCGTTTTCATCGTACAACCAAGTCCAGCTATTGCCATCAATCGTTGCACAATAAACGTCGGTAAGTTCTCCGCGACAAATAAAAGATATCAAAAGAGAGCAAGCCAGTATGCTATGTACCAATATTAATTTCATTATTTAGCCATTTATTTTTAAGTCAACACGAAGCAAGAATAATAAAATATGATAAACAGTATTCAAGTCATCTTGACAAAACAATAGTAATTTGCAACTTGACTCACATTTACCAATACTATTAATGATTTATTACTCACTTATAATGAAATAATGCTTTCAATACCTTAATATATCCAAGTGACTTAAGGTCATCTCGCTGAGCACAGTATCTTGAGGTTACTTGGGTATATTAAGCGTTAAACCTCACTCGAGCATTAATAATATCTTCAACGACACGCTGCTCTTGTTTAATTTTTGTTGTTTTCTGCAAGTCTCGCCATTGATGAACCAAATTTTCTAAACCTTTAACACGTGTTTTTTTATAGTACAATCTATCTTGTATGGCCCGAATTTCAGCTTGCAAGATACTTCTCTCTTGTTCGAAATGAGAAAAAGTAGTTTGTAACATCACACTTGTCTGGTTAGCATTAAGTAACAAAGCACGACAAAGACGCTCTCCTTTATTAATATGTTGAACCGTGGTTTGTCTTAGAACAGAAAGTTGCTCAAGTTGAGTGGTTAGAGCATCATAGCGCTGATGAATCGATTGTAACTCTCGTTGTATCTTCTCACATTGTATTTCCTCAAATTGCCATAATTGAATTGCTGCTCGTAACTTGGATTCCATATTTTTCTCCTAAGTATGCCCAAGTAACCTCAAGATACTGCGTTTCAGTGAGACAACTTTTGGGAGTATGTTACCGAAGTTACTTGAGTATCAATCCGTTTTATTCTGTAAACATCTGCATTAACTCATCACAGCTTGGGGCAAAAGCCACAGCCTCATTAGCCGCTTGTTTTAAGTAAGCATTCATTATTGGATAAAGTGAAATCGATTTATCTAGCTCTAAATCTTGCCCAGCTTGATAACCTCCAAGTGGCAGCAGGTCCTTGACTTGTAAGTAATTTGCATAGTATTGACGGAAAAGGTTGGCCGCTTGGCTATGCTCTGGTTCAATACAAGCGTTCATGCAGCGGCTGATCGATGCATTAATATCAATCGCGGGATAATGATTTTTCTCCGCTAAAGAACGGGATAAAACGATATGACCATCTAAAATAGCTCGAGCTGAATCCACAACAGGATCTTGCTGATCATCCCCTTCCGCTAACACCGTATAAATCGCAGTCAAACTTCCATCTTCATGTTCACTGTTTCCTGCTCTCTCTAGCAATTGCGGTAATGCACCAAAAACCGAAGGTGGGTAACCTCGTGTTGCTGGGGGTTCTCCTAAAGCTAAGGCCACTTCACGCAGTGCCATCGCATAGCGGGTTAACGAATCCATGAGCAGTAATACGTCTTTTCCTTGATCACGAAAATACTCTGCAATCCGATGACAAAGTAACGTGGCGCGAAGCCTCATAAGCGGAGATTCATCAGCGGGTGCTGCAACAATAATGGCTTTCTTCTTTGCCTCAGAAGTCAAATTGCGTTCGATAAATTCACGTACTTCTCGCCCTCTTTCACCAATCAACCCGACAACGATCACATCTGCTTCAGTATTTTGCGTGATCATACCAAGCAAGACACTTTTACCAACGCCACTGCCTGCCATCAGGCCCACCCTTTGCCCCTTGCCTATAGTGAGCAAGCCATTGATCGCTCTGACTCCAACATCAAGTGGCGTATCAACATGACGTCGTTTCAAAGGATTGATGGGGTGAGGTTGTAAAGACACTCGTTCTCCTTGAGCCAAAGGTTCTCCATCATCAATCGGCTCTCCTAAGCCGTTAATGACTCGCCCCAGCCAACTCGTACTGAGTTGTACTGTACTGTCCCCATCAATAGGGATCACTTTTGCACCAGCAAACAGTTCACCCAAACGCCGAATAGGCATTAAGTAGGCAATGGCATGCTCAAATCCAACCACTTGAGCTTCCATCATGGTACCATCGGCAGTTTCAACCAAGCAGCGTTGTTCGAGTTTAAACTGGCAACCGACGGCTTGCAGCATAAGCCCATTCACTTTGATAAGACGCCCTGTCACTCGAGCGACAGGAATAGCTTCAAGTGATGCTAACGCCCCATTAAACCGTGAGCTTAAAATATCCACACAACCAGCCTCACTCATTTTCTTTACTCAGTTGCGGTAAAGATTCATCCAGTAAGTGCTGCTTTACGTTGTCCATGCACGCTTCTAACCGAGAGTCACAGCTTGCATCCGCTTCTGCATCATCAGTGATCAATAAACACCCTCCACTAGGCAACTTTTCATCCGCCACCAGCTTCCATGCTTCAGGTAAATCGGCATTAATTTGACCAATACGTTCTAAGTCTTGAGGATTAAGCTGCACTGTCACCGTCTCCGGTTTGCCTGGCATCGCGGCTAATGTTTCATCTACCAAAGCAAGTATTTGCTGTGGCATTAACGTTAACTCTGCACGTACAACCTGTTGAGCTACCTTTTGTACGAGCTCGCAAATCATATGTCGCTGCTGCTGTTCTTTTTCTTTTTGCCAGCGTGAAAGTTGTTGAAAAAGTTCGTGTACTGGTTTGGCCGCTTCAATAAAGTTCTGCTTTCCTGATTTCTCACCAGAGATAAACCCCTTCTGAAAGCCTTCTTTTTGGCCATCGAGCATACCCAGTTGCTTGCCCTGCTCAAGACCTTGACGTAAGCCCTCATCGTGACCTTGCTGCAGACCTTGCTGAAAGCCTGCCTCAAGCTGCTGTTGAAGGTCTCCTTGTCTATCTTCTTGCCAAGACTGCTCTTCTAGTAACATATCATCACCCATTATAGATTCCGCTAAAGGAGGGAATCGATGCTGACGATAGGTACCCGGTGACAAACGTAAAATGTTAGGAATTCTTTTTTTGTCATTGCTTATTCCACCGTAGGTTCTTCGTAAAGCATGAGCTGAATTTCTCCAGATTCATCCAACTCTCGAACCATCTGCATAATATCGTGACGAGCTTTTTGCACATGACTGAGTGCTATCGCTCCTCTCAGTGACATATCATCTTCCAATGCTTTTACCATACGTTGAGGCATCGATTGCTTGATGGCTTTTTGCAGCTCTTCATCTGCACCTTTCAAAGCAACAGCCCATAATGCGAGTGGAATCTGCTGGGTCAACGAATCCATCGTTTCTTCTCGCTGTCGACCGAGTACCATGAAATCGAACATATTCTCTTCAATTTCATGAACCATTTCTTCATCATGCAGTTTGAGCATTTCCATTAATGACGCTCGGTCTCCTTCGAAGCGGTTGATAATGTCTGCCGCTTGTTTGACACCTGATAACGGCGTGCTTTGTATCGCCGACACTTTCTCTATACAACGCTCGACTAACTCATGCAGATCGATAGCGACTTGGTGATCAATATCTTGCAATTGAGCAATTCGATACAGGATTTCGTCATGATCACTCTCAGGCAAATACTTTAATACTGATGAAGCACTATCTGCAGGTAAATAAGCTAAAAAAATCGCTTGCATTTGAGGGTGCTCGTGCCTAATAAAACCCGCTAGCACATCTGTCTCAACCCATTGCAATCTTTGCATGTTATTACGAATTTCATCGCCATAAAGGCTATTTAGCAAGCCTTTTGCCAAGTCGTTACCCAGAGCTTTACGTAAAGTGTTTGAAAGGTATTCCTTGGAAGCCCCACGTATGCCACTATGTTCGCTAAAATCTTCAAAAAAGTGTTGAATAACCGTTCGAGCAGAATCACTTTTAATCCCATTCAACTTGGCCATCGCACGAGTGACTCGCTGTGTTTCAGCCCGGCTAAAATGTTGTAACACCTGCGCGGCGGCTTCTTCCCCCATACCAAGAAGCACTAGGGCGGTTCTTTCTACATAACTAAATGTTTGTGCTGACATCGACGGTACTGTGTTCATTGATGTTTACCCATTGTTTTAAAATTTCGGCTACTCGCTCTGGTTCCTCATTTGCTATAAGCTGCAAATGTTTCAATTGGATTTCTAATGGCGAATCTGATGGTGGAAGCATGTCACTCTTAATGTCTAATCCAGTAGAACTGCTGATGCCTTTCTCAGACAAACGTCGGTTGAGATCTTCTTCATATTCCAATTCCTTACGTGTTTGAAGATCATTCATTTCAGGCTCAGGAGTTTGCTGAAGTTGTGCGAATTCCAGTTCTGTACTCTGATCTTGCTTGTCTGTGCTTCCTGTCAAATGTTTGATCAAAGGACGAAGTACAAACAAAATCATCGCTAAACCTAATATCCCACCAATAAGATACCTTAACGGCTGCTGCACCATTGGATTTTGCCACCATGGTTGTACTGGTGGCGCCCCAATTTCAACGGGTGTAAATTGAAATGTCATCAAACTCAATCGGTCACCACGTTCTGAAGAAATACCTACCGCGTCATTAATAAGCGTGACGATCTGTGCCTTCTCTGCTTCTCCCCAAGCCACACCATCTGGAGCAGATTGTGAATTCAGCAATACAGACACGCTGATTTTTTCAATTTTTCCTTGTTGATATTGCGTTCGGCGCACACTGCTGCCCACCGCATATTGGCGGTTAATTTCTGAACGTGAATTTGAGTTTTGGTTTTCTTTATTCTTAACAGGTTCTTCTCCGGTTACCGGTGGTTGATTACTCAGAGAGCCAGGAACACCCAATGCTATTTGATCGACCGAGTTATTTTGAATACTGTGCTCGTTGCGTACCACTGGCTCGTCATCGAGTATTTCTTGAGTCTCTTCTACCTGACTGAAGTTCATATCTGCAGCAACTTGAACACGAAAGTTACTCGGGCCAACAATAGGGGTCAGCATATCTGCAGCACGTTGTATGATCTGCTTTTCGACCGTTTTTTGGTAATCAAGATACTTCGCGTTGACCTTACCAACCTCTGCCGAAGCCACATCGGCACTCAGCAAGCGGCCGTATTGATCCACCACAGAGACAAATTCTGGTTTCATCCCAGTCACACTGCCTACCACCAAGTTAATGATCGCTTCCACTTGCTCAGATTTAAGATCTTCACTAGGAGTAAGTTCCAGCATCACCGAGGCTGAGGGCGCTTCTGCATTTTGTCGAACAAAGAGTGTTTGCTTTGGAATCGCAAGGTGAACTCGAGCATTCGTCACTGCATGCAAAGACATGATAGTACGAACCAGTTCTCCCTCTAGACCATGACGATATCGCGCCGTTTCCATAAATTGGCTGGTACCCAGCGCACTGTCTTCTTTCAAAGATTCCAATCCTGTCGGCAACTGAGCTTTAACCCCCTTTGACGCCAGCAACATACGGATACGAGCCACTTGACCTTCAGGTACAAGCACTTGGCCATTTTGTTCCTGCATCCGATAGCTGATACTTTCATTTTCCAAGACCGAAATGATTTCTCCGATATCAAAGCGTTCTTGCTGGCTGTACAGTGGACGATAGCTCTGAGATGAACTCCAAAGTGCGACAACAATAATCGCCGCAATAACGGCTGCTAACACGGCCGAAAGAACCAAATTTCTTTGGCTGCTTGACCACCATTGTTTCAATTTATTGGTCGCTTCGTACATACTGCTAGATGTAGAAAGCGACGGGGCTGAATTGGCTTGAAGAACCGAGTTTCCAGCGACTTGAGTAGAGAGTTCTGACATAAATTACACCGGCATTTTTCTAATATCTTCAAGTGACGAGATGACTTTTTTGCTCACTTGCATCATAGCCGTTAAGGAGAGATTCGCTTTTTGGCTTGCAATCATTGCACCCACGAGATCATCACTTTTTCCCGTTTCAACCGCGGTCATTTTTTCACTCGCTGAGACTTGATGGCTATCCACCTTGTTTATGACACTGATCATCGCTTGCGAAAAAGAGAGCGCTGGAAAAGAAGAGAAGCGGTCTGTGTGTATTCTATCGATCGGATTTGCGCTCACGGCAAATTCGGATGTTGGTAAATGCGAACGCATTACTTCCATTTTATTCAGCATCATTTGCTCTGCTGACAATAAATGAGTTGATTGACTTGCCATCGATTTTCTCCTTTTAAGCTGCCGAACCCACTGCCGACTGTAAATCAATTCCATGTTCACGCATTGCTGCGAGTTTATAGCGCAGCGCTCGAGTAGAGACGCCTAGCGCGCTTGCTGTTTTGGTGCGGTTTCCGCCAAACTGCCTGAGTTTTTCAAGCACAAACTGGAACTCTGCTTGTTTTTTCGCTTCCACATGCCCAAAACTTGGCATCACTTCCGGTATGTTTGATGATTGTGGTAAGTCCATTGGCAACATCAAATCATGAGCAGTGATGTAGTCGCCATGCCTCATTACGAGAGCTCGTTGAATCACATTTTCTAGTTCACGAATATTGCCCGGCCAGTGATAGTGGTTGAGTGCCATAATTGCGTCTTGTGATAAGTAGCAGTGGCTGGTTTCTTTGTACTTGCGAATGAAAAATTCGCTGAGAGGAATAATATCTTCATGACGTTCACGCAATGCAGGCCAGTGAAGCGGCAAAACATCCAGTCGATAATAGAGATCTTCACGAAATTGACCTTTCTTTACCTCTTCCCTTAAGTCTTTATTGGTTGCAGCAATCACACGTATATCCAGCTGCACCGATTTATGACTGCCAACTCGTTCAACCTCTTTTTCTTGTAAAACACGCAGCAATTTCGCCTGAACCGCAGGGGACATTTCACCAATCTCATCCAGTAAAATGGTGCCTCCGTTCGCTTCCTCAAATTTCCCACTCTGTGAGTGTAAAGCCCCAGTAAAAGCGCCCTTGACATGACCAAATAACACTGCTTCAAGCATCGACTCAGGAATGGCTGCACAATTGACCGCGATAAATGGTCCCGTATGGCGAGGGGATTGTTGGTGCACATAACGAGCCAATACTTCTTTCCCTGTCCCTGACTCTCCCGTAATTAAAACACTGGCACTGGTACAAGCCGCTCGATGCGCCAGCTGCAAAACTTGCTTGCTGCGCCAAGAACAAGCAATCAGATTTTCAATCGGCTTTTCGAGTGCTTCCACACGCTCAAGAAGGGTGAGTAATTGCTTGATTTCATAGGGTCGAAGTAGATAATCCGTCGCACCAGATTGCATGGTGTCAGCCGCAAGTAACCCTTGGTCCTTGTCCACAATCGCAATCACAGCAGCGGACTTATTTTGTTTTTGGTGGCATGCTACAAAGTCACGTATATCCATATCAGACAGGTGAGAACTGACTAAAGTGATGCTCGCTCTATTTTTATCTCGAACATTTATTCCTGTCTGTAGTAATGCTCTGCGTCCGGAACGGTAGTGGATGACGTTATAACCGGCCTCGACTAAGCATTCCTGTATTGACCGCGCTGAGCATTCATCTGGCTCCACCAACAGGATATCCATTTTCATCATTATCGAGCCTTATCCTTTTCTGGTTGTATTCATTGTTTTTTCTGAATGGTTACAGGGAAATTTTTAACTATTTATTGGGAACCGTTTGTTCGTCATCACGCACTAAACGTAATGTCACCCGCCGATTCTTCGCTTTACCTGACTTTGTATGATTGCTGGCTGTTGGGTAGCGTGCACCATGAGCTCTTACCTCAATCATCTCACGAGCGATGCCTTGTAAAACTAATTGATCCGCCACTTGCTGTGCTCGGCTGCGTGAGAGCGTCAAATTAGATAATGCATCACCAGTATTATCGGTATGGCCATCTATGAGGATCTTGATCACTCGTTTATCCTTCGTTATATAGTTATACACATCACGCAGTTGAGCTTTATGTCTATTACTAAGGTGCTTTTGACCGATATGAAAACGTAAATTGACATCTCTTGCTTGCGAGAATGACAGTTTGGGTAACTGTCCACGGCACCTTTTAAAATCTGCCAATGCGCTCTGAATGCCAATCACTGGCAAAGTCACTCGCAAGCTTCTTGATAACAACTCATCATCATAGAGAGATATCGACACCCAACGTCCATTTGCCATATTCTCTAGTAAGTCCTCAACACCATCATTAAGTGAAAATTGATTCGTCGCTTTAGACACAGTAACGGAAGAATGCTCGGAACTTATTTGCTTTTTCTTCCACGGCGGAAGTTGACTCGATAAAACAACACCACGCCAGTTATTTCCAGAGTCTTTAAAATTTAAAACCAAGCTGACTTTTTTATTAGGTTCCGCATGGAAATAAAACTTCCCATGTACGTTATCAGAATGAATAAGCCTGCATTTAAACGAATCACCTTTATAATTCCATTTAGATAGATCCATTGAAGCAATAACGTCTTCAAAAGCAAAGCTCGTTTTAAAAGGAACAAAAGAAATAATAATAAGCGAGAAGGAAAATCGTATAAATTTCACCCCACCAAAAAATCTAACAAATGACTCAAACATGTTTAAATAATATCTCAATTCTAGAACCTTGGAAAAGGAATCAAACAAAAAATCAATTACGAAAATCAAAAAACCAATTAAAACAAACATTTAAATAAAAATTATCACTAAGGAAAAATAAAACCTTATTAATTCCTTATATATTATAATGTTAAATATCTTATTTATTGTATAAAACCAAATTAACTCTTTTTAATTTTTATTAAAAGTACCCTTTTATCAATTAAAGCCAACATGTGAACTAAAGTCACAAACTTTTAATTTACCCCTAATATAGATTAAATTATCAAGTGTAAAGTGACTGCTATTAAGTTAAAAAAGAAAATATTGTCAAGGAACGGTAAATAATGATGAGAGGCGAAGTGAAACCACCAATTAGCGAGGTTAAAACTCTAGATGTAGAGTTATTAGGCAAACCTATTCATATTATTCGTGATAAATTAGAAAAAATGATATTAGACTCTTGCTCTACTCTAACTAATGAACTGCAACGTTGGGTTCAAAAAAACAGTTTAGACGTAGAGCTAAATTCAGTCTCTATCCAAAAATTACATCATGATGCAGTAAATAAAGAACACTTTTCCACCTTTGCACATCAACTAGGTGGGTTGGTCAATGTTTACTTTGAACCAAACACGTTACTTAGGCTGGCTGATTGTTTTTATGACAATACTAATGAACGCCCATCTTCGCATGTCACCACCAGTGACGTACGAATCCAAGAGCGTATTGGGCGTCTGGTGCTTAGTTTTCTGGCACCACAAGAGATGTGGCAGAGCGGATTATATGAAAGTGCTCAAGAAATCGGGATAGAGATAACGCTCGTCATCCGTATTGATAACAACAAGGGGCTGTTTAAAGTGACATTAAGCAATGCTCTAATCCAAACGCTACTCAAACAATTAAGCCTATCTACAGAGCATGATCTATCAGAGCCTTTCTGCCACGCACTGCAAGGGACGCCAATACGGCTCAATGTCACGTTAGCTAAAAAGCAAATGATATTAAGTGATGTGATAAACCTAAAACCAGATGACATCATCCCTATCGAGCTTTTCAACTCGGCCCCCGTTCACATAGGTCATCATTCACTTTTTACCGGTCATGTTGCGGACCAAAATGGTCAACTTGTATTAATTCTCAATCCAGATAAGGAATCACAGTAATGAACGACTCAACGAATACAACTTTTGATGCCCAAGAACTCAACTTTGATGACTTCCAGTTGAATGACTTAGAGGGTGAATCATTACCTAATGAACCAAAGAAGGTCGTTCAAAGGGATATATCGTTTTTTAAGCAAATACCTGTCACCGTCACGTTAGAAGTCGCCAGTAAAGAGATCTCACTCGGAGAGCTGATGCAAGCAGGCGAAGGAAGTGTTATTGAATTGGATAAGCTCAATGGTGAGCCTTTAGATGTGAAAGTCAACGGCTCTTTGATGGGGCAAGCGGAAGTCGTTGTCGTCAATGACAAGTATGGTCTCAGACTGGTGGAGGTTTATGATTCTGCACTAGATAGTGTCGGTCATTAAGATCGATGGTGGGCGATGTCATGCAACAATCAAACATTAAGCAGCGACCGATACATCGGATGATCATTCTATTCGTCTGTATGTTACTTTCTTTTCCCAGTCTCGCTGTCGACAATGGTCTTAATATTTTGACCGTTTATGACGGTGATACGCAGCAAGAGTATAGTGTCAAACTGCAAATTCTCTTACTGATGACCGCACTCAGTTTTTTGCCTGCTTTTATTTTAATGGCAACAAGCTTCACCAGGATCATCATTGTTCTTGCTATTTTGCGTCAAGCTTTAGGTTTACAACAAAGCCCACCTAATCGAGTCCTCGTCGGTATTGCTATGACTCTAACGTTACTGATCATGCGTCCGGTTTGGACAGACATCTATGAACATGCGTTTGTTCCGTACGACCAAGGTGATATTACCCTAGTGCAGGCATTTTCTATCGCTGAAAAACCCGTCAGAAATTTCATGCTAGCCCAAACTCACCAAAGTGCCCTTGAACAAATGCTGAATATTGCCAATGAACCCAAGGATCAAAAAGTCGAGGATATTTCTTTTGCCATTATCCTCCCAGCGTTCGTTATTAGTGAATTAAAAACCGCGTTTCAGATCGGGTTCATGTTGTTTATTCCATTTCTTATCATTGATT
Source organism: Vibrio azureus (assembly GCF_002849855.1). Classification (NCBI taxonomy): domain Bacteria; kingdom Pseudomonadati; phylum Pseudomonadota; class Gammaproteobacteria; order Vibrionales; family Vibrionaceae; genus Vibrio; species Vibrio azureus. The sequence continues at coordinate 1,398,099 of NZ_CP018617.1, forward strand.
TAGTTGTCGCGAGCGTTTTAATGGCCATGGGAATGATGATGCTATCGCCCTTAATCATTTCTCTCCCCTTTAAACTGATGATCTTCGTCCTTGTCGATGGATGGACAATGACAGTCGGCACACTGTCAGCCAGTTTTGGATAATAGGAAAGCACCATGACACCTGAATTAACCGTTACCCTATTTTCTGATGCCGTCTGGTTAATCATCGTTATCGTTGCTGTGTTAGTTGTTCCCGGTTTGATCGTCGGTTTAGGAATTGCCATTTTTCAGGCAGCGACTCAAATTAATGAGCAAACCTTGAGCTTTCTTCCCCGGCTATTTGTCACTCTTCTTATGGTTATTTTTGCTGGCCATTGGATGCTCAGAAAAATCATTGACCTATTTAACTTCTTGTTTCATAACATTCCGGGGATGATAGGTTAATGGCAATAACATTTGAAGAGCTGTCAGTAATACTCGGCCAACTTTGGTGGCCATTCTTTCGTGTGTTTGCGGTATTAGTCTCGCTCCCCTTTTACGGCGATGCACTTATTCCTATCTGGGTTCGCAGCTTACTTGCACTCTCACTGGTTGTGATTACTGCTCCTCTAATGCCAACAATGCCAGCATTGGAACTCTTCTCTGTGAGCGCGATTCTTCTTGCAGTGGAACAGGTAGTCTGGGGAATGCTGTTTGGCCTGATCCTACATATGTTATTCAATGTATTTACTATGCTAGGTCAAATTGTATCTCTTCAGATGGGGTTAGGTATGGCAATGATGAATGATCCGATTAATGGCCTTTCTGTTGCCATTCTCGGACGGCTTTTCTTGTTATTCTCAACCCTTCTTTTCCTAGCGTTGGAAGGGCATTTATTAATTATTGACCTCGTCATCCAAAGTTTCGTGATCTGGCCTGTCGGCTCTGGTATCTCAGCACTCTCATTACAGGTGATCATTAACGTATTCGGCTGGATGTTAATGGCCTCTTTGGCCTTAGCCCTTCCCGCCATCGTCTCGATGCTATTGGCCAATATTAGTTTTGGTGTCATGAACCGCGCCGCACCTTCCTTAAACGTTTACGCACTTGGCTTCCCAATGACAATGTTACTTGGTCTATTCAGTGTCCTACTTTCTGTTTCCGGTGTGCCAAGCCGATACACCACGCTGGTGCATGAGATGTTTCAGTACCTTAACCACTTTATTCAGGGGGGAGCATGAGCGAGTCTACGTCACAGGATAAAACCGAAAAAGCGTCCCCACAAAAAATCAAAAAAGCCCGCCAAGAAGGGCAAATACCGAGAGCAAAAGAGTTTACAGCCGCAATTATCTTTTTGGCGACCTTAATCTTTTTCCAAACCCAACTTGATTCAATTTGGGAAAATGTCTCTGGCCTATTTACTTATAACATGACCTTAACTAGGCAGACGCTAGACAGCCCAAACAATATGTTAATTCAGCTAGGGCAAAGCCTCAGTGTTCTCATCCAATTACTGCTGCCATTTTTCGTAATGATTGCCTTAGTGGTGTTGGCCAGCAGCATGGTTGTCGGAGGCTGGCTGTTTCGCCCTGCTAATCTCACACCGAAGCTCAATAAACTTAACCCTATATCGGGGGTCAAACGGATTTTTTCCACACGTTCACTGGTTGAACTCATCAAGTCAACATTGAAGGTGGCGGTGATATTTGCCCTTCTCTATAACTACCTCAGCCACCAGCTTCAACCAATATTGCACATACAAACCTTGCCTCTGAATCAGGGCGTGGTGACCATATTAGCGATTTTATTTGAAGGCATCTTATTACTTGGGTTTGCGCTCTTACTGTTCGGGGTTATCGACATTCCTTACCAGCGTTGGGAACATTTAAAAGAACTTAAAATGACAAAACAAGAGCTTAAAGAAGAGTTCAAAAATAATGAAGGGCGCCCGGAAGTAAAACAGCGCATCAAACAGGTTCAACAGCAATTTGCTCGGCGTCAGATCAATAATGCTGTACCAAAAGCCGATGTCATTATTACCAACCCAACACACTATGCGGTTGCTTTAAAATACGATCCCACTCTGTCTGATGCACCTTTCGTCGTAGCAAAAGGCATTGATGAAACGGCCATGCATATTCAGCGCATTGCCAGAGAAAACCAAGTGGAAGTGGTGAATGCACCACCACTTACCCGCTCTATCTATCATACAACGGCCATTGAACAAGCCATACCCAGCCAACTCTATGTTGCCGTTGCTCATATTCTTAATTACGTCTTGCAATTGAAATCATTTCGGAAAGGACACGGTGATCAACCTACCCCTCTGCCGTCGTTTTCGATTCCAAAACATTTACAACACTGATTAGCCTGCATTGGCTCTAGGACACAAAAGTATGCTGAACTGGTTAAAACACATTCGCACTTCCACCCGGGGATACATCGGCATCCCTATTGCCTTATTAATGGTGCTCGCAATGGTTATTTTACCCTTGCCTCCATTGCTATTAGACGCGTTATTTACTTTTAATATCGTTTTAGCCATTCTGGTACTCTTAGTCAGTACAACAGCAAAAAGGCCACTAGATTTTTCAATCTTTCCAACCATTTTACTGGTTGCCACTTTGCTTCGCCTGACACTGAATGTTGCTTCAACGCGAATTGTCTTACTCGAAGGCCACAATGGTGGAGATGCTGCTGGTAAAGTGATTCAAGCCTTTGGTGAGGTGGTAATTGGTGGTAACTACGTGGTTGGCCTTGTGGTGTTTATCATCTTAATGATCATCAACTTTGTCGTGATTACCAAAGGGGGTGAGCGGATTTCTGAAGTTTCTGCTCGCTTCACATTGGATGCACTACCCGGTAAGCAAATGGCGATCGATGCCGATTTGAATGCTGGGCTGATTGATCAAGAAGCCGCCCGCCAGCGCCGTCAGGAAGTCGCTAATGAAGCCGACTTTCATGGCTCAATGGACGGTGCTTCTAAGTTTGTCCGTGGTGATGCCATAGCTGGATTATTGATTCTGTTTATTAATATTATCGGTGGTGTCAGTATTGGGGTCTTTGAATATAACTTGCCAGCATCGGAGGCCTTTAAGACCTTTGCTCTACTCACCATCGGTGATGGTCTGGTTGCCCAGATCCCTTCACTTCTTTTGGCAACCGCTGCCGCAATTATTGTTACCCGGATCAATGACAGTGATAACAGTATGTCGGAGACTATGCAGCAGCAGTTGTTAGCCACACCGGCGACAATCTTTACTGTTGCAGCCATCATGGGCGTGATCGGTCTTGTGCCTGGTATGCCACATCTGGCTTTTTTCACTTTTGCCTTTGCTCTGGCTTTTGCTGGCTGGCGTCAAAGTAAAAAACAACAAGGACAGGTCGACATAGAGCAAGTGGAGGTGCTTGCCAATGCGATGCAGGAAGATGAAGCCCCGTTAACTTGGAACGACATTCCTCATATTAATTCTATCTCTTTAGCATTAGGTTACCGTCTGGTGCACCTCGTCAATAAAGAGCAAGGCGCACCTCTTACTCAACGCATCAAAGGAGTCAGGCGTAACCTCTCAGAGCAAGTCGGTTTTCTACTTCCAGAAGTCCGGATTCGCGATAACTTAAATCTAAAACCCAATCAATATACCATTTCCCTAAATGGAGAAGTCATTGAACAAGGCTTTATTGAACCCGATAGACTCATGGCGATTGCTGTCGGTGAAACCTATGGGGAAATCGATGGCATCTTAGGCAGTGATCCAGCTTATCACTTGCCTGCAGTGTGGATAGAGCATCAACATAAAGCGAATGCCCTGAATTTAGGCTATCAAGTTGTTGATGATGGCACCGTCATTGCGACTCATATCAGTAAAGTCATGAAGACTCATTTAGCAGAGCTATTCAATCATGATGACGTAGAAGCAATGACACAGCGTCTTACCCATTATGCGCCAAAACTTGCTGAAGCTCTGACTGCAGCTTTAACGCCTGCTCAACAACTTAAAATATATCGCCAGTTACTGCTTGATCAAGTGCCACTCCAAGACATACGCTCGATCGCCAACACCATGCTAGAATCATCAGAAAATACTAAAGACCCGATCTTAATTTCTGCAGATGTCCGCTGTGCCCTGAGAAGAACCTTAGTCAACTTGATCGCAGGATCCAAAGATGAGCTGAGTGTCTACGCCCTATCAGATGAACTTGAACAGATGCTCTTGGCCTCATTGCAACAAGCCCAAGCGACTGGCAACGTCATGTTAGACAGTTTTCCAATCGAACCCAATATTCTCAGTCAGTTTCAGCAAAACTTGCCACTCATTCGTCAACAACTGAAACAACAGGGGTTGCCACCTATTCTGCTGGTTATGCCACAGTTGCGCCCTCTCTTGGCCCGCTATGCACGAGCCTTTACACAAGGGCTTGCCGTACTGTCTTATAATGAGATCCCTGAAAACAAAAATATTAATGTGATTGGTAATTTAGGCTAATTCCCTACTTCTTATACCCAAGCAACTTCAAGATGCCGAGCTTAACAATGCGTAAGCTCGGCTTTTTTATACATATCCCCAATCGTCCTCAAAATTCTTGGGTGTAACGTGGACTAAAAACATGATTTTTTGTGACTTTACTCCATAAAAAATGCCTAAAAACCCTATTTTATAAAAAAATCTTAATTGCGATTAACAAATCAAATCCATTGGCCGTCTGTAAATAATGAACAGGGAATAACCCAAAAGCCCGCTTAAAATAGTAATAAACCAAGGAGATTACAATGGCTTTATCTATGCACACTAACTACGCTGCAATGGTGACTCAAAACACTCTGAACAACACAAATAACCTACTAAGCACTGCGATGGAACGCTTAAGCACGGGTTACCGTATTAACTCTGCTGCTGACGATGCTGCTGGTCTACAAATCGCAACGCGTCTTGAGTCTCAAACGCGCGGTATGAATGTTGCCATGCGTAATGCTCAAGATGGCATTTCAATGATGCAAACAGCAGAAGGTGCGATGGACGAAATGACCAACATCGTTTACCGCATGAATGACCTAGCGACACAATCAGCAAACGGCACATACACAGGCACTGATCGTATAGCATTGAATGCTGAATACCAAGAGCTTGGTAAAGAACTTGTCAATATTATGGACACAACCAGTTTTGGTGGTCAAAAACTGCTAAAAAAAGATGAAGGTCAATTTGAACAAGGTGCCGTTAATTTCCAGATTGGAACACAAGCTGGCGAACAACTGGCAACTAACGTTTCAACGCAAGTTCAAAACATTAATGATGTGCTTATTGCTCTTGGTGATTTGCTAGATGAAGGGACTGCTAACACAGCTATGACGACTCTTACTGGTGGTACAGGCTCTGAAGGCTTGTTAGCTAACCTGGGTACAGCTCGTTCCGCATTCGGTGCTAACATTAACCGCTTAGAGCACACTATTGCGAACTTAGGCAACATGGTTGAAAACACAGCGGCGGCTAAAGGTCGTATTACCGATGCTGACTTTGCGGTCGAATCATCAAATATGACAAGAAACCAGATGCTAATGCAAGCAGGTACCACTGTTCTGAGCAAAACAAATCAATTACCAGGTATGGCAATGTCACTGCTTCGTTAATAGAGTGGTTCATTGGCAAACATTGCTTAATAAAGAACCTTACCTATATTATAAGCCTCTCACAAGAGAGGCTTTATTGTGTTATCAACATTCCTTTAATGTCTAGCTAAACATTTGCGTGTTGCCGGTAAGCTTCTTACTCTCATATTCTGATACTTTTATATTCTCATACCAAAAGTGCCCTCTCTGACTAGGCTCGAAAGGGTGAGCACTCCGCTAAAGGTCTTTGCTCATTGACAGCTTATCCCCGAGTGACTTCAAGGTGCATAGTGCCGTTATGACTAATAGATTGGCACCGCATGCCTTTACTTATTATTTTCAATATCTTAATTAATTTTTTTTGTTATTTAAACCGCCTATATATTGTGAAAACCCATGATTCCCCAAGTCACTGGCAGACACTTGTTTCACATCGCTCTTAGCGTAATAGACCTAATTAGCTAAAGGCCTCTACGCGTATGGCTCTCTGAATCCATGTCGAATGCTGTCATTTGATGAGAGCAATGGGGGAAACGGAACCCAACAAACGGAAGTTCACCTTCCCAAACAACAGAAATTTAAAAGTAAACCATTGTTTTAAAAAGAAAATAAAACAGGCGCATATCTTGCAAAATATCCATGCATTACAGCAAGACAAGTAAGCCAGCATCAAGGAGAAAGGAGTAATCTCATGAATTCGTTAGATCCGATCACGATGGCAACTCAATTTGCCACACTAGACGTACAACCCTTTCAGCAACGTAACCAAAAACAAGCCGCTCAACTTCAGGCTGAACAGAAGGCGATTGGCAAAGTAGAGAGTGCTTTACGGGACTTTCGCTCTGCTATAAATGCAATGAACAAAGATGATCAGAGCATCATCAAAAATAGCGCGACTCTATCCGATGAGGGTTTCATGGCAGTGGCCGCCGATGCGAAAGCTTTACCTGGACGTTATCAAATCTTTGTCGAGCAAATCGCGACTTCCCATCAAATCTCTATGGCCATGCCTAACGGTGGTGATGGCAATATTAACCTGCCAGGTTCAGGCAACTTAACGCTGTCTATTAACGGCGAGAGTTTAGACCTCAACCTTGCAAATTTAGACAAGAATGAGGACGGTAGGCCGACGATGGCTGCATTAGTTAAGGCCATCAATAATGATCCAGACAACCCTGGCGTTAACGCATCTGTCGTGCGCTCAAATGGTCAGACTCATTTTATGCTGACAAGCACGGAAACTGGAGCACAAAACAGTATTGCAATCCAAGTCTCTAATACCAATCAGACAGAGTTTGAAAGTGCAATCAACAACCCCACCACTTTGAGCTCTGCTCAAGATGCGGTTATTTGGTTGGGAAGCGAGAACAGTGGCCTAGAGCTAACGAATGCGAGTAACCAATTTAAAGACATGATTGATGGAGTTGAACTTACCGTAACCAAAGCACAAATAACGGGAGAATCGCCAATCACAGTAGACATTGCCTTTGATCAAGAAAGCACCCAAACGCAAGTGAATAGCTTTATTGAAGCCTATAACACATTAACCTCAACGCTTGATTCCTATACACAAATTGGAACAGACAACCGATCACGTGGTGTTTTAGCCAGTGATCCAACAATACGTTCTCTTAAAAATGAACTCAATGCACTTTCTAGAGGCCAATATCAAGGTACGAGGCTCAGCCAAATCGGCATCAGCTTAGATCGTAGTGGCAAAATGAAGCTCGACCAAGACAGGTTTGAACAGGCGCAAAACCGTAATAGCACCACTTTGGAAAGTATTTTTAACGGCGATAATGGCTTATTTGATTCTTTTGAGGCCGTCGCAGCACCACTACTGAGTTTTTCTTCCGGGGCATTTAACTCTAAAAAGGAAGCACTGCGAAATAGCCTTGAGCGTATCGATGAGAAACAGGCTTCACTTGAACGCAAATACGACAAGTCATATCAGCTCTACCTCAAACAATTTACTCAGATGAATACCCTGATGACCCAAATGAACCAAACCATGTCAATGTTTGGTTAATACACTTAAGGAGAAGTTTTATGCTCATGGATTCCGGCTACGACTCATATCAGCAAGTTGATGTTGATGCTCAAGCAGCCTCAGCGAACCCTCACCAACTGGTCGTCATGCTTATTGATGGCTTACTCAATGAAGTCGAACGTGTACGCGGCCATTTGGCCGCCAACCGATTGGCAGAAAAGAGCAATAGTATTAATAAGTGTATGAATATTCTTGTTGGACTCAGCAGCGCATTAGACGAAAAGAACGGCGGTGAAGTAGCACAAAGTTTGCACCAGCTCTACGAGTTCTGCCAAGTCGAACTGTATTACGCAAGTATACACAATGATGCGGAGCGCTTAACCAATGTTGAGCGTGTCATGAGTAACATAAGAGAAGGCTGGGTCAGTTTTGGACAACAAGCATAAACATTCGCCTCAACGATATCGTAAATTGTCGAACAACATTCGTCATGCCGCTGACGCTCAAGACTGGGCAGCATTAAAACGTTATGACTTACTCCTTCGTCAATTGCTACGCGATGATCAAAAAGTACTGAGCCACCCTGCTCTCGCCAAGGTCATTCGAGAGGCAAAAGCGGAGCACAATGCAGCTTGTGAAAAATTACGCATTGCCACCCAAGCGATTGAGCGAGAAATGCAGCAGGCTCGTGGCCTACAGGATCGTGCGATGGCATATCAACTCACTACTCCAAGGGGGATCGTTCTATGATGCTCACCAATATGATAGCGCCGAATATTTTGCTCCGTTCAGATGTGAGCAATTCGTTCGCCGTGGAGCAAATAGAGGTAAACCACCTATCTGAAGCGGCATACGCAACCCAAATTGCTGGGGAGACGCCAAAACCTCCCCCACGTTTTCAGCTTGATTTCCTCCCAAGTCGTCCCGCTCCTGAGCCCGTACAACATTCATACGGGGTTAACCCTTACAGTGGGGTGTCAAGGGAGCACAATGTGTCCAAGGATCAAAGTGGAACAGAGTTATCGATGGTGAGAACCCTGCCTTCATTTACCCAGCAGGACTTGGTTAAGGTGGCTAAAAAGAATGAGCAAAGTGCTATTAGCTTTCATGCTACACCGACCAACCGCATTATGATTTCTGATTGCCTTCAACTTCAGCCTACACAGCCAAATCATGATGTTACCGCATCCAGCAGCACACAAAGTTCGTCGTTTAATGCGCTTTCGCTCATTCAATCTCAAACAGCGAATTCGTCAAGCGTTGTAGAAAGCGGAGAGTGGGCGGCAATTAAAGTCAATACTCATTCGAGCCGCTGGGGGGAGCAAATGATGCAAGTCCTTCAAGATCGAGTCACGTTGCAAGCGAACCAAAATATTCAAGAAGCTAAAATTCGCCTTGACCCGCCCGATTTAGGAAAACTAGAAGTCTTAGTACGAGTCGAAGGGGATCGCCTGAATGTACAGCTCAACGCCAATATAGCAGCAACCAGAGAAGCACTCGCCCAAGTATCTGAACGATTGAGAGTTGAATTACAAGAACAACACTTCGTTCATGTCAATGTCAATGTCGGCTCTGAATCAGGGCAGGATTCTCCCTCAAGTGCCTACCACCAAGAGGAAGCCATCGTTGCGGCAAATCATCAGCCCACTCTGACGGATACCACTCCTGATCTTAAAGACTCAGACCATTGGCTCAACACACACGCCTGATTAATCACCAAGGAATAAACAATGACTAAAAAACAAATGATCCTGCTTTTTATTAGTATGATCATCACTATAACACTGGTTTCAGTCGCAGCCGTGACAGGTAGCATCTGGTATCTCACTCAAAAAGAGGATCCCTTCACCATTGAAGAAGGTACTGACCGCTTCTCTCACTTTTTCAATAAAGAAGAACCTGCAAGCAAAGAACCTCGTTTCCATACCCTCGACAAAGTCGTTGTGAGTATTAAGGGAGAGAAGCGTTCTCATTTTGTCATGCTTGAACTGGCCATCGAAACTCGTCGCCCAGAGCAAATAAAAAATATTGATCACTACTTGCCAGTTGTGCAGAACTCGATGATCAAACTATTCAGTCAAAAGAATCTGGATGAATTGCAGCAAGCAGGAGCTATCGATTCTCTGCAAAAAGAAATCAAACAAACCTTGCTAGATACCTTTGCCAAAAACGACCTTGTGCGAAATATCGATGACGTATTGGTGACCAAGTTCGTGGTGCAATAACGGAGGACACGCATGCTAGAAATGAATTCATCTCAAAGTTATCAAAGCCAAGAAGTGTCAACGCCCTCTTACCCACCTCTTGATGAAGCTGCTTTACTGCAACGCCATCAAAAAATGGTAAAGCGAGTTGTCAATCAATTCCGTATCCACGTTTCACCTCACTGTAGTCTTGAAGACATGCAACAAATCGGATTAATTGCATTAATTGAATCTGGAAGACGCTATCAAGATATTAATGACCCTCATTTTCCTGCCTTTGCGGTGTGTCGGATTCGTGGAGCAATACTGGATGAGCTTCGCCGCCTAGACTGGCGCTCTCGTAATACGCGGCAAAAAGCGCATGAACTAAATGACATGACTCGGGAATTAACTCGCAAGCTAGGAAGAGTGCCCTTCGATAGTGAGTTAATTGATGCTTTAGGTATCGACGAACAGGACTACATGCGCAGGCAAAATGCCGCATTAGCTGGGGAAATGCAAAGTCTCGATCAAATCTTAGAAGCCAGTGGTGACAGCGTTATTGGCGGACAATATGATGGCATGGAGCACGAACATCTGCGCCGAAGCCTTGAAAAAGTCCTTGATCAACTTCCAACTCGTGATCAACTTTTGTTGAGCTTGTTTTACCAACATGAACTCAACTTACACGAAATCGCGCTTGTACTTGACTTAACTCCCCCACGAATTTGTCAGTTACACAAGCAAGCACTCAAACAACTCAATCAATTACTGTCGTCTTAGGAGTGACAAGATGCAAAAATTTTTTGGAGCCATTACCGTTTTAGTTTGTGTTTTTGGTGGTTATGTATGGGCGGGTGGCTATCTTAGCGCCATTTGGCAACCCGCTGAGTTTATTATTATTTTAGGGGCAACCGCAGGTTCGTTGATCATTGGTAACCCACCTCAAGTGCTCAAAGAGATGCGTCGCCAAGTACAAGCAACCATTGCTGGAAAAAAAGAAGAGTACGAATATTATATGGAGCTCATGGCTTTACTCAATAATTTACTCGAGACCGTAAGAAGCAGAGGCTATAAGTTCCTTGATTCACATATCGAAGCGCCAGAGCAAAGCTCAATGTTTCTTGCTTATCCACAAGTCAGCGAAGACCCGCGCCTTATTTCTTTTATAACCGACAATTTGCGCTTAATGGCAATGGGCCAAATGTCGCCTCATGAATTAGAGGGGCTTTTAGAGCAAGAAATTGATGCGATTGAAGCTGAGATGTTACTGCCTTCACGGTCGATGCAACGAACCGCCGAAGCATTGCCGGGTTTTGGCATTCTTGCCGCAGTAGGTGGCATCATTATTACCATGCAATCTATCGATGGTTCGGTCGCCTTAGTTGGTTACCACGTCGCAGCAGCGCTAGTAGGAACCTTTATTGGTATTTTTGGTTGCTACTGCTGTTTAGATCCTCTCAGTAATGCCATGGCTCAACGAGTCAAACGTAACATGACAGCATTTGAATGTGTTCGGGCTACACTCGTCGCCTATGTGGCCAAAAAGCCAACACTTCTCGCAATCGATGCTGGCCGTAAACATATCCAGTTAGACATAAAACCAACCTTTAACCAAATGGAGAAATGGCTAGCTGAACAGGAGGGATAATGCAAAATCAGGAACAAGTGGTATTTAAACGTGCACGGACACGCTATGACGCAGATTTTCATTCAGGGGCTTGGAAGGTCGCGTTTGCCGACTTCATGATCGCTTTAATGGCGTTATTCCTTGTTCTTTGGGTCATGCAAGTTGTAGATAAAGAAGATAGAAAAGCCATCATGGCACATCTTCATAGTTCAAGTGTGTTCGACAAAAGTTATGGTAACCCATTTGATTCCAAACAGAGTATCTCTCCTATTGACTTGGCACAAGATTCGTCAGTGCCAAGTCAACATGATTCAAACCACGTTGTTCATTCTTATTTTCAAGGCGATGGAGAAGGACCAGAAATGGACGCACTCATTCCAGGTCAGTTCGATACTCAAGAGCAACTGGCACAGTTGGCAAAGGTCATGGAGGTATTGATCAAACAAAGCCGTGCTGATGGAAACGTGAATATCACTGTTGTCCCTCAAGGGCTCCGCTTGGTACTTCAAGATGACAATCATCACACTATGTTTGCCCGTGGCGGTTCCACGCTGACTCCTTTCTTTGAAGATTTACTTTTGGCATTTTCGCCCGTCTTCCAACGAGTGACCAACACCCTCATCATCAGCGGTCATACCGACTCGATCCCTTTTAAAGGCAATCTAGATAAACGTTCAAACTGGGACTTATCTAGTGCCCGTGCTGGTGTAGCAAGGAACACGCTTGTAAGAGGAGGAATGCCGGAAGAACGAGTATTTCAAGTGACTGGCATGTCGAGCCGCTTACCTCTGAGTCCAGACCAGCCAGAATCAAGTGAAAATCGCCGTATTGAGCTCTTTATCTTAACCACATCAGCTCAAGAAGTACTAGAAGGGCTATTTGGCTCTGGGCACAAGGAAAGTAATGATAATAACGAGCTAAACAAAGCAAAGCAAAGTGCTGAAATGAACCAGCCTGTCACTCGGCAAAAAATCCCGCCTCAGGTAACAGAATAATCTCGAGTTTTTGACTAAAATCGAGCGACCCAATCAACATAGCGCTTGTGGAACTGCAAGCGCAACATACTCTAAAAAATTCACTTATGGCAAAAAACGTTTTTAGCACACAAAAGCAAGACTGCGTCAAAAAGGGCTTTCTTTGGCTTATCTTGATCGATTATCTACTTTTGGCCTTCTTTTTGTTTCAGCTACCCAGTTTGACACTTAACAGCGGTACCACTATCAGCTTTCTCCTTGTCGTGTATAATTTCTTATTAGTCAGCCTGTGTTTTCATCGCACTCAAAAGCAAGATTCGTATATTATTTATCCTATTTTATCTGCAACGCTTCTCGCATTTACTTGCTTTATTTATTTCTTTTTTTGGATTTAGTGTTGCCCAAGAAGCACATCCGTCATTGTCATAAGTGAAAAAAGCGAATGTGAGTATCAACTCAACATCCGCTTTATGAATACACCTAAGTCACCTCAGATACCGTGTCAAATGGGACGATCTTAGCACTCAGGCGCAGCAACGATTCATAAATACAGTGGTTCTGCATTAAGAGTCGTTAGTCAACAATGGCAACGTTTGATGGTGGGCAAAGTTCCTGATTTCTTACATGTTGCTCTACCATTAACTCACCTCTGTGATTGTCAAATACGACACCGCTCCAAACATCACCATTTTCTAGTTCAAACTCAATGGCATAATGCTTTTCATTACCACGAACAAATTGTGTTAGAACATGCCTTACTTGTTTCAGGTTTGCTTGAAAATCGATTTGATGAAGCAGCAGCTCCAACCCCCGAGCCGCAATGCGATCAGGGCTTTCTTTCTGCCATGTTACTTGTTCCATCTCAGTCGTGTCACAAATTTTCTTTTGTCCAGCACTGATTGAAAAAGAGAGCAAAATCAATCCAAACATCAGTGTTTTTTTCATTGCCAACCCCTTAGCTTAAAATTAAAGCTATCACTTTAAATTCAGTTAGTTAGAGCATAAAACCCCAATAAAAGTGTAGCATTGTTAAGCCAAAGGAAAGCATTTTTTGAAAAATCCCGAGCAACATCACTCTAAGTAAAAATTTACAAATACCCAAATGACCTCGCTCTGAACGCAGCATCTTGAGGTTATTTGGGTATATAGCCAATTACTCCTCTCGCTCACTCAGACCAAGAATTGACATATTTGCCAAGAAGTAATCAGGAACTCCGCGAGGGAAATATTTATCCTCTAGACAACGATAGTAATACTCTCTGCGATTTTTATAATGGTATGGTGGTAATCCACATACCTTATTTGCTCTTGTTAAATTAATATGCTCGGGCTTAGAGTGATCATCGATTTTTTCAACAAAATAAAATCGTTTTCCTTTGATAACACCTGCCATATTCTCATTAAACATCGATGATTTTAACTTTAATGTTGCTACATTCGTGTCATCGACATTACTAAAGACTTTTAGCGTATAGTTGTTAATATTTTCCCCCAAGAGCATTTTCTTTTTGAGAATAATTTGTTGCTTAGCGAAGACCACACTACGAAAAACAATAACCCCAGAATCATGGACGAGAAACACTCGATACCCCACATCATCCTGACCATAAAAGCTAAAGTCATCGTCAAGATAAGACTTGATCTTATCTATTAAAACCTCCCAAGAATTTGTCAATGATGATAAGTATATAGCCCGAAGCATATCGCCTAGAACCTTGCCATGAAATTCACTGCTGCTGAGATTTCCATCGAGTTGAGAACTAATCGTAATAGGAAAACTCTCAGCTCTAAAACTTGGAACATAAACACAGATTTCTTCAAGACTTAGACCATTGGTGAAGCCAGAACCTTCAATAGAGTCACTGTTACATAAGTAGCGAATTGACTCACCAACGACAACTTTAGGAATATGTTTAACCACTGTATCGAGGGCACTAGCCACATTAAAAGTTTTTCCAATATTGCTGATTTTAAACTGACTTGTCACCGCTCGATTCATTGCTATTGAAGCGGTATTTGATAAAGTCGCTCCCGTGGCATCTGTGGTAATATTAACCAGAGAGTTAAATAAACGACGAATATTAGGTATCATAGACTTATTCCAAATCGAGCCACCTAAATAAAACTTATCGACGCCATCTTTCATCATCCTCCATGAATCAATATCTATAGTATCAGGTTTAGTATCTAGCATAAGCTTATCGATCGAAACAAGTAGATTATTTTGATTTTGCTGAATGTATTGGTTTAAGAAATACAAAAACTCAACAACTGATGTCCCTTCATTATCTCTTAGATAATACTCATCTGGATAAAGAACTTCTATTTTTTTAGCAGGGCCAAAAGCGCTGAAACCAAAGAATAACATCTCGGTAATGGAAAGCTCATGATAGATATTACCAGCAGGTCGTTCTAATTCAACAATGACACTTGTTGCACATTCAACACAACCAGTAAGGTCCCTAAAAATGGACTTTAGGTAATTGTCAAAGTTTTTCTGAACACTGGTTTGTAATACTTTTTTATCGAGGTATTCCAGAGCAAAAAGTAGCTCTTGATACTGGATTTTTTCACCCTTTTTTAGACTTTCACCTGCGATTTCAATCGCCTCTAGTACATCAATGCGATATCGCGCCACTTTATTTGTATATTCCTCCAGCAGCTGTTCATAAGCAGGCTGATAATTCACCCCTGTCCTACCATTATTTTCTTCCAATTCAGAAGCAATAATTTCACTAATGCGAAGGTTAAAAAAGTTATCAAACATCGTTTGTATATCTAAAATGATCGGACTTACTTTTTCTGTTTCACCATAACGTATAGCTGTTATAACATCACTGGTGTCTTGGAGCATTTTTAGTTTAACGTCTAAGTATTGCTTTTTATCTGGATTATTTTCTTGGTACCAATCAGACCATACTTCCATTTCCTTTTCATTTAAATAGAAGTTACAATCTTTATCATCATATTTATAGTTCAAACATTTTCTAGACATTACAAGTTGAAATAGATACAAAGCCTTATGATAATCCTTATTTACTTGGCTATAATAAGTATAACTATGCTCATGTTCTAAGTGGAGTGATTTTGAATTAGCTTTAAATGAAAACAATATTACTATTAGAAGGGAAATTTTTAATCTCATATTATCAATTACTATTTTTACATTACAAAATAGTAATCTTTGATTATAGATTATCAACACATTAAAAATAGGGTCATTATTATTTCATTCATTAAATTTATTCATAAATAAGAATAAAAATCATTACACCAATAAAGAGAATAGCCTCATTAATATTTCGCAGCAAAAAAAACACCATAAGTCACTGTTATATATGATAGGGAAATATTTCTGAAACAAATGCGGTGTACTTTATATTTTCTATTCTATATAAGTAAATTACTATGAAAACTGTCAGGTTATTTCTTTTTATTATAAGTTTTTTTATTGTATCTGTGGCTGGTGCAAGTACATATTCTCAAGAAAGTCATGATACTAGCAAAACGACATGGCTTGATGGTGCATCACTAGGCGTACCTCTTTGGTATGCAGTGAATAATAATGGTGATATACAATGCTATTCTATCGATGGTAAAAACTGCATTTGGCAACCCGATTATAAGCAAAGAACGGTGATGACTGACAATAAGTCATTAAGTAAACTCAGCCATAACCCCGAACCTTTAGAACTTTTGCTTTCCAAGCATAATCAGGTGAATATTAATATTCAAACGGCTGAGGTAATACAAAGTATTATTCTCCCGGATCACGTCCAACAGGGCGCTAAAGTTGTTGTTTATCTAAACTCCCCTTACAGTCTTCAGATACATTTTCCTAATGGACAATCCCAAACACTGGAGCAAGGTAATCACAGCAGTTGGGTATTTCTTGGTCAAGGGTGGTATCAAGAAGGAACACATATCAGCGATTACACTAACATTATGGCTGTAGCAAACCCTGTTATGTGTGGAGAGCCGCATAAGAAAGTATGGGGAGTCACTGGTTATGATAGCCCCAGACATTGGTGCAGTAAATTAAGCAATACCGACCGACTCTATTTAACCAAAACACTCAAGGCCGCAATCAAGGATAAACATCAAAAAATTAAACACCTCTCTAAGTTCATCGATAGCATGCCCTCAAAAGAGCCAAGCTATACCACTGACTACCCGAAACTGTTAAAAGAGCTAGGTGAAGCTCGTGATTCGAAGTATCAAGCTCGTGCTTTGACCTGTGGTTTAGCATGGTGGAACATACCAGGTATCGTTGCTTGCTCTGTTTTGTCTAAACAATATGACGATCTCTCCGAAGCATATCTTGCGCTTTCGGCAGAGAGTCAAGCACATCTTCATGCTATGAATGAAGTAAACAACCTAGAAAGAAGTCGTGGACAACAAGATTTCATCACGGCCATGACGAAAAAAAATATCGAACATTTTCGGGCATTACTTCAGGAAGAAAACCAAACTGTCGAAGAGTTGAACGCACTCCTTGCTCAAAATAATAAAAGCTTACAAAAGGCACATACTGACTATCAAGCTGCGATAAAGAATTATGAATTGGAGTCTAATTTCGGCCATATTGTGCTCAACTCTCTCGAAGCAGTCCCTTTCTTAGCAAGAGAATTAGATCATATCTCAGCCTATTCAAAACAGCCCAGCTCAAAAAATTTAAGGAAGATGCTATTAGGGTTAACAGGGCCAGTAGGGGAAACCTTAGAAGGCGTGATTGAACTAGAAACAGAAGATAAACCTCTTAATGAGAGTAAGTTAGATTTAATCTATCGCAGCCTGAGGCATTTGACACACGATACAATAGGCCAAGCACTGCAAGAAGTTGTCAGTGATACGATAAACAACTTAGGGGACGAGGCCATTGAGAGCCTGCGTCAAACAGGCCTATGGAAAGTATCTGAAAATAAACGTCCAATCAGAGATATTGCGTCTCAAAGTTTGGTTGATTTAAGAGCACAACTCACTCCTATTTCCTACGACTTTTGGCAAGGCGATTCAGTTGTTGAGTCCCGAGCCAAAGAGAAATTTTATCTATCACCTACCGCACGAGATGCGACTGCCATCAATCGTTATTATAATGAAGTCAGTGCACTGTTTAGGCATGCATTTGGGGCCAATTATGCACAAATCACCAAGCAAAACCCTAAATTTGCTTCTTGGACAGATCGTAAAGTAAATAAAGCATTATTAGAGGTACTTCAGAACCCTATCTATAACAACGTTCGAACCCCTTATTGGGGTAGTACTGAGTTAATGGGTGCTCGCCCTGCTGCTATGATTTTTAATGAACAGCACGCAATGATTGTGCTTAATCGAGATTTAGTTACATTACAAAGTGAAGATTTTCATAAGTTTTACTTCGAAGAACTCGGGCACTTGCTTAACTGGTGGCGGTGTAAATTGTTTGAACTGTTGCCTTCTTATTGCCAAGTCATTGGAGACGTGGGCGCTCGTTTTAGAGATGCTGTAATGCTTGATCCGAACCTGCATGATCGATCACTAGAAAGTTTACTTTTTGCTCTACCAATGCATACCAATAATACACAAGAGACATTACGGTTTCTGAATGGTCAGTTTGCCACACTTGAAGGTTGGCCAAATTACTACACGATCAATGAGCATATTGCTGGCCAAGGTAGGTTTTCCTGGCTAATGAGACTGGGTCTTGACATCACCAACCCAGAATTTGCTTTTTTGAGCGATGAGCTGGACATCGAAATTTCGATAACTGCCCCTATTGCCGCGATGAAAGGGAATCCATGGAAAAAATCAAACAAGGGTTACTGCACGCAAGATACTCAATCAGATTGCAATATGCCCACTCTATGGTTATCGGTATCGTTTAGAGATGCCATAAAAGTATCTGCGGCTAAATTACCTCGCTTTAAAAATAGTGCATTTTCTCAGGCAGGCGTAGACGTCTCACCTAGAATTGTCAGAAAACATGGTGGTAAACTGCCCTTTCAGTTGAAATCCGTTAATGGCGTTCAGTGGCAATATTTTAAACAACACAATATTTACGCAAAAAAGTTTACCGCAGGTCTGGAAAGTAAGCTCGACTTATGGAAACTCGGTCATGTTTTCGGCAAACAAAGCTTAAGTAAAACCCATCGGCCCGAGTTTTCTTTAAAAACGACCCCCTTATCAGGTAGCTTTTTAGTCGAAGTCGCAGCAAAAGACACCTCTGATTTAGCAGAGTGGTTAACCGGTGATATCACCAGCTCCATTGCAGGCTGCTCTTTGGGATTTGCAATTGGGATTCTTGCTGAAACCGATCCAGTGACGTTTTGTCACTCCATCTCATACTTATCAGAATTGGTTGAGTCGGCTCTTCAAGGCATTGACGAGCATCCCAGCATGTTTTTAGAGGCGGATGCAAGTGTTACTATCCCTACTTCTATCGAGTATAAATACGCAACCACAGGATCTCAATTAATAGGGATTGATCCCCACTCTTATGAAATGGGCAGGACTCAATATCATAACGACTCTGAGCTCACGACTTGGTTCACAGATGAAACGAAAACATCGAATCAGAGCTTCCGTCACCCTCAAATTACTAAGATTAAGCAAAAGGCACAAAGAATATTCTCTAAACTCGCCAGTACACCACTCTCACCTATTTCCGTGTTCCGAGCTCGAGTAGGCTTTAACTACTCAGAAACCATGCTAAAAAAAGGAAAATATCCGCTTCCATCTGTCATCGTTGTCGATTAGCCCTGATCAAACATCAGAGGAACAATTTCATCATCTTTGTAAGAGGCAGCCACGCCATCAATGGCAGCCTCCTTCAAATTATAAAAATACCCAACACCATTTGTATCAAGATCAGTCTCGAACAACATGGTTTTTGTTTCTAAGCGCACGTACGCTCGACCACTTTGTGGAAAATAGACCAACAAGCTATTTGCCCCCTCCTCGCCCAAAAATTCATAAACCCATCGGTTTTCATCTGGATAAACATCCACCACCTTCAACTGTAGCTTTTCATCAGGCAATTGAAGATTAATGGTCGAGCCTACAACGATCCTATCGGAAGAGGACAAATCTAAACTGAATACACCGTGATATTGTTTAAGAAGCGACACAGGCTCAATTTCTAAAACTGATCGGGACTGACTTGAAGATGTGGCGGAGAGATGTTTAATCCTTCTTTTATGTTGAGATGTTTGAGGATCCATTTTTGATACAATAATGTGGTATTGGTCACCACTTTCTGAAGGATAATCACTAGGCCCGAGCACAACAATTACCACGAAGAACAGAGCAATGATGACAATAAACACAGCAAACACTGGATATGAATACCTCACTACAATATACCTTATTTAATCATTTCTAATAAATCGTTCAGTATTCTGATTAATAAAGCGGACCGCATCGGCACTTTCAGCATCACCACACTGATAAAAAGCATCACATTCCAATTCTGGGTTAGAAAAAACCTGTTTTCTAATTAAGCCTCCATGATAAAACTGATAAGCCATGACTGTGACCCAAAGAAATGTTCCATGCCCAGCGGCATAAGGAGCGAGACTGTCTTGATTGGAAGAGTGAGTCAACCCCAAATTATGACCAACTTCATGGATAAAAGTATCCCCGCTTAAACATAACCAGTGACTATACCGACCAACAGAATACGCCGTTTCATTGTTGCCACTGACCACACCTAAGCCACATTCTGAGGTGCCAAAATTGAGTTCACTCAGTAAAAAGACTATGTGCGCATTTTTCTCCTCTTTCAACTTTCTTACTGTATGATTAAAGACAAGGTCTTCAATTTTATTAAAGGCTATATCTAAAGAATCAATACCTACTAATTTTGCTTTTACATTAATTCGAGAGCGCTTCAGTACGGAATTAAGTAGTGAGACTCTCGCTTGCGCATATTCTAGAAAGTTTTCACTTACTTCAACTGTACTGTCTTTTAAAATCAGAATATTCACTGCATATTCTGGCTGCCATTGTGCGGAGGGAGGAGAAGTTCCCGCAAAAGAGATAGACTGATAGAGAAAAAAATTTGATATGATAAATAATATTTTCTGCATGGCTTACTTAGGATAAGTAGAAACAGATTTAATCCTAAGCCACTTTATTTTTTTATGGCGTTTACTTAATCACACATTTTGATCTAAATAATAATAAATTTACTTTTTAATAAAATTAACCAAAAAGTAAATATACCCAAGTAACCCAAGATGCTCTATAAACGGGAGAACCTTGGAATGTTACCTGAGCATGACGTCATAGGGAGGATTTACAGAGAGTCAGAGTTTAAAAGCAGCTAACCGGATTAAAGTAACATTGCCAGAACTTTATACTTACTGGTTTCTCAGGTTCATCTGCACTCGTCGTTTCTGCATAAGAACTGATGGAAAAAATAGAAAATACGATAAGCCCTATAAAAGAAAGCTTCTTTATTTTTCTCATTAGAGACCTCTTAATATTAAAGTGCTGTTGTAGTTGATATCGATAGATCAAAGGTAGGATTGTACCCCAGTCGCATCAAGTTCCTTGATTAAAGACATACTAAACCACACCTAAGAACAGACAAGTTATACTAGAAGAAATAAAAAAACAATAACAAAAACACAATTATTAGAGTAAAAAACCTATCGTTAAAATTAGAAATACAAAAGATTTACCTTATTGATAAAATATAAAATAATTTGAAAGTTTTATAGGCTTTACATTATTCACACCATGGTTATTATTAGGAAATAATCAAATAATATACTCAGGTAACCTCAAGGTGCTGAGTTCAGTGAAATGGTCTTAGTACCTTGAGAACACTTGAGTATATACCTCCAAATTAATTACTCACGTTGGCAGCGAATGTTATGGTATCAAAGTTCACAAGAAACCTCTTTTTATTTATTCTTTTCATGTTTCAAGTAAACACTTACGCTCTCGACTCTGTACCTTCATTGAACATTGTTTTTCAGAATAATACTAATCAACCCATTCCATTATCTAATGTAAACCTACAGCGTAATATTGAGAGCCATGTTCTCAACTCCAAACAAGCTGTAGCTCTAGAAAATGTTATCGGCCTTTTGCTGCCTGAGCAATGCACACAAACCAAGCTCTACACAGATGCCACTTCAGCAGATGGTTCTAAGCGTAACTGGAGTATGAAATCTTCTTCTGCTTTAGATTTCAATATTAATATGTCAGGCTTGGGCAAAGCCATTACCTGGCCTAATTTCACTGCATTAGACTTTTATTCATGCCACACCACTCCAGCTATTGAATATCGAAAATGGATGAAAACAATTCAGAATAAGACCTTAACAATTGGTAATAATACGATTGACTATCAAATTGCTACCAATTCCGGGGCGGGTTCGATGCAAGGGACCTTTATCGTTGATGATATGGTCATTCGTTGGTGTTCGTATAACTTCGACATAGGCCTAAATAAATGTAACCAAAAAATACCAAGCCATAATCGTTTTTTACTTAATTACTACCCCACGACCAACCAAACACCAACCTATTATATCACTATCTCTAAACTGCCTAAAAATACAACACCTTATAAGGAGATGTTTCTATTTGGTGACAGCCTGACCGATACTCACAACTCTTTTGCTCTCAGTGGAGGCGATCTGCCAAAAGGTCCATTTTATAATGGACGCTGGTCTGATGGTTTAATGTGGCCCGATTATGTTGCACTGTTAACGGGCATCCCTGTCAATAATTACGCCTTTGGAGGAATGCGTATTACACGTCGATTTGATGCAAATAGAAGCTCCGTAATGCACCTAAATAAACTCGGTATTGACATCGTCTTTATGCCGTCAGGGCTTCCAATGTCACCTAACCTAGTCGATGAGTTAAAAACCGCTTTACCTCATTTAAAGTCCCAACTGTCTCATGCAAGCACACAACGTAAAATACTGGCTTCATTTTTAATGGGAGGCAATGATTTTATGGCCATGGCTGGAGGAGAAATTCCAGCAGATTTCCAAGGCGTTTTTGACTCATTAGCCACCTCTCTTCGCAGAAACTTTCTGGCTGAACTGACATTTACAGAACAAGAAAAACTTTCCGTTGCTCTATTTGAGTTACCTGACATCAGTATCGCACCTCAGCTTTATCACTCTTTTAAGGATGGCGCCACACAGATCAGCCTGGAAGATTTTCAAGCTGAGATCAGCACTTTTAACCAAAAACTGTGGCAGCTTTATGTGCAGTTACAAAATGAATACCCACATATTAATTTCATTCACATCCCGACTGAAAAATGGTTAAAAGACATTACGCGTCACCGAGGTAAATATGGCTTTTCGGATGGTATATACAATGGCTTTTACGAGTATCAATTATCATCACAAATCTGGGGACAACCTAAAACAATAGAAAATGAGCCTACTGAAAACAGCACCATTGTTAGAAATATCAATGATAGCAGTAACTTCCTCGGGGTCTTCAATCTACGTGGCATGAACGAAACCGCAGGCTCGGTGGGTGTAGCATCGGTAACAGTTGGTCCCACCGATGATTTTGTTAAAGACTCATTAATCCCATATCGCCCCTCATTGATTAATAAGGCTATTGTAGGGGGCTCTGTACATCCTTCAACAAAAACTCACTTTATTCTGGCGGCTCATTTTATCGATCAGAATTTAATGAGTATTAATAATCATAGAGCAACTGCCATTATGTCTGACATCTATGAATCAAAAGGCTTTCGACCACAAATAGAAAGCAATCGAAAAGCTGCTTTTGAACGCTTGCTAAACTACTCTAACCAAACACATAAGAAACCTGATTTTGCTGGTTGTGCATCTGGAGAACAATGTTATTTCCGCAATGGTAACCATACTTACGTTGAGCGTGATGGCTTTACTCCAAAAGTATTAAAGATCATTAATCACACGGCTAACCCAAATTGTCCTGAAGGAAACTGTTCTGTCTTTTCTGCTTTTAACGTTCAAGGAGAATCTCGCCACAACAAAAAAATGGAGTACCTTCGTTTATTCCCATTAGATGGTTCTGAGTTGAGCATCCCATTGGGCAGTTACGACAGATTACACTTTAATTTTAAATCACCTTACACCGATTTTTCGGTAGGCTCTGATAAGATACAAGAACATGGGAAATGCAAAGTGTTGGCCGTCAGCCATGGTGCTTGGGGGACCACTGACGGACGTTGCTTTAATGATGACTATAAAGTTTGTATCGCAGGAAAAGGTTGCGAATAACATTGTTGAGCCACTTCTAAATGCCCCGTAGTGATAACAACTTAATCCGTTGGATTAAACTTCACCTTACGGGGCTGAAGAAATTACGAGAAATAATTTGAAATTTTAGGGTCAGATTTAATTCTAAACGCCTAGCTAAACCTCAATAATGTTACATGCGAAAGCCATATGGCATATAGGTGTAAAGCTGATCTGAGCCATCCCCTCTCTTAACTTTCAACGGTGAATTGGATGTATTACATAAGTAGTCCGTAATCAACTCTTGGTTGAGCGTTTTAAATCTCTTACTTACCATGCGTCCGTCCACTAACGAGTGGCTCACCCCCAAATCTCCTTGTTGAATATAAACAAGATTATCATTTGCATAGCGGTACTCAATAGCAGGCTGATTGGGAATATTCTGCCTACTCATACGCCCAGCAACATCATATTCGTAGCTCGTTAACTCTTGCATTTGTGCATTAAAGACTCTCACTAGCTCTCCATATTGGTTGTAGCGAAGTTGCCTCCCTTCTTGATCCTCTGTCAGTGCACCATGAACGTTGTATTTACCTTCGAAGTTAACATTGGTATAAGCAGGATTACTGTGTTCAATAGAGTACAATTGTGTTGGATAATCTGGGTTATATCCATATAAGGAAGTATTGCTCGTTTGATCTTGCATCTCACTGATCACTTCACAAACATTACCGAAGTCATCGAATATAAAGTGCTGCTGTAAAATAGTTTTTCCAATCTCATCTTTAGGCAATAGCTCCGAGCTGCCTGAAGCAGAATAATTAACCAAACGGCGCATGGCATCGTACTCAAATGACTCAACCAATTCTTGGGAACCTAAACGAGTCACTTTATTTTCAACCAAACCATCTTTAGTGTAATGCTCTATCTCTTGCAATACATCTTGTCCTTGCTCTGTCGTCGTCACCATCACGTTAGGCAAACCAGAGTAGTCATACTGAATTGTCGTAGGGGTTACACCTGCGATTTCAACTCGTTGTGGTCTAGAAAAGGCGTCAAAGTCTAAATACTGTGCAACGTTCATCCCATCGTCAACCGTTGCAATTCGTTGAAAATCATCATAGGTAACAATGTCACAATTACCACCAGCAACTGAACTCGCAAGCAGTTTCCCTAACAAGGTATAATCATAGCCATTTGTCACACCGTCTATTGACTCGCTTTTTACTAAGCCATCAAATCGATGCGTATATTCAACAGATGAACCGGTTTCTTCATCATGGGCCTTTTCAATTAGCCCTCGAAGGCCCGGAGTTTGCACTTTAGACCCTGTCTTTTTATAGAGATTAAATTCAGGATCATAGTCTGTGTCTAACACGGTGCCATCAGGGCAAGTCACTTGATAGTGCTGCATGCTACCAGGAAGATAACTGAGGGTTGAAATACTATTATTAACTGTTTGTTGACGTAAACGGGAGAAAGCATCGTAGTCATTTTCTCCTAGTAGCGCTTGGTTAATCGCAATTGATTTCACACACTCTGTACCAACTTGATACGGAGCATACACAATGTCTTTGACCACTTCACGCGGCTTCTCTTCTGCATCAATATAACTTGTCTTAGTCTTCGCAATGCGGTCCAGCACGTCATAGTGATAATTTGTTGTGACCCCAAAGCTATCCCATCTGACACTTGGATTCTCAAACATATCAAACGTCACTTCAGAATGCGTGAGCAATTGATCATTCTTATCAAAGGTTTTATCTATCTGCTTTCTAGTCGCCGATATGACTTGGGTTTGCTGATACCCCTTTCCTTCAAAGCCAGAGAGCGTCGTCTGGGTAATAGGGTTGAAATCACTAATTTGAACGGTTCCATCAGGTTGAATTGTCCGTGACACATTCATCCACCCATCATATTCATACTTTGTTTTTAGCTTCCATGTTCGATTTTGTACTGATGCACCTGTTTGAGTTGCCTTCAGTGTGATATCAATCATCGTCTGACTAATTTTTTGTCCTAGGGAATTGTATTCTCTTTGTTCAACAACAAAATCACTCACAACATTAGGTACGGTGATTTGAATCTCAGTCATATTACCTAAGCCATCAAAATAGCTTCTTTTAAGATTATTGAATTGATCTCTCATGAGAGTCATTGATTGCTCGTCAAAGTATTCATACTCTCGAGCGCATTCATGGACACTATTAGGACTACTGATTTCTTTCTTCAACCGTCCGTCTGGGTAATACTCCATTTTTACAATAGAGCCTGAATCATTAACCAGTAGTTTTTGTCCAGTATATTGATCAAGTTCTAATAAAATATAAGACTGCTCACCGGGCAGACTATCGGCGCTTGTTATGCCTTTGACAAACAAAGTCGAGTCACCATCCTGATACTCAAATGCTTGTTTAGTACACTGCTGATCGTTTTTCATGACTTGTCGAGAAAGCAGTCTGCCTTGATGAACACCAGTTGGATAGTAGTCAAATTCAATGCTGGTATGAGAGTATGGGCTACTATCTGACTGTAAGTAGATAGCATCATTTATTGCGGTATATTTTCTGACAGATACTTCGCGCGTATTTGGCTCTCCATCAGACGCATTGAGATCGGTGACAGATTGCTTTTTCAAGAAGAAGACGAAATCTTCATATTTTGGACACCCTTCGACTGCATCAGCACGGGTGTCATAGTATTCATAGTCAATTCGAACATTATGAACATGATCTATTTCATGAAGCACATTACCAAATTCATCATAGTCGTATTCGTAAGTTTCCGTAAAAGTCGCTTTAGTTCGATCGCTATAGGTTTTTTCGATCTTGTTTGCTAACTTAAAGCGCCCTTCTTGAACAGAAATGTCATTATCATCGTTGAGATAATAGTGGTAAATTTCAGCCTGAGTACACCCTTTGTATGTTTTCTTTTGCTCTCTAAGGTTATGAAACTTGTCATAAATACACTCAACCACACTCTCGTTATTATCATGATCTTTTTCCGTCACGATCACCTTATAGAAGTAAGGTTTGATAATCGAATAGGTTGGGTCGCTACCTCGAGTATTGGAGATAGTCGCCTTGTATCCATAAGCGTTGTAATCTTTTCTATATTGATAATCGCTGGAGTCATCCACAGAAGGTTTAAAATCATAGGTGGTACGCTTTAACGTTTTACCGTTAAACTCAATGCTGTGCTGCTTAACCACAGCCATTAAATTACCTCTGTAATCATTAAGAGCCTCCCCCGAACGTTCTCCATGTTCAACAGACTGTAGAGCACCGTTGGGCGAAGTGATACTGTCGATAAGGTGGTATTTTACATTGGTTGAAAAACGTACACTCAATTTATATTTCGGTTGATCACGGTATTGTGATTGTTGAAAGTATGGCGTACTCACTTCAATTTTTTCAAAACGAGAATTAATGTAGGTATAAAGATAGTAGCGACCTGATAACAGAGTTAATTCTCTGCCACGGCTACTGGACGTGCTCCCTATAGACAGATATTCAACATTGTTATCATCGACAATCCGCTCTAATTTAGTGCCATTCCAGTCTAAATGAAGCGCATTGCCAGCTGAATCGCGTCTTTTAGCCAAAAATGCATAATCAGCCTTTGGCGTCTTCTTAAACTCATCCACTGATCCATCATGGTATTTTACCAAAAGCAATGAGCCATTATCGGTTATTTGAAAGTTACTTAAACACGCTTCGATGGGCTTGGCTAAGTTACGATCGGAGAGTTTGACTGATACGCCTTGGTCAGTATGTAAAATGGCTTTGGTACAATCAAAAAATGGCAGACTAAACTTTAATCCTTCTCCCAACCCCATATCAATAGATTTGAAGTGGTCAAAGCTTAGAGAAATATTCAGTTCTGGCCCTTTCAAATGATTACCAACAATATTGACAACGCCAGTAGAGAAATCAAAAAAGCCATTTCTTTCATTAACACTACCAGCAACTAAATTTTTATAATTGTTACTATAGCTAATCACATCACTCATTTTCTATTCCTCTAAGCTGTAAAAATACCCTGACGTACTTGTGAGTTTATCGATGCGGGGTTGGTTTCAATATTAAGAATACTGGTTCTAGATAAGCCGGGGGCACTGACCCTATCCACATATTGATTGGCACTTCTGTCTGAAAGAGCCACGAAAGTTTGATTGGGTAATGTGGTTTGTTTTTCTGCTAAAGCATTTGCTTTTATGACAAGACCAATACCACCACTTCCTATAGCGCCGACTTGGTCAATGACCGTTTTACTAATGGTTAAAGCTTCTTTCCAAGAATTCATACTTTTTCTAACTGTGTAGGTTTTTATCATCCTACTTCCCATAAAGCCAGAACTGCCAAATTGCTCAACTTTGTCCAAGGTTTCAGGAGCTTTAAGCACTTCACCAGTCTTTAAGTTTTTCATTGAAACAGGAGTAACAGATTGAGCATTTTTAAGCGCATATTTATCATTAGGAGTCCAATCAGCCTTAAGACGACGTGCCTTAACCTGACCTTTAGGCCTGAACTTAATATCCACTTTCAACCTAGACTGCCCTAGCCTTCCCTTTGAAAGCTTTGAAATGAACCCTGGAGCCTTAGTTCCTTGATAAATGCCACCCGCAGCACCAACCGCGCCAGCAACTAAAGAAATACCAGTAAATGCCCAAGAAGCAATATCTAACTTATCGGCAACATCTGGGTTTCTTTCTGCAACAACAGCAGCAGCAATACTTAACCCACCGCTAATCGCACCTGCAGCAGAACCAATCACGCCTGCAGCAATAGCCAGAGAAGTACCGCCCGTAAACGGTGCTGCAATCGCTCCAGCAATACCGACTAAGACGGCAAAAATACCCAGCCCCAGTTTCAATCCATCAAGGTGACCACTTGGGTCACTTCTATTGATGGGATCACCACTACAATACTGATAAGCATTAATACCCGCTTCAGAAAAAGGGCTTAATGAATCTTGTGACATAAATCGAATCAGAGTTGGATTATAAGCACGGTAACCATTACCAAGCATATAATTCCCAGTGACTGGATCGAGCGTTTCACCGTTAAAGCCTGTAAATTCATGAGAAAATAGAGTGATAAGATCATCTTCATCTAGATTAAAGGTTTTCGCAAAAACACTTAACGCATTCAAAGAGCATGTTGCAGTAATTGCGATTGAAACACTTCTACTCAAAAAACTTCTACGTGATATATTTGGATTCAATATAAATTCAGAGTCATAATCTTTCATGGGATACCAATATCAATGTTTGGTTATAAAACTTCTGATTTAAATAGTTTTGATTTAATTAAATCGAGAGGTTGAACAATATAAAAAATCTTTAAATCGAAATGGAGGGATACCCGAGTGTTGATGAAACACTCGGGTATAATTCAGTCAAGAATCGGTTCTAATGTTTCATCCTTCATACGGGATAGAACATAGTCTTTAGAGACACTATTTGTTGCTCCCATATTTGGCTCTGCATATAAGGTCGCATTAAATCTGAAGCGGTTACCGTAGTTATCTTCAATCACTGATGATATTTTCTTACTAACCTGCTGAGTTGAAGCCGACCAGTGGCCTCCGTCAGGCCTCGTCCAAATGACAAAACGGTGTGTATCTCCTTTTCGAAAATCAATCACAGGCAACACGCTAAAGACAGAGAAGGTTCCTGCACGGTCAGTATCTATAGCATCGGTATCGAATTGCCATGTATCTCTGTCTCCAGGCACAAAGCCCGGTTTATCGGCATCTTCAGTAGAATATGAAATAGGCATTGTTTTAGCGGAACCAAACTGAAGGTCGGTAGTGTAGAAACTTACGCCAGCAAAGCCATCTTCAACCACGCGCGTACAAATTCCATCATCTTTAGAGTCACTGCCGCCGGAAGCATCACGGACACAACCTCTAGCTAAAGTGGTTGATTTCGCATTTTCTACAGGAATGAAAGAATGATTTGGACGTCTTGAAGAATATTTAAACAAGTTAGCATCGGCATAGGAAATACCTCGCGCCCAACCATTGAAAATTCGCCAACCAGGTCGTCCGTGACAATCAGACTCATTCTTACAGACTCCATCAACTAAAGTCATCTCTTTGACAATATCAGGGTTGTTATTCATTGAGCCTTTGTAACTTCCATCTATAATGGAAATCCTTCTAGAAGAACTTCCAGTTCCATTTTGATTGCAGTCTTGAGTATCAACATTATTAATGAAATCACCATTTTCATCTTGCCAACGCTGGAATGCACAAACATTTAACGTTTTTTCCTCACCAAGGAATTTTGCTTTATATCTTAGCCAAAACGTCGTGCTTCTTAGGCCTCGTGCTGTAAGCGTTTTCTCATCTGTTGGTAAGGTCTCTTTACCATTTTTACCTGGTAGGCTAGATTGATACCTTGGATCTTTTTCATAATCGACAAAGATTTCATCATCCTCCACTAAATACTCAGGGCGACCAGCATCGTTTCTTCCATATCGGCCCAAATGAAGGTAGTACTGCGCTTCTTCTTGTGTAATATCGACTGAAGAACAAGAATCCTCATCTATATCAGCATCTTCGGTTAAACAAGCTCGATACCTAATTTCGATGGGCTTTTGCATTCGACCATTATTATAGAGGCCAGTCCCATTGATGCTTGTATCCACAGAGATATCAAAAAATGTTAGGTCACGTATGCTATCTCTTTTTGAGTCTACGCTTGGATTTTGCGCGTCAATCACATCCCATTTCGCTTTAGCATCATTCCAAGTAAAAACGTAGTACTCACCTTGTTTAATTTTTAGATTGGCGCCCATATTTCCAAGCATTGAGTTATCAACATACGTATCATATAGAGCTTGTGACCTCACTAAAATCTTGCTTGCCTGACCTTTTTGTGATGGTAAATGTAATAGACTATTCCAGTTAGCATCAGCAACATAATAACTCACATACCTTTTATCATTAGGAATATGATTTCCCACAGTATTAGGAGACGATTCATTTTTAAGACGCCAAGCAGATAGGTGAGCATCGAAGACGACATCTAACTTATCCTTTGTGTGCATTTCTAATGAACCAAAGCCCAATAAATTACCGACCAATCGTGATGTATAGGTCGCATTTGCGACAAAGGAAACCACATCACCATTTGATGGGTAGGCCGGCAAATAAATTTCTTTATTCCAATTCGCATCCATCGTTTGGATAACAATATTGGCGTCATTACTAGGTAGCCTTCCTTGGATTAAGTCATTGGGAGTGTAGGTACCCGCATTACATGCCGTTGCAACAGCAAGAGCAGTTAAAGTAAAAACGGAGATAGAATAACGCTTTCTTCTGATCATAATATAGCTCTGCATTTCTATGGTGATTAAAAGTTAACTGGGTATATAAGGGAGTCTTAAAAAAGCCTTAGTAATTTACTTACCACTTAGACGTAAAGACCAGCTTACCTCACTCCTAAACGTTATATTTATTTATAAATAACGTAAAATAATAGAAATATAGATTAGTTATTTAGATAAATGTTCCATTCGTAGATTAAATACATCCCATATAAATCACATACTGTAGTAAGAAGGATAAAACGATGATTTCATGTAAATTTAAATGTTAACAAATCCTAATGATAAATTTAATAATCAATATTAACTTTGAATTACATAGAAAATTGATCTACCTCAAATTAAATAATTTAATAATATAATTAGTTTTTATCGTTTATTTGTGATCATCATTCCATAAAAACCACCTCTTAATATCATAAAAGGTCGCTGACTATTTTTTATTATGCTTAAGTGACATAAAATTTGGGTATAATGTTAATAGCGATGTGCTGTCAGGTCGTCATCAGACGAGTGAGGCTTCCTACAGAGTAAGCAATGAGAAAGCCCTAGAATTGATAATAGAAAGTGTCCCAAAGTGACTTCAAAATAATTAATTAAGACTATACCCAAGTCACCTCAAAATGTTTGGGTATCTCATTTAAAAGATACAATGCTTAGTGAAGCCCGTCGCCTCATTCGCGGTCCATTCACCTTTAGGCTTATCCTTTAAATCTTTACACCATTGCTCACTACCGATACCGTCCTCAAGAACACAATGTTTTGCGTAGTCGACCGCAATCTCTGTCGTCCACTCTGTCTTAGGCTTACTGCGCATATCTTTACACCAGTTTTCTGTACCCACTTCGTCTGAACATGCCGCCAGTACTGTCAGAGCGGCTACAAGCACCATTGATTTCTTCATTTTTGATTCCATTTCACATTAAAATTTGATTAAAAAATGTTCTAAACCCAAATGACTTCAAGAACTATTAGCTTTAGCATCAATAACTTGAGCTAAGTCTACTCAGCTACCTTGTTAACATAGAAGGTTTATCGGATTTCGCACGATTAATTTCGTAATTACAAAAGCGCCATCAGCACTCAGTTATCAAACGTAATCTTCACTAACACTGAACTTCCGTTCACAGTCACTTCAATACGCCAAATAACCTAAAAACAATCGCCAAGTATTGCGATAAGTTGGTTCGAAATCAATTTTAATGTCAACAAACTCAATAAAAGGAAGCTGGTGAAAATATGGCAATGCAAAGCCCTCCGGCATTAACCAGAAGAACGGTTTGTCTGAGTTCGTTGATGTAAGGCTACCAATGTACATACCTTAGGAATAGCGACTGACTCAGACACGTCACAAAACTGGATTTTACCTTTTTCCAAAACATAAAAGAGAGGGATAACGAGGTAATCTTGATAATGCTTTTTATAGTCTTCATAAGTGAAGTTTTCACTTATCTTAGTGTGCTTTATCTCCGCATTTTGGCTAAATAAACTTGCTAATTGGCTGTAGCTGACATTTCCTCCCATTAGCAACTTGCCATGATATTCTTCCGCAAGCCAGTGCTTTTCATTAACACTTGAACGATTTTTTTGTAAGCAATGCACCTTATCTTCACCAAAATCATCAACAAAATGCATGCAAGCCATAATATTAAAATGCTGATCTGGGGTCAGTGCCACGACCTGTCCAACACCAATCAAATTAAGATTATCATCAGCATGGCTAGAGATAGGATTTCCGTAGTAATAATCCATGCCAAGCATCCTAACTTGACTGATGTAATCCCAATTCGAATCCGCTAACAATACTTTCCGATTATATTTCTTTAAGGCTAGACCAATTTCTCTTGCAACACGGTTAGCACCGATAATGAAAAAACCATGAGGGGCAGGCTCTGAAACACCGAGTAGAGACGCCATTTTTCTTGCGGTCAAACTTTGAAGTACAACCGTGCCTATGATGATCATAAAAGTCATAGGCACAAGTAACATTGCTTCGCTGAGACCATTGTCAACGAGTTTAATCGCAAACAAAGAAGAAATAGAAGCGGCAACGATGCCTCTCGGAGCGACCCAAGATAAGAATGCCTTCTCCTTAAAAGATAACTGATTGCCCATCGTAGATAAGAAAATAGATAAAGGTCGAGAGATAAACTGCATAAACAAAAATAATAAAATGGCACCGCTGCCTAATGCCGTAAACTGCTCAATACTGATGCGAGCAGCTAAAAAAATGAATAACCCTGTGATCAGCAATATGGTTAAGTGCTCTTTGAAATGTAATATTTGTTGAATGTTGATCCCTTTTGCATTGGCAAGCCATAGCCCCATGACTGTAACAGTGAGTAAACCGGCTTCCGATTCAAGTTGGTTTGATAGTGAGAAAACGCCCAGCACTACCATAAGCACTGCAAAAGGTTGCAAGTATTCGGGCAACCATCTGCGTTTTAATATACTCGCCACCGCCGCACCAGAAGCCGAACCAATGATGACACCGATCACCACAATCAATGCAAATACCTCAACACTATTTATAGCGCTATGTGAGACAATAAACTCATACACCATGACAGCAAATAATGCCCCGAGAGGATCAATCAATATCCCTTCCCAACGTAAGATGTTAGCCAGTTTTGTGGTTGGACGTACAGTTCTTAAGATTGGCACAATAACCGTCGGCCCTGTCACTATGGTTAAGCTTGCAAACAAGACGGCTAATTCCCAACTAAAACCTAACAAATAATGCGTCGCTACACTCGTAGCAATCCATGAAAAAATGGCCCCAAACGAGACAATCTTCCATACCGATCCACTTACACCACGAATTTCTTTCAAGTTAAGCGTCAGACTGCCCTCAAATAAAATGACAGCCACCGCTAGCGATACAAGTGGAAATAATAACTCTCCTAATAAGTCATCAGGATTTAGCCATTGAAGAATAGGTCCAATAAGGATGCCAGCAAGCAAGAGGAAAAGGATCGCAGGCAGGCGTACTCTCCAAGCGAGCCATTGACAAGCAAGCCCAATAACACCAACCGTAGAGAGAACAAGCGCTGCGTTACCTATTTGCATATAATCACGCTATCTATTCGGATTATGAAGGAATACTTTTAGTGTAGAACAAGTGATGATAATATCATTTGATAAGCCAAAAGATGTACCCAAGCAACAACGAAATACTTGGGCAGCCAATTTGTAGCCTAGCTTTTACTTAACCCATCAAGTCTCCTGCACTTTCTGCTCGAATCATTTTAATTAACATCGCTTGGTAATCATTAGCAATCTGAGAAGCTAATTCTGCAGAAATTTCAGAGCGATCATAATACAAACTAAACCCTAAAGATTCGCCAGGAAATAAGCACAAAACGATCTGATGGTTTGTGCCACTTACCGTACCTAAATGTCGGTAAGTTAGACTCGATTTATCCTCACCTTTCTGTTCAGGATAATTTTCGAACACAAATAAAGTGCCAAATGGTGCCGTTGGTCGCCATTCATCGTCGTAATGGTTAAGATCATAAAACGCATGATCGATACGTTGTTGATTATTCTCATTCAACTTTTTCACCATCTGAGAAATAGGGCCTTCGAGATGAACCCTAAGTGGTGGTGTTGCAACAAACAGTCCGACCAATTCAGTGACTTTACCAACATCCATCGGCCGGTTAGTCATTGTGGTACCAAAAACAATATCACTGCTATCTAGGTATTGAGACAACATAGCAGCCCAAGCCAATTGGCAAAATTGGTTAACCGTCGCTCCATGGCTTATTGCTGCTGATCTAAATTGCTCACTTTGCTGTTTGTCTAGTGCTCCGACAACGGAGTGAATACGCAATGCATTGGCATCTATACCATGATTGTCAGGTTTGAACCTCATATTCATTTGTGCATCACAAAGGTACTCTTGCCAAAAACTCGCTGATACCTCTTTCGGCTGAGCGCGAAGCCAACGAGGAAAACCAATGAAGCTGCGTTGTTCGATCTGGAGAGGTTCACCTTTTACCAGTTTTTCATAGTCATCCCTGATCTCACGTAAAAAGATCTGCATCGACCAACCATCAAACAAAACATGGTGGAAGGTAAATAATAAAATGTGTTTTGATTCACCGGTACGCGCTAGCAGCAATCGAAGCAAAGGCGGATTATACCAATCAAATGGACGCTGACGTTCATTAAGAACAGCATGTTGAATCTCTGTCTCCCAATCTTTATCTTGCCAATCCTGCCAGGTTAATGGTAGCTCGACATGGCGAGGAATAAGGACCAGTGGCGTTCCCTCGGTATAAGTATCATCAAATCCTGCCCTTAACATGTCATGTTTGCTCAGAGCTCGGTTCCACGCTGTTACGAAAGCTTCTTCATCTAAATCACCAGCCAGTTCAAAGTAAAGCTGGTCAATCTGATAATCAGGATTGACACGATTAAAGTACAAAAGCTCTCGCTGAAAGTCAGTTGCTGGGTAAATATTCTCTAATCGACCCACTTGTTTTTCCAAATTTTCAATGACTTCTTGCTCAAGGCTAATATCAGTAAGATCACTCGGCGTTAAACCACCAAGACAATCATCAGCAGTACAATGTCCAAGAAGTGCTTGTATAGACCTATGAATATTCTGGCTCAACTCTTCCACACTTATATCTTGAAAGGCACTTTCAACCATATCAAACTCAACATAGAGCTTTTCATCACTGACCCATGCATTAATATCTAAGGCACGTAGTGGTTTATTATCCTCACTGACAAGATATTGATTATACTTTTGCTCTATTTGCCATGCCTCATCACCACCTCGTCCAAAGCGCCCCAAGAAGTTGAAGCTGATCGGCAACTTTAATAGTGATTGGAATTCGTTTCTCACTGCTTCAGAGTTATGGCCGTAAGCAATCGCCAAAAAGTTTTCCCCTTTAGAAGGGAGACTGCGTAACGCCTGCTTAGTCTTTTTGATTAACTGCTGCCAAGTGTCATCATGTTTTGGTAAGCAGAGAGGGAAAATGCTGGTAAACCACCCTACCGTAGCATCACAGCGCACCTCATCCGAGAAGGACTTACGTCCATGCCCTTCGAGCAGCAGATTAAATGATCGTCCTTTACTGCCGAAGAAGGAATACAGGGCACTAATAAGCAACTCATTGGTATTGGTACCATATGGCTGATTTGCACTACCCAACAGGGACTGAGTTTCGTCCTCAGAAAGGATGAAATGACCTCGTTTCACATCCTTTGCTAGTTCAGCTTTGGGTGAAATATTCGCTCCAGAGCTGAGCCAATAATCGACTTCTGTATCACTGTATCGGAAGCAATCCCAGTGCTTACGATAACCTTGTGTATTGGTATAAGGTGTTGGCTGAAAATTGGCGCCTTGTTCATAAAAGCCCTGAAGATCACTACTGATGCGTCGCCAAGATACGCCATCCACAATCAGGTGATGACCACAGAGATAAAGGATCGGCTGTTGTTCGTCCGTAATACGCAGGAGTAACCCTTTCAGTAAAGGGCCAGTATGCAGATCGAAGGACGTGTTTAATTGGGCAATTTCTTCTTCAGCATGCTGCCAATTCAGCTCCTCCAACTCTCTCAGTTCAAAATGGTAATCGCCCATTTCGGAGAAAGTCTGCTGGCTGCTGTCATGAAATCTCAGCCAAAATGCATCATGGTATTGAGTTAAACGAGTTAGAGCCGATGCTAAATTAGCAAGCTCAACAGACTCAGGTAACTTCATCATAACGGCTTGATTGAAATGTTCTGGTTTAACAAAGTTTTGAGCAAAAAACCACTGTTGTACTGGGAGCAAATTGAAATGACCAAACTTTTCACCCAATTCAACCGAGGACTCTTCCGCAACCGAGATTCTATCAGCCATCTCTTCAAATAGACGAAAATTCATGATATCGGCTGTAGTAAGACGCATTCCCTGCTCTTCCAGTGCCACAGATAAAAGAATCGCTGATATTGAGTCGCCCCCTTGGTCAACAAAATCATCACTCAATGACACTGAATTCAAGTCCAGCACTTTACAAACCTGTTGCAACAACACTCTTTGCTGCTGCGTCAACTCACCTTGCTCTTCCTTCGATTCAACGGGCTCAGGCAACCTTTGCTTGTCGATTTTGCCATTACGATTCAATGGCATTTCTTCAACATGGATAAGATGAGCTGGAACCATATAACTTGGAAGCCAATGATGAAGCTGTTTACGTAGCGCTTTGACATCAATTGGCTCTTCTGCCTGATAGTAACCGAGCAATTGTTTATTGTTGGCTTTTTCTTTAAGAATCACAGTAGCCATTTGGACTTCTGGGATATGCTCCAGAGCTTGGCGGATCTCCGAAAGCTCGATACGGTAGCCACGTAGTTTAATTTGGTCATCCCGACGGCCCCGGAAGATCAGCACGCCATCTTGACGGAAATAACCAAAGTCTCCAGTACGATAAATGGTTTGCGGTTGATCGCCGTTGCACCCTTTAATCACTCGTTCACAAAACTTATCATTTTGGCCTGGCGCGCCTACATAGCCTTCCGCTAAGCAAGGTCCTGATACGATAATGTGGCCAACCATACCGGGTCCAAGTAAACGATCATGATCATCCACAATCCAAACTTGCGCATTCGGGCGTGGTTTGCCAATCGGAATCGCTCCTTCAACAAGGTCTTCTTGTGAGCAACGATGTGAAGTCACAAATATTGCCGTTTCCGTCGGTCCGTAAAGGTTTAATAAGTTTTGGATATTACACTCCATGCCATGCTCTATTGCTTGCTTAGAGACAGCATCACCACCAAAAGTCAGTGTCTGTAGGTCGTTAAACATCTCCCGTTTGGTCGATGCCATGTAAGTTTCAAAAAGTCCTGTGGTCAGGAAAAGATGATCAACCTTATGATCGTTGATCAAGCGTTCCATACAGTCTGGATTGGCAATTTCATTGCGACCCGGGATCACCAAAGTGCGACCGTGCAATAAAGCCAACCACATCTGCAAGGAAGCGGCATCAAAGGCTTCGTTTGCCGAATAAAGGACATTTTTTCCAACCGGAATCACACTTGTCTCATATAACGTGCTGACAAAAGCACGATGCGATAGCTCAACCGCTTTAGGCTGCCCTGTCGTTCCAGAAGTAAAGATATATTGACTGATGTCATGTTCAGTGACATGGCAAGGTTCAAACAAGGTTGCATTACGAGGTAACACCTCTAATGAAGCCAAATGTTCAAAATGCCCGCCTTCTTCCAACGCGATCGCTTCACCAATCAACACCATAGGCGACAATTGAGTCATCACAAATTGTTGTCTCGCTAAAGGAGCACTGCAATCCACACAAGTAAACGGAAGCCCTAAATATTGAGTCGCAAGAATACTGACCACAGTATCCGTTAAACAAGTTAAGTTGATCGCAACACAAGGGTTAACCGACTGTGGCTTTCGAGCTTTAACTTCCGTGAGATAATGAGCAACATCGGAGATTTTGCTATGAAGTTGTTGATAGCTGATCGCTTCACCCGAAACGGAATTCACCAGCGCAATCGCCTCGGGCGTACTGCCTACCCATTGATGTACCAATTGAGCCAACGATTGCTGAGGAAACGCTTGATATTCTTGGAGGGGAAGATCTCTTGGTGTTAAAAAAGGAAGATCAGATAATTCCACTTGATTCAATGAAATACAATATTCGACCAATCGTCTCAAACGCGGTAAAAAATCTTTAAAAATCCCACTATGTTCATAGGTTTTTAAGTAGTCGAAACGGAAGTTAAAACTCTGCCTACTGCTTTCACAAAAAAGAAGTTGGATATCCGTATTTAAATCTATAAAACTGTAGTTCTGGGTGATGAAACAATTATGCTCCAGCGATTGTGTCTCATTGATTCCAACCGTACTACCAAATGAAACATTACTCACCATTAATTCAGGTTGATCACTATTTTGCTTCAGGTAATGTATTAATTCCATATAAGGAATATCACCAAAGGCTTTGGTATTTTTACTGAATTGCTTAATTTGCAGCCAGTAATCATCCAAGGTGTTAACCTCGTTAAGATCAAATATATCAAGCCTAGTGTTAACGAAACATCCGATCGTTTGTTTGGTATTTTTGTTTCGCCTGTCCATCGGTGAAGTCATCGTAATCAAAGGTTGATTACTGATCCTAGAAACCAACAGAGCATATATCCCCTTGAAGAATAAATTTATGGTCAGGCTATTTTTCCGGCAGTACGATTTAACCTGATGGCTAAGCTGATGATCCAAGGATATATGCTCACTTTCAACACGCCTTTGTTCGGGATAAGTGACATGACCAAACTCAATTCTTGCAGGTTCGTTACGCAACGCATTCAACCATACATCGAAAGATCGCTCATGCTCATTAAGACTCGACGTTTCATCAGCAAGAGGGTTTAGCTCATTGGTTTGCTCTGCCCCAGAAAGCATTTCACCTTGAATAAGTCTTTGATAAGCAGATTTGATATTGGAGAAAAATAATTGAAACCCTGTCCCATCTAAGCAAATATGATGAACCATAATAATGACTTTGTAACGATTCGACTCGATTTTTGCTACTGCACCTCTAAAAAGTGGTCGACCATCAAAGATCATTTTATCTTGATAGTAGTCTTCAAGCAGGCCATCAAATGCTTGTTCTGGTGAAAGGGCTTTGGAAAAATCAAAATAAGGAATATCGATACTGCCAACTTTAAGTTCCTTATAGAGCTTTTCACCTTCCAGTGTATATTGATAATGAAAACACGGTTCACGAAAGCCATACGCAATCGCTTGTTGCATAAAATCAGGAATAAACTCCCCTTCAATATCCCAAACCATATACGTATTCGAAATAACATTACAAACTTCTGTTTGCGAATCGATGTAAAATGACTTTTCGTAACTGGATGCGAGGTACTTCATTATATATACCCTTTAAAGTTATTGACTTAAACATCAAATTTGAGTTGGAGAAAACGAGCTACGCCATCTGTAGAATGACAATCGGCGATGGGTAACATAGAGAGTTGATTAGCGAGGTCTGGCATCGCATTACGCATAATCACACCTTGCGCAGCTTGGCTTAAGAGAGGCAAATCATTAAGGCTATCACCAAATGCCATAGCCTGTTTCTGAAAGGAAATGCCCTTTTGAGCGAGTAGCTTGGTCGCGGCACTGGCTTTTGAAACATTAGCCGGACCGATCTCAAGTTGGTGCTCGGAAGTCCGGTAACATTCAAGTTGACCACTTAAGTGCTGCTTAATCGTCTCTTCGACGAATTGGATCCCTTGGTTTTTCCAAAGAAGTAACTTATTGATTTTTAGCTGACTGATTTCCTCAGCTGTAATCACTTTATAGGGAAAGCCCGAGAAAGAAGCGTATTGCTTAGCCATTTGATTTTCTTCCAGCAACTTCCACCCATCACGGTCAAAAAAACTAAGATGAACATCATGCCCCTGTACCAACTCCAATAATTTATGTATTTGCTCGGGACTAATATACTGTTCATCAATAATGTTCTGACTCTCACCGCACCAAGTTAATGCACCATTTAACCCAACAATACTGATATTGCGTCCTAATGAATCTGCAACGAGTTTGGCATCTCTCGGATGACGACCTGTGGCAAAAACAATTTCGACTCCAGCATCGCAAAGCTGGGTTAAAACTGTCTTTGTGATATCGGATAGTCGACCATTAGCATTAAGCAGTGTTCCATCTAAATCAGAAACAATGGCTTTATAAGGCATAAAACTTCACCTCTCAGTGTTATGTATCGGAGACTCTGCCAATGATACTAGACCATATGAACAAACATGCTTATTCAGTTTCAGGTAAATTCAACTTTTCACAAAAAACGCATACAGAAGCAAAAAAAATGATAGATTTAGAAATAAAAAAGCTAACAATACGAGGAAATAAGAACAAAAAAATAAAAAAATGTCAGGTTATTTGAATTAAAAGTGAGTATCAGTATATAACCCATGGTTAATGCAAAATGTAAAAATAAATCAATTCATAAGATCATCATTCAATATCTATAAATTTAATTATAAATACATTGCTCAATCCCACCCCTTTTGATAATCATAAAAAATACAAATATCAATATGGTGTTTTTTATGAAAAATAAAGTTCATGCGCTCACTACTCTTTTGCTAACAATGTTTTTTTCTTCTCTAGCAAATGCAGCATTAGGAGATTACAAAGTTATCCTGATTCATGGTTTTCAAGCAGGTCAGTTACAAACTAAGCCGACAAAAACGGAAGTAGAAGCCGATGGTGATATTTACTGGCAAGATTATTGGTCACAATATGCCGATGCTCGTATCGATTGGCCTTCTCATGAGCGAGTTGAGGGGAGAATCAGCAGTGACTATGTTTGGCCAAAACTACAAGAATTATCGCAAAATGGCACTTGTGATACAGGCTGTATCCTTGTGACCCACTCTACGGGTGACTTAGTAGCAAGATACTTACTTGATAATCAAGAAAACTGGCTTGAAAATGCTGGCCTACCACCTTTGAATATTGTTGCAAGCCTTGACTTTGCTGGTGCTGGTGGCGGTTCTGAATTAGCCGATCTAGCC
Organism: Vibrio azureus; assembly: GCF_002849855.1. Taxonomy (NCBI): domain Bacteria; kingdom Pseudomonadati; phylum Pseudomonadota; class Gammaproteobacteria; order Vibrionales; family Vibrionaceae; genus Vibrio; species Vibrio azureus. The sequence goes on from NZ_CP018617.1 coordinate 1,439,530, forward strand.
ATCAATTTCACCGACGGCAATGACTGGTACGACAGCGCTGTAAGTTATGCGATTTCACTTTGGTTAGGCGAAAGCCCGACAAAGGAAAATACGGGGGTTCTGAATGACTTAAGAGTGGCGAATGCTCGTCAAATTTCTATGTTGCCTGACAACCGTGTTCCTAGAATTCGCTTTGTTGGTAATGGTTCCGATTATCTAAAGGCAACATCGAGCTTCTTACCGGGTAATGATGATGGTGTGGTAGCAGTGCACTCATCATGTGGCTCTGCAAGTTCTGGTGACTTTGAAAGCTGTTTTTATAATCTTTCAATGAACGGTAAAGTCAAAGAACAAGCTAAAGCAGTCACTCGCTTTCTACCAAACCATTACCCACTGATCATGGGAGACGGATACAGCCACGGTGAAACGGTTGGTGCAAAACACCAAGGCCATATCACTTCAGGTACGCCTTCAGTATCATTTTCTGATGGTAAAGAGATCAAAGTAGAGACCTACCAAGAAAGCGGCTGGTTTGGCTCTCACTATATTTATGTACAAGACTCTGAGCAAAAGACGATGTCTGAAGTAGCATCACAACTTTAATTTGTTATTCTGAGCCAAACATTTATTATGTTTGGCTCTAATTTCATATATTTTGAATAATTATTAATAACTTAAGGTGTCGAGCATGAAAAATAAAAAGCGTCTTACCGCTATCATTGCCACGGGTGGCGTGAGTGCGTTCTTAATTTTACAGCAACCAGTGCATGACTCAGAAGAACAAGAAACAACAAGCGTCAATAAAGTAGCACACTCACACTCAATGCCAGCCAAACCCACAACATTAGGTGATAAAACACAACAACAAGCAGATTTGCCTTCTCCATCTGTGAGTCATGTTTCTTCACTAAAAAACGTTAAATTGATCGCCTATCAACATGAGCAGACCCTTCAGCATCCGGCTTACTCAAAACCAATCACGGACGAAAATAGCCCTTACTTGCATTGGAACCGTTTTGAAACAATTTCTTTACCCGTATTAGGGGGAAGCGAAAAGGCAGCACTGAGTGTGAACAAATACCGACATTTTTACCCAGATAGCATTACCGTCGCTCTCCACTCATCAGCCCCAGTGATTTCTAGCACTCTTGAAATCGTTGATGTTCAAAATCAGCAGGTGCTTAGTCGTCTCCCAATGGGAAATGAGGAATGGGAGATCACCCCTCAAGCGAGCTGGCCAGAAGAGCTAAGATTAATAGCCAGAACCGTATTTGAACAAGGCGAAGATATTGTCAGTGCAGATATCCGTCTATACCCACATATTGCAGATGTCGTTCACGTCGGCCAAAGCTACGCAGATAATACTGATATGGTTATCCCTGTGACACTCCAAGTGGAGAAGAATGGTATTTATCGTGTTCGCGGAAGTCTCTATCAAGCAGATGGCTCTGTCGTTGCCCTGCTGACACAAAAACAACGATTGCCTCAAGGCTCACATACCATTGCTTTAAAAGCCTTTCACAGCGTCTTACCAAGCGGCAATGTCAGCTATGAATTACGAAATATTTTTATCGAAAAAATGTCAGGATTTCCTGGACAAAAAGCCCAATACGGCCAAGCAGCTACCAGCGTTTATCCAGTTGGAAGCTTTAACGCTGATCACCTATCGCAAACTCCGTACCAAATGAGCAAAAACGAAAAGAAGCAACTTGAGTTTCTCAATCAAACGGCAAGCTCTATCTAATTCTATTACCAAGTGACTTCAAGCAGCTTAATTCAAAACATCTTGAGGTCAATTGGTATACGTAACAAAGGAAGCGCCCAAGTACCATTGGTATGCTGCCGTATGACTTGGGCTTATTTTTGTTAAAAGCTTAGAAACTTAAGTTATCGAAACTGAGCTTCAAAAACAGCAACTAAGAAGAGGGAATATCCCATTAAATTTTATCGTAAGCTTTGATTAAAACCGACGTATCCATTCGCCCTAAACCTCTCTCTTGTAGACCCTGATACTGATTATTCACTTCTTCAGTAAGCGGCAAATTCAGTGCACTTTTCTTCGCCTCATTCAAACAAATATCGAGATCTTTTCGCATCCAATCAATAGCAAAGCCAAAATCAAATTTATCTTGTGACATGGTGACCGCACGGTTCTCCATTTGCCAAGAACCCGCCGCGCCATGCTTAATTACGCTCACAACTTGTTCCATATCAAGACCCGATTTTTGTGCTAACAATACCGCTTCACTTAGGCCTTTTAAAACACCAGCGATACAAATCTGATTCACCATTTTACAGCGCTGACCTTGACCATTTTCACCCATTAAAACAGCCTGATTTGAGTAACTGGACATGACTTCTGACACATTCTCAAAAGCATCTTGTTGACCGCCACACATGATGGTTAAGCTGCCATTTTCAGCACCAGCTTGACCACCGGACACTGGGGCATCAATAAATTGAATGCCTTTTTCTGCACACTTTCCTGCTAACTCTTGAGCCAATTCAGCCGATGTTGTGGTGTGATCAATAAGAACAGAACCTGGCTGCATGCTATTTAATACCCCGGTGTCACCGTAAATAACACTTCGAACATCATTATCATTGCCAACACAAACTGCGACGACGTTTGCCCCCTGAGCAGCTTGAGAAGGCGTAGGAGCCGACTGACCAGAATGCTCTTTAACCCATTGTTCCACTTTGGCAACACTGCGGTTATAGACAGTGACATTAAATCCATTTTTGACTAGGTGTCCAGCCATTGGGTAGCCCATTACTCCCAACCCAATGAAAGCAACATGTACTGTGTTGTTAGATGAACGCATTATTCAGCTCCTAAAGTAATCACATCGAATAAGATTGACACACCTTAATCGATCTCATTGACATATGTCAATTTTAAAAACAGTGTTTGCACCACATTGGGCAACTCAGTACACGGCACATATAGCCAAGTAACCTCAAAATAGTGATTCCGCTTATTCTTTCAGTGACAATGAAAATCAACAACTTGATATCATTGTTGTTAGATATTGCGGTGTAATACCTATTCTGTGTTGGTAGCCACAATAAATATACAACAGAGATAGAAATGATGACTTTAATTACTATTATATTAATACTTTTTGTCTGCTTGGCTGGATGGAACCGTCTAAATAAAGCGAAAGAATGTTTATATGATACTGAACAAGAAGATACTGATGCTCAAGATTATACACAAGCCACTGAAAGTTTGATAAAAGCCGCCCAAAAAGGGGATGATGAAGCTCAATTATACCTGGCAGCAATGTACTTTCTAGGGAGAGAGATCACTCCAGATCAGGCCCAAGGAGTATACTGGCTGACACAATCCGCCAACCAAGGAAATGCTTACGCTCAGTACGCACTTGGTGACAATTACTATAACAATCAAGATGATAAAAAAGCATTTCATTGGTACACCAAAGCCGCCGAGAAAGAAAATGCAGAGGCTCAATATGCGTTGGGCACTATGTACGACGATGGAAAAGGGATTGCTAAAGACGAGGCACAAGCGGCATATTGGTACAAACAGGCGGCCGAACAAGGACATGCAGAAGCTCAATATGCACTTGGCGTAATGTACGATGAGGGTGAAGGCTTCGCTCAAGACGAAGCTCAAGCAGTGTATTGGTATACACAAGCCGCCGAGCAAGGAGATGTTCACGCTCAAAATAACCTAGGTCTTATGTATGATGAAGGCAGAGGTGTTACTCAAGATAAGAAACAAGCGATGTATTGGCTAAGAAAGGCAGCCGATCAAGATCATCCTGATGCACAAATATATCTAGCTGATATGAACGCGGAATAAATAAAAGACTTCTTATCTACGATAGGGCTATAAAAATCGTTCCTGACAATGCAAAAGCGGTCAGTGGTTCCAAGACGGACTTAACATAGAAATAACCCCTGAACAAATAACCAAAAATCAAAAATAAAGCAAAAACTACAATCAGAGATAAAACAGAGATGATGATAATTATAATTTTTATTTTAATACTCTTTATAATCGGCTCAGCGGTAAAGGAAGAACCACATAAAGCCAAAAGGGTAGAATATTTTCATAGAGCGGAACTTGGGGATGCTGACGCCCAAAACAATCTCGGCGTCATGTACTACGAAGGAGAAGGCGTCTCTCAAGACGAGATACAAGCCGAGTCTTGGTACAGAAAAGCCGCAGAGCAAGGCCAGGCTGACGCTCAATACAACCTAGGATCTATGTATTACCTTGGCAGAGGCGTGATTCAAGACAAAACCGAAGCACTATCTTGGTATAAAAAAGCAGCTGAACAAGGACATGCCGGCGCTCAAAATAATTTAGGTACAATGTATGATGAAGGTGATGGTATTTACTTAGATGATACCCAAGCGGTCCAGTGGTACCAGAAAGCCGCCAAACAAGGTGATGCTCGTGCTCAATTTAACCTAGCTCTGATGTATCATGAAGGTGAAGGCATCGCTCAAAATCACGCCCAAGCTGTAATGTGGTACAAAAAAGCAGCCTTGCAAGGGGATGCCGACGCTAAATTTAACCTAGCCTTGATGTACCATGATGGTGAAGGCGTTACTCAAAACAATTCCCAAGCGGTAAAATGGTATAAAGAAGCTGCCGAACAAGGCCATAACCTCGCTCAAAGCCAACTTAATGGGATGTGCAAGGAAGGGGAAGTATAACGCCACAAATGGTAAAATAATGCGCCTCTGACTGAGCTAAACCTAAGTAATCTCAAGATATTGTGTTCAGCCAGACACTCTTTGGGATCGTGTCACTTGGGTAGACATAGCACCTTAAAGTGACATTGGTATATTAATTCGATTAAACTAAGTCATATACCCAAGTAACCTCAAGATGCTTGAGGTCACTTGGGTATAGTCATCCTAATTATCAGCCCAAGGAGTATTTGTGAGTAGTGCAAAGTTCGTTCATATCGCGAAAGTGATCGAGGAACGTATTAATCAAGGCGAATACCGCCCCAATACAAAATTGCCGACTCACAGGGTACTCGCTGCTGAGTTAAAAACAACACCAGCAACTATCGCCAAAGCCTATCAACTCCTGGTTAATAAGCGTCGTGTCAAGTCTCATGTTGGCCGTGGGACCTACGTGTGTGATACATCTGCGCTCGGGCAGGCGATTCAAGCACCTGAACACGGACATGACTTTAATTTTTCGATTCTTCAGCCATGCTTGCACAAAAATTCTGAAGCAATCCGAGCAGCGTACTCCGCAACTGCTGATCATTTAACTCCCGAACTCATCGGTTATGTCGAACACTCCGGGCATAAAGCTCATCGCCTAGCGGGCTGTCATTGGGCCAAATATTATGGATTAGAAGGTGGTAATCTCAACAATACCCTGTTAACCAATGGCGCTCAGCATGCCCTCTCGCTCCTGATTCAAACCTTTACTCAGCCTGGCGATACCATTGCAGTTGAGTCACTGACCTACCCTGGTATTTTTGCCATTGCGAATCTTTCAGGACGTCAAGTTGTCGGCGTGGCCATGGATGATTATGGTGTCTCACCTGAGGCTTTAGAAACGACTATTGTGGAACATCAGCCTAAATTAGTCGTCCTCATCCCCTCACACCAAAACCCAACGGGAATTACCATGCCCGTATGGCGTCGTAAAGAGGTCGCTCAAATCATTGCCAAACACAATATCTGGCTGATTGAAGATGATATATATGGCTTTCTTAACGCAGAGCCCATTCCTGCAATCACGAATTTTATTCCTGATCATGCCTTTCATATTTCTGCGTTATCCAAAGCCATCAGTCCGGCGATGCGATGTGGTTATATTAAAGCTCCGAACGAGCAAATCACGCGAATACAAGCCTTCATTCGGGCAAATATTTGGCTTCCTTCTCCCCTCAATTTTCAGGCAGCAACAGAGCTTATTGAATCCGGTGAAGCCTTTACACTCGCACATGAACAGCGTCTTACCGCCCAAAAACGACAACAGATCGCTCGCGAGGTATTGCCTGACTTTATCAGTGATGACAGTAGCTATCACATTTGGTTGCCTTTACCCAACCACTGGAAAGCCGAGCACTTTGTACAACACGCCAAGACAGAGCATATCTTAACCAGCAGCGGCAGTTATTTTGATGTTACAGGCCTTGAGTCTCGTCATATTCGCCTATCATTAATGTCCATCAATACAGAAGATAGATTGAGAGAAGGGCTGAGCCAACTCAAAATGCTCTTGGACAGTCAAATGAATACTCTTTTCCCAATTTGACAGTGATATCCTAAGTTAACATTAATACCCTAGGTTAACAGCAATACCCAAGCCTGACCTTGGGTATATGGTAGTTGGAATAGATTACTTTAGCAGCGCAACAACAGTGTGACGTCGTACATTTGCTTGAGCATTTAAGGCTTCAAACGTGGTTGTAAAAGTTGAGGAAGCCGATGTCCACTGTTCTAATTTGTGATTCACTTCATCGCTCATGAGTAAATCCTGACGGTGTATTCTTTGCATTTGATCTTGTAAATCAGTATGGAACGCTTTTGCGGCATCGAAACTGCTTCTGACCTGACGGAGATGTCGGTTCACGTTCGAAATAGCTTGCTTTATGGCCTCTCGAGACCCCAAATCAAACGTCATTTCATTGACGCCATCTGGCTCAGACTTGAGTGTCATCAGGTTCGCTTGACCAGCCGGGAAGCGATGTCCTTCACCAGTGATCTTTACTTTTTGCTGCATGAGCTGATAGGCAGCATCACGAGCTTCAAACAAAATCGCTCCATCTCCAGCAAGAGATGCTCTCATCCCCATTGGAATCAAGCTTCTATCGAGCATCTTTACCATCTTAGATGGCTCTGAATGCCCATCGAAATGTATCATCACTGATTGGCCTTGTGGAAAGTCAAGACGAACCTGCTCTGCTTTATCACTTAGCCTGTTGGTATTGAGCCCCGGAATCGAGAAACGCCGTATATCTGCCCGATCCAAGTTAAAACGTAACCCATTATCGATGACCTTTTGACCATCAAAGCGTGTTTTTTCAACTTGCCTTTCTATCACTGCCTTTGAGCGAATTAATTGTTCTTGTATCCCATGAGCATTAGCCAAACCACGTTGCATTGCTTGCGTCAGATTACGTTTAATGCTCGTTAGCTCTTTGCCTATCACCTGTAAAGATTGAGAAGCAATTTGCACCGCAGTCGCTTGCTGCTGCCCTTGATTAAGGCGAACTCCCGTGACCGAGTAGGAAATGGAAGCTTCAACGTTCGTTGAGGAAACAGGCGGCTTTATAATGCCACCGGAGCTCATAGAGCGAGTCGGGGTAATTAGGGCTTTCCCACTCTTTCCCAAAGGAAGACTTGGTGAAGTGATTTCGACAGAGCTCATCGCCATAATATTTTTCCTTTCTTAAGCTCACATACGATCAAAGAGACGCAGATCGTTTATTTTGACATAACTGGCCTGTGTCGCTTGCAGCGCAGCCAGAAAGTTATGTAATTGAACAGAAACTTCACCGTAATCTAATGCCGATAACTCCTTGGTCACTTTATCGACAAACAAAGTATTCTCACCATGTGCACTGTCTAACAACGCCAAATTATTGTGACGCCCACCTATTTCCGTTCTGGCGCCGAGAACATTAGCCAACGTATCATCAATGCTCGACAGACTGGCCCCGACTTCCGCTTGAAACTGCTCGCTCGGACTCTTAAATTCTGCAATTAAAGCATCGATCTGATTAAGCACGTTCTCACCTGAGTCACGCCTTAGAAGCTCAGTGGCGGTTACATTTGCCTCTATGGTCACGCCTTTAGCGACGGTAACAATTCGTTTGTCATCGTTACCCACTACGGTATATTTATCATTAACTTTAGTCACCGCCGCTTGGTTTGATTGTGTCCCCGCAAAGAGAAAGTGGCCTTCTTCATCTTGGTTATTTAGGGAAGATTGAATCGCATCACGATAGCTTTTGAGTTCAATCACCATTCCGGTTCTGTCTTGATCTGTCAGGGACTCATTGGCTCCCCATAACACCAAATCACGCATACTCATCAGACTGTTGCCCATGGTCTCTAATTGGACTTCTTGCTGAGATAATGTGGTAGTAACGTTGGCAATATTTTTTTTATATTGTCCTAATGCGCTTCCCTCTCGCTCTAAATTCAACAACTTAATTGACGACATAGGATCGTCAGACAACTTTGTTAAACGCTCACCGGTCGCCATTTGTTGCAGCACTTGCCCTAAGCCAGCATTATTTCGTTGCAAGCTATGTAACATCATTTGGCTAAATTGACTGTCACTGATTCTCATGTCTACCTCCTTTAGAACAATTGCAGCACTGCATCAAAGAGTTGATTCGCTGTACTGATGACCTTGACATTCGCGTTATGTGCATTAGAAAAAGTCATTAGGTTTGCGGCTTCTTCATCAATATTCACCGCACTCACATTATCGCGTTCCGCTTGAACCTGCTGATTCATCGCATTTTTCACATCTCGATCTGTATTAGCTTGGCGAGCTTTAATCGCAAGCTCTCCTACCATTGAGTTAAATGCCTCATTTAAGCTCAGTTGACCGTATCCGGTCACCGCAACGGACTGATTACTGATTCCAATCAGAGCATTTAATACATCAGCATTACCTGGCATTCCATCACTTGAAAAAGCCAACTCTGCAGGACGTATATCATTAACACTTAAGCTTGCCGCTGGACTGTCTACATTGAAATCAAAAAGCGGTTTACCTGGTTGTCCATTGAGGTCGATCCCCGTTGCCAATCGGGAGTTATATTGTTGCGTGAGCGCTTTCGCCATATCGTCTAATGCAACTTGGTGAGGTTGAAGAATCTCTTTTTGATAATCCTGAATCGCCCCCAGCTCACCACCAACGGAATGATTCACCATAAATTGCTGCTGAGAAAACTGGATAGTCAAATGAGAAAGGTCATTATCATTTTTTGTCGGTACACTGCCTAATAAGCCGTGCTCAGACCCCATCACTAAAGGTTGTCCAGAAGCAAGCGTGACTTGTAATCCTCCGTTGGGTTGAGAGGTTGTCCTCACTTCTACTAATTGTGACAGTTCTCCAAGCACGGCATCTCGTTTATCAAGCAGTGGCGAAGGGTTTCCTCCTACCCCATTGATTTCTGCAAGTTGCTTATTTAACGTCGCAATATTCGCCAGTAGCGTATTCACATTTTCCAGTCCAGCTTCTCGTTGCTGGTTCAAGTCATGATTTTGATTGTGCAACGATTCAGATAACGTATTAAACCGTTGTGCCAAAGCTTCTGCTTCATTAATCACTTGCTGACGATAAGGTATTGACTCTGGTTTGACCGTTGCATCATTCAATGCAGCATTTAAAGAGTCCAACCCAGCCGAAAGATTAAACCCATCAGCACCAAAAGTATTTTCCAGTTGACTGAGGCCTGCACTATAGCTTTTTGCGTAAGAGGCGAGACTATTACTTAACCATACCTGCTTGACTAAGAACTGATCCGTCACACGCCGAATACTGGTGACTTCGGTACCCATTCCTGGACTAAAAATATTATGTTTCTCACCTTCGACAGAGGCAAATAATGCCTGCTGTCGGCTGTAACCTGGAGTATTCACATTGGCGACATTTTGCGCTGTTACGCCCAAGGCTACTCGGTTAGCACTTAACCCTGAAAGGGCTATATTTACAAGATTCATCTACCACTCCATTGTTTTGAGTAACGGTTGAGCAAACGCTGTTGTCATCCCCGCTTCTTTGAGTACCTGTTCTAGAGAAGCGACCGTTTGGGGATCAGTATTAATTCCTTCAAGCATTGGATTTTCTAGCATGTTTAGATCTTGTCGCGCAGATTTAGCATCAGCAGAAGAGAGCGATGTTATGCGCTCTCTCACATCAACTGCAGTCAGATGCACCGGTGATGCCTTCCTTCCTGAAACAAAATCACTTGAATGACGGCCTTCGTTTGCAGCATTGATAAAGCGAGAAGCTTCAACAGGACGGCTTTGCTCTACAGGACTCAATTGCTTAATCAGCATCTGTGCAATGCCCGCATTGTGTTTTTGAGCCAGTTCGATCGCCAATTGACCATCATACATATCGCGAAAAACACCCTGATTTTGATAGGAAAATGGCGAGTTTTTTGCAGATAAAACATCACTACTGCTTCTCATTTGACGCAGCACAATTTGTAAAAACATCGCCTCAAATTGACCAGCCATCGTCGATAATGCTTCTTTACTGCCTTGATGCTGCTTAATGTTCATCACCGCGCTATTGTCATGATAAAGAACACGATTTACATTCATAGAATTACCCAGTTCTTGTAACTTCATATCAGACTCCTTAGATAACGACCAGCTCAGCATTTAAAGCCCCAGCTTCATCGAGAGCCTGCAAAATTGACATGAGATCTGAAGGTGAAGCCCCTAAGCTATTCACTGCATTAACAATGGTATTGAGTTCTGTCCCCGCAGGCCAAATCAGCATTTGCGCCTCCGTTTGTTCAATATCAATATCACTTTGATTCACAACTTCGGTATTGCCTTGAGCAAATGGGTTCGGTTGGCTCACCTGCTGAGATTCCGACACTCTTACCGTAAGATTGCCATGGCTGACCGCCGCCTCACCAACTTGAACATTTTTACCGACAACAACGGTGCCAGTTCGAGAGTTAAACACAACTCGAGCTGGCTTTTTGCCTTCAACGACACTGAGCTCTTCCAGCATTGACATCATGGTGACACGTTGCTGAGTATCCATTGGCGCTTCCATTTCAACTCGTGCCTTATTGATCGCTTTCGCGACATTAGGCCCAAACATTGTGTTAATTTCACGGGCAATATTTTTTGCCGTAGTAAAGCTAGGTTTGCGTAGATTTAGGGTAATTTCACTTCGCTGGTTAAAATCTGTTTCAATTTCTCGCTCCAGCGTTGCACCGTTAGGAATTCGCCCTGCCGTTGGAATATTCATAGCAATTTTGGAACCGCTACTGCCTTCAGCACTGAGCCCTCCAACAACAACACTGCCTTGAGCAATGGCGTACACTTCCCCATCAATGCCTCGTAAGGGGGTTAATAACAACGTGCCACCACGTAAGCTCTTCGCATCGCCAATAGATGACACAACAACATCTAATGTTTGCCCCGGTCCTGCCATTGGATCGACCGATGCGGTAACACTAACAGAAGCCACATTACGCAACTTCGGGTTCATCGAATCATCAATTTGAACACCAAACTGGCGGAGCATATTAGTGATCGATTGAGCAGTAAATTTAACCTGATTGCGGTCACCTTGTCCTGCGAGGCCAACCACTAAGCCATATCCCACGAGTTGGTTTTCTCGGATACCTTGAATATCCACCAAGTCCATAATTGGAACGCTCGTTTCAGCTCTTAGCAGCATTGGCATTGCCACCGTCAGAGAAAATAAAAAAGAACAAAAAAATACATTAAGTGATTTCATTAAAAGGGTACCCATGGGCTGTTGAAGAACTGTGTTAACCATCCTGCAGCATTACTGTCTGACAAGGCTCCACGACCAGAATAGGTGATTCGAGCATCTGCAATTCGCTGAGAAGACACCTGATTACTCCGATTAATATCATCAACTCGAACAATGCCAGTTAAACGAATAAACTCATCGCCTTGATTAAGCCTTAACCATTTCTCACCGCTAATTCGCAGCACACCATTAGGTAACACTTCATGTACCGTCACAGTAATCGCACCTTGTAACTTGTTTCCTTGCGAACTGGAGGCACGACCATCAAAGTTTCGACTGGCATCAAGGCTCGCGCCGAAATCATCAAATGTTTTATTCCCAATCGTCGGTACAGCAAAATCGACACCTGAGCTTTTACCAAATTGAGTGCCTGCTTTTTTGCTTGATTTCGTTTCTTCAGAGAGTTGAACCGTCAGGACATCTCCAACTCGATACGCACGGCGATCTTGAAAAAGCGTCATGGTGTATTGGTGACGATAAAGACTGCCAGATTTTTTTTCTGGTAATGTATAATCTAGCACTGGTGGTGCATATTCTTGTGCATTAGGCTCAGGAGGAATAAACTCCTCACGCCCAGCACACCCCACCAGCAGTACGACGACCACTGCCCAACTGTTTGAAAGCCATTTCATTGCTTCTTCCTTACCATCACCAATAATTACTACAAGGACTGCGAGACGAACTTAAGCATATCGTCTGTTGCTGACGCGACTTTGGCGCTCATTTCATAAGCACGCTGAGTGGTGATCATATCAACCATTTCTTCGACAACCTGAACATTCGAGCCTTCTAATGCCCCTTGCTTAATACTGCCAACACCGTCGGTAGCCGGTGCGAGATCTGCCGCAGGACCACTGGCAGCCGTTTCTCTAAATAAATTGCCACCAATGGCTTCTAAACCGGCTGGATTGACAAATTTTGCTAAAGTGATTTGGCCTAGTGCTTGTGGCGTAGGATCATCGGATGTTGTCGCTGTGACCATGCCATTCACTCCAACTGAAAAAGATGTGGCATTATCCGGCACCTGAATTGATGGCTGTAATGGTAAGCCTTGACTATTAACCATCAGGCCTTCGGAGTTAATATGGAACTGCCCATTGCGGGTATACATGATCTGCCCATCAGAATTTTCAATTTGGAAAAAACCTTGGCCCATCACCGCTAAATCCAACTCTTGCGTTGTGTTTTGAGTATTGCCCTGAGTAAATACTTTTTGAGTCCCAACAACACGAACACCTGACCCCAACTGAACACCACTTGGTAAGGTGTTAACTTGATCGACTTGTGCTCCCGGCTGACGCTGAATGGTATAAAAGAGGTCTTCAAAAACCACTCGGTCACGCTTAAAGCCAACAGTATTAACGTTCGCTAAATTATTAGAGATGGCTGTCATCTTAGTATCTTGCGCAGCCATGCCTGTTTTACTTATCCATAATGCTGAGTGCATATTTTACTCCTTTAATACGACTAGCTCGCCGACATCAATTTATTACCGGCTTGAGCTAAGGTCTCAGCGGTTTTCATCATGCGAACTTGCATTTCGAAATTACGTGTTAGAGACATCACATTCATGAGCTCTTCAATTGCAGAGACATTACTGCCCTCTAGGTGCCCAGAAGAAATTTGCACCGTTTCGTTGGCTGGAAAAGGTTGACCATCAAGTGAATGCAAAAGGCCATCCGTCTCTTTTTGTATTTGCGCGGCTTCTGGCTTGACTAGTTTGAGGTCACCAACCTCGATTTCAGCGCCACCGCCAGGGGGAACCACAGTAACCCTGCCACGTTCACTGATCTCAACAGTTTGAAAGTCAGGGAGGATCAGTTGGCCATCTTCACTCAGAACTGGAAACCCATTGATTGTCACCGCTCCTGATGAATCCACACTCATGTTACCAGCTCGCGTGTAGGCTTCATCACCCGATGGCGTTGCTACCGTCAAGTAGCCTTCCCCAGTAATCGCTACATCAAGCACTCTACCGGTTTTCATGACCGCACCAGTATCCAAACGAGTCATGGCTGAGTTTGTGACCACCATCGTCCGACCATCAAATGCTTGCCCGGGCAAAGCCACACTGGTTGCCCGTTCCATATCGGCACGAAAGCCAGAAGTATCCGCATTGGATAAGTTATTCGAACGTACATGTTGCGCTTTCAAAACTCGACTGGCGCCAGACGTAGCTGTAAACAGTAAGCTGTCCATACGTATTCCTCATTACACCGCGTTGAATAGCGCTTGCGTCAATTTATCGCTGGTTGAGATGGTTTTAGCATTGGCTTGATAGTTGCGCTGCGCGGTCATCAACGACACTAGCTCACTGGTTAAGTCAACGTTAGAACCTTCAAGTGCTCCCGGAGTTAGATCCCCTAATGTGCCGCTGCCTGGCGCACCAATAACAGGGCTACCAGAACTGAAACTCTGACTCCATGCGGTACCGCTGACTTTCGATAAGCCTTGTGTGTTAGCAAAATCAGCTAATACTACTTGGCCTTGAAGCTGAGACTGACCGTTGGTGTAAGTCGCATAGACCATGCCATTTTCTTCTACTCGGACCCCGGTCAACTCACCCGATGTATAACCATTTGGGTTATTGGTGCTCACTCCGAATGTGTTACCGAACTGGGTGCTACCCGCAAGGCTAATATCCACACTGATTGCATCGGCACCAGCCACTGGAAACGTCACGTTAAACGCCTCAGTCGGCGAGGATAACGTGCCATTTGTATTAAAGGTCACTTCACGCGAGGTTGCTGGGATTGTCGGAGCTCCATTGGCTTCGACATTCACTTGCCAAGTATTGTCAGATGTTTTAGTGAAGTATTGAGTAATCGTATGAGATTGACCCAGAGAGTCATAAACTTGAGTGGTATAGGAAGAATTGAATGTGTTAGGGTTGGTTGAATCAAAAGGGAGAACATTTTGATCAATCGCCGTCGCGCCAGCAGCAAAGTTAGCCACAAAATCCATTGCATCGGTTGCTTTGGCATTCAAAGAAGAAGTCGAGACTTTGATACTGCCGAAAGATCCCGTCACCAACTTATTATTACCATCAACACTGTAGCCTTGAAGTTCTGCACCATTATTGGCCATGACCACATTGTTTTTATCTGTCCCGAACACACCTGAGCGCGTATAAAGTAGTTGACCCATATTGTCTTTTGTGACGAAAAAGCCATTGCCATTGATCGCCAAATCCATCGCACGACCTGTTCCTGTTACAGACCCATTTTTATCAAAGTTTTGCGAGATAGCCGCCACTTGAACCCCACCGGGTTGCATGCCATTATAAACGGCAGCAAACTCAGTCCTTCCTTCTTTAAAGCCATGCGTCGAAGCATTAGCGATATTATGACTGATGGTGTTCAGCTCTGTATTGGTCGCATCTAGACCACTAAGTGCAATATTAAGACTCATAAATAATTCACCTCTTGTATTTCCATATTTTGGTTAAGCACCAAACTGAGTGATTTGATAGAAAGGAACTTGTCCTACCCCTTCTACATTGACTAAGGTAGGTCCACCTGAACTCGGTATACGAACTTGTTCAACTGTACCCGCTAATAAAACCGTGGGACTGGCTTGCCCTTCTTGAACTTCGACCGAGATGGAATAAGGCCCAGGTTTGAGCCCCAACTCCTCAGGGTCAATAGAAAAGGGCACTTCTCCAGCACCTTTCGCTCCCAATGGCACCTTGGTGGTTTGTCCAAATGCATCTTTAACCAATAAAGTGACTTGATTAGATGCATGGGCTAATTCTATTTTTCCACTTTGTGTTTGCTGATTAAGATTGAATTCATTGGCAGTGACGTAGACAGTTTTGCCCATCAGTCCCGCTGTAGAAAGAACTTGCATATTGTCGAGCGACACCATACTGTTCTGCATCAACGTGGACATATTTTCTGTACTTTGCACCTGAGAGAACTGGGCGAGCTGACTCACGTACTCCGTTCCATCCAGTGGGTTCAGTGGGTCTTGATTTTGAATTTGTGCCACCATAAGTGAAATAAATTCATTTTGTAGCGACGCGGCCTTATTACTTTCCATTGGGTTATTCGAAACACTCGGCATACTTGACTGCGAAGCACTGGGCGCTTCAGAAGAGAGAGCATTAAACGGTGCAATACTCATTAGCTACCCTGCCCTAGTCTAAGCAAACCTTGCTGCATACTTTTCACGTTAGCCAGTACTTCGACATTGGTTTCAAAACTACGAGTGGCTTGCATCATATCGGCCATTTCAGATACCACATCGATATCTGGGTAATAAACGTATCCTTCTTCATCAGCTAGAGGGCTACTGGGCTCAAAACGCTTTTCAGCTTCTGCTGCACTCTTCACGACATCAACAATACGTACTTCTGCATTTGGGTAGACATCATTAGCCGTCGTGAGCTGAGTTTTTTTGTATACCGTTGCAAAAACGGGTTTCAATGCTTTGTACGCGTCGTCAGAGCTAGCCGAAACCGCATCAGCATTGGCTAAGTTACTCGCTACTGTATTCAAGCGCACAGTTTGCGCCGTCATAGCAGAGCCCGTTATAGAATAAATATCGGTAAATGACATCGTTAACGCCCCTCTATCACTTTTGCCAGTCCGCTAAACTTCATGTTCAGAAAAGTCAGACTGGTTTGAAAATCCATACTGTTTTGGGTGAATTTGGCTTGCTCAACCCCTAACTCAACCGTATTGCCATCATTACTGTTTTGATAAGGCACTGAGTATTTCGCCTCAATATTTAATTTCTCCTGCAATTTATGAGCGCTCCTTTGTGAAAAATGGTTCATAACAGTAGTAAATGTCAGGTCCTTAGCTAAATATCCCGGCGTATCAACATTTGCTAGGTTACTCGCGAGGACTTTGGTACGCTGAACGCGAAAATTAAGCGCCTCAGGATGAACACCCAACGCATTTTCGAATGAGATAGCCATGCATCTTTCCTTAATTGGCTCAAGTGATAGCAAAATAGAAACAAAATACATGCCATAAATAAAAAATAGGTTTTTCAATGATTTACAAAAAGGTAAGGAAGCCAAACTTCCGGTTTACGGAAAGCAAACATTACGGCGGGAAGAAAGCATGTTGTTTAGTTACTATACTCGTCAGCGGCCTGATGCTCGCTTTAACTGTGCGCGCAGATTCGAGAAATAACCGAGAAACAATCGACACTCTCAAAGCCATGGCTGCTGAACAATTTGAACAGGAAGTGGCTCAAACAGCCCACTCTCAGCAATGGCAAGATTATCAGCTCAATTATAGAATTTGGGTTCCACGGTCAGCGAAACACCTAACCAGATGTTCTGCCCCATTAACCTTTACCAGTCAAGATCATCAAGTGCTTCCTGTGGGCCATCTTAAGCGCATGCTGAGTTGTAATACGGCAGATTCTTCTTGGCGCATTAATATCACCATTAAAGCCAATATTACGCTGGATGTTGTCGTTGCGGCGAACACCATCAATAAAGGCCAACAGCTCAGTGCTTCACACTTAAAAAAAGCAAGAAAAACGTTCTCAAACCAGTCTAATTTCTACACGCAAACAGAGGCATTAATCGGTTTAGAGACCATTCGACAAATTCGGCTCGGCCAGCCTATTCATTCCAGTGTGTTAACCTCTCCCGCTTTGGTGAACAAAGGTAATGAAGTGCTCATTATTGCTTCTCAAGCTGGATTTATAGCCAGCACGAAAGGCATCGCACTTGAAAAGGGTAAGGAAAATCAACAAATAAAGGTTAAAAACTTACAGTCAGGTAAAATAATTCGAGCGCTTGTCACCGGATTAAATCAAGTTCACACACAATTTTGATTTTGGGCTCAGATTCTCATTTATAAAATGATAGTCTCGTCAAATTAAGGGCATTCTTGTATACAAAAAGAAGCTGGGTATATCCAAGTAAGTTTACGAAAAGTATTTAATATACTTCGAAATCGGCCGCCTGTTAGAAATATACCCAAGTGACTTCAAGATGCTTGATTCAGAGCGAGGTCACTGAGTCGAATTCAAGGAAGACAACGAAGCGGAATAGTATTCTATTTCCAAGTTGTCTGACGCAAGAAGTCCGCTCAGTGACACGCTCCCAAAGGGCGAGCGACCTTAACTCTCAGACTTTGTTAACGATTCTCAATGTAGAACGACTATATCTTCGAATCGTTGCCGCGCCTGAGAGATAAGGTCATCTCGCTGAACACAGTATCTTGAGGTTACTTGGGTATAGAACTTATGATTGAGGACAAAATATGAAAATTGACAAAGTTACCGGTGGCCATATAGCTCAGACCAAATTCCAGCAAGCCACGAAACAACCAATGGATAGCCCTGACGAAAAAACCATTCATGAACCCATCATGCAAGTCAATACTGCGGCCATTGAAAATGCTCAATCGGCAATGAACGCCTTGCCTGATATAGACATGGCTAAAGTGGAAAAAATCAAAGACTCGCTCCAACGTGGTGAGCTCGAGCTCAATACTGAAGCATTATCAAGAGCAGTTATGCAATTTCACACTGGCCATGAATAACCGTATAGGGGGAAGGCGATGACACAAAACTCGTCACAAGTTATTCAACAATTTGTTCGCTCTATTGCTAAAGACATTAAGCTTTATCAGCAGTTGTTGCCTATCATTCAACGCCAAAAAGCGCTTTATCTGTCCTTTGAAAGCGAGAGCCTAGACAAAGACAACAAGCATCAAGTCGAGCTATTAAATCAATTGAGCCAGTCGGCCAAAAAGAGAAAAGAGTGGATGCTGTCACTTGGCGTCCCTTTAAATGAACAAGGCGTATCGAAAATATTCGATGCCTTACCAAAAACCATCGCAATCCAAGCTCGAAAACAATGGACGGTTTTGCATACGCTCATTAAGCAATGCAAGCAAGAAAACACCAATAATGGAAGCACCGCCGCTGCATTTCAAGAGATCGTCACTCAACTCCTTCAGCCCGTTGCACATACTTATGAAGAACAGACTTTCTAAGCCCCAGCAACCGATGGAAATTCGGAATCCAACTCTGTTTCTTCAAAAGGTTATCTATACTTTAATGATGTTATTGTTGAGCTCGGCACTCTGTTCCAGTGCTGTTGCTCGGCCCAGTGACAGCGCGATTAAGCAACAACACCAAATTTTAGCTCGACATAAAACCCACATTTCCAAGAGATTTGAGACCTCGCATCAGTTGGTAAATCACATTCTTCAGCAACTTAAACATCGTTCGCTACCAGCAGATCTCGTTTTACTGCCCATGCTAGAGTCTTCTTTCAACCCTAAAGCCGTTTCTCACGCAAACGCAGCGGGGCTATGGCAGCTAATTCCTGCCACTGCTCGGCGTTTTGGATTGCAAGTTACATCACAACGTGATCAACGATTTGATGTAAAAGCCAGCACACAAGCGGCCCTTGCTTATTTAACATTTTTGTATAAGAAGTTTGACCAAGATATCGCTTTGACTTTAGCGGCCTACAATGCTGGAGAAGGACGTGTCGCAAGAGCAATCAAAAGAGCAGGAAGCCGGGATTTTAGCAAGCTGATACTTCCCCAAGAAACTCAGCAATATGTTCATCGCTTCTTTGCTCTGAGTCAGCTTATCAACGTGAAACAAATGCATTCGACTACAGTTCAACCCTTAATGCTTTTTTCTACACAAGAGACTTTTACTTTCGAACCTTTAGTTGATTGGGCCCCTCTGCCACCTCTAGTTAGTTTATAAAAACTGTACAATACGTGAGCTGGATTCCAATCATTATTCACGAGAGCAAAAAAGCCTCTCATATATAAGAAACGAGGATTAAATGATGATAGTCTGAAAAAATAGTTGATCTTAGCCAACATAAATGCGCTTTGTATATCAGCAAACGTAATTAAAGCTACTTGTTGAACATGATTAAAAAGAAGTGGTATAGGGTGACTATTTAAATCGCTCGAAGAGCAAAAAATGACGCTTCGCTTGCGCGTCTGGAATAGCCCGGGTTCCATAAGGAACTCGGGCTTTTTTTATCTACGAATGCATTCAACTGCATATATGAAGCGATTCTCTAACAACCAACTGCAACAGAAATGTTTCTCGCTCAATACTCATCCCTTTTTTTGGGCTTTCTAGTATTGTCTGCTCATTATGAGCAATCGCTTGATGAATATTGATCCAGACCGGGCGCATACCGTTACGAATCTCATAATCTTCATATGCAGTCTCACCCAATTCACGTTCGACGGTACAGGTATAACAGTAGGAGCTCATATGCATCACTTCTGCTTCTGCTTTATACCAAGGACGAAACTCTTCATATAAACCAAATGGTTTAATATTTTGAATCGACTTTGCCCCTGTTTCCTCTCTTAGTTCACGAACTAAAGCAGAAATGACATCTTCACCATCATCGATTCCACCACCTGGTAGTGTGTAATCATGATAGCGCTCGGTATAAAGAAGCAAAATATCTTCTCCGTGTAGAACAATTGCTCGCGCCGCACGACGTTGAATAATCGACTTATCATCCAAATGGCCAATATCCGGATGTACTGAGGTTCTTAAGTGTCTCAACATAACTCCTTATGTGCTTAGGCTATCTACCCATTATACCCAAATGACCTCAAGATGCTTGATTCAGAGCGAGGTCACTGAGTTATTTACTGCGGACTCAAAAAACTTGGTTATAAACAGAATTTTGCGAAAGCTTTCCTATAATTAATTAAATGGTCAACTAAATTATCACCAAGTGACCTTAATGAGCGGTATTCAATGCAACAATTTGAGCCTATAAGGAAATACAAATGAAAAAAATAACATTAGTGATCATTTCAGCAGTGGTAATGGCAACAGGGTGCTCTCTTCATGAAGGGGTCACTCATTCAAATGAATATACATCAATAACAAATCCTGCTGCACTTTACTGCATTGAGCAAGATGGTCTCCTCGATACTGTCACTGAAAATGCATCACGAACCAGTTATTGTCTACTACCTGATAATGAGCGAGTTGAGCTGTGGGAGCATTATCATATGACCCATTAATCAAGAGCCGTTTTAATTTTTAAAACCATTCAGTTAAATAACCGTTTAGCTAATTACAGTTGTATCTGAAACACAGTCGTATCTGAAACGCAGTAGAGCGATAAACTCATAGTACTAAGAGTGCTAAGTAACATTTGCATCAGACCCAACACATACAAAAAACCTATCAGTCCAAGAGCAATCAATTAACCTACTTATTCATCAATTATGAACACTGTTCAATTTAACCATAAAATGACTTTATTTACCCTTATCAAAGTGGTATTTATAATAGTGTCAACTAATTTACAATTTGAACGTTATTTTTAGAAAAATGAAAGAAAATACACAAAGCCAAACTGTGCTCCCTGCACAAAAAGCACAAATCACTGCAAGTAGTAAGCAAATCATATATGGTTCATTAAAAGTAGTGTTAATGACAATAATCATCAGCCTGTTGGTTAACTTTAGTTTACGAATTGACTTCATGTACTTAGAGGTCGGTTTAGGCGAGCGCTCCATCACTGAAAGCCTTCAACTCACAATGCTGCTTATCACAACGATTTCATTTTTTCGTTTGAGTCAAAAAAGCCAGACAGTTTCGCACGCTGCAATACTGATTACGGGTTTCTTTGCTGCTCTACTGATTAGAGAAATGGATTACTGGTTTGATATAATTCGCCACGGATCTTGGGTATATCCAGCACTATTAGTCAGTGTACTGGCGTGCTTTAAGGCTTACCAAGGTGGAAAAAACACGGTCAATCAAATGGCAGATCTCCTCCGAGAGCAATCCATGCAGCTGCTTATTGTCGCTGTCATTTTATTATTAGTATTCTCTCGAGTGTATGGCATGGGAAGTTTCTGGCGTCATGTAATGGCAGAACACTTTGTTCATGATGTCAAAAACATCGCTGAAGAAGGGATCGAGCTACTTTGCTATAGCCTGATCGCGTTTAGCTCTATCGCAACTTACCGTAAAGTGATGCGATAGATTCAGGATCAAAACGACGGTTTAGCATGGTTAAAATAGGGTCAATCACCGCTAATGCGACGTTAATTTCCTCAGCGGAAAAAGTAAAGGCTGTCTGATCGATGGCCTTTGCTAATTGGATAACGTGTTCATGAGCATGATCATCAAGCGGCATTAGCAATAACTGTTTGATTGCCTTTTTTGCAATGCTTAATGGTTGATGTTGAACTTCTGCCAACGGGCGCTGAAAAGCCTGATTCTTTACCCCCTGCAAATAAACACGATAAGTCGTCAAAGCTTCACAAGCTAAAAATGCTTCTGCCTGTGCTCCTTTATTTGGGTATGGCACACCAATGTGTTGCTCAATATCTAAAGGGATATTGGCAGTAATATTCGCTTGCGCACAGTGTAATTGAAATAATCGCAATAAACCTTGCTCATCTAACAGAGTTTGAATCTCAATTAATCGGGCTAGGTGGTAGTCATTTGATAGCAAAGATACATCTATAGTGTCACCACTATTAGCAAAGCCATTCTGAATAAGCAGAGCTGCTGCATTTTGTATGTTTTGAACTGTGTTGACCGACTGATTTTCAAGTAAAATAGGTAACTTAGGCAAACGACTCTGTGAATGATTTATAAGTTGTTGGTAATACCAAAACATCGCATCGGCTTCAGAAACTGCTTGCCCAACTGTTTTACCACCGCAAAATATCACTGTCGTCGTTTCTGCACACAACTTGGGCATCATTTCGATGAGCGCTTCAACTCGGGAGCGCCCCTCCGCAGTTAAATTCCCTCTAACTAGGCGCTTACCTAAAACAAGTAACACCTTTTTGCGTTTCATCGGCTCACATTACCCCAAGTTGCTATATACCCAAGTCATTTCAAGATCCCCAAGTGACCTTAAGATGCTTGAGTACAGCTTAAATCTCAAGCAAATAGTTCTGACCTTCAGTTTCTAAACGATCAATCAGCTTACGGCAGTGATCCAAATCAAGGGATTGATTAAATCGTCGTTTCAGATTCATTAAGAAGAAAATATCTTCACACATTGCTTTCTCTGGCTCATCACTTATTTTTGCCACAGGGGAGCCATTACAGGCAACCATTTTGATCACAATCGAAAGAGGAGAATAAGTTTCACCACGCTCATTAGAGTAAGTATCCATATCATTTGCTAAGAAAGTTCCGATGCCAAAGCTCACTTGAGCTCTGTTCTGGAAATGCTCGCAAATATCAAGTGCTTGCTCAAAGTTTAGCCCGTCAGTAAACACTAGGGTTTTACTCATGGGATCAATGCCGTGTGACAGGTAATGCTTAATGATCTTCTCACCCCATTCATAAGGGCAACCGCTATCGTGTCTTACGCCAGTATAAGCACGGCTCAAGCTTTCATCAAAATCTTGTAAGAAAGCGTCAATCCCAATGGTATCGGTCAAGGCTATACCTAACGCCCCATTAAACATCTTATGCCAGCGCTGTAAGGCTACCTTTTGCGAGTCTTGGACATTCACCAATGCTTGATGCCCCATGAACCACTCATGAGCAACTGTTCCTATCGGTGTAAGTCCTAACTGATGAGCAAGGTGATAATTGCTGGTGCCTGTCAAGCACTCAGGGAGTGTCGCACTGATATACTCGAGCATTAAGCGCTGAGCTTTATAAGAAAAGCGTCGACGAGTCGACATATCAGCAAATTTAAAGTTAGTGATATTACGTCGCTTTAATTCAGCTTTAAGAATACGCACCTTTTTATGAAGGGTATCAAGAAAGTGCTCAGCAGGAATATCAGCCCAGCGTGAACGGCTTCGGACTTCAGAAACAATACTCATGATGATCGTTTCATAAAGAATGGTTTCCTGCCATAGACCAGCAACGGTAATGTGTAGCTGATTCTTACCGTCTAAGCCCTTTTTAATACTGAAAGTAACATGACGTTCTGGATGAAAACAAAAAGACCGGAGAGACTCAATAAATTGCGTTGATAAATAAGGCGCAACACGTTGAATGTACTTAATGTGTTCAGGTGTAAATCTAATATTCTTCAACAGGTTAACTTGCTTTTCCACTTCAGGAAGCAAAGCAGAAAGATCTTCATCGCTACGAACAATGAATTTATAAGCGACTTCAATATCAGGGTAGTGTGACACTACCGCGCTCATCATATTCACTTTATATACGTCAAAATCTAACGCACTTTGTATGATACGAGAAGAAAATAAATTACTGGTCATGTGGAGCCCTTTTGCATGCCCTGTTAAAATCTACTCAGTCTTGTTTCATCCCACCTGAAAGTCCTAGAATATTGGTACTTTAAAGCTGTGTATATCAACATAAATTGAGTATATAACTATTTGTTACTTACTTAGTGCATAAACAATAAACACCCAAGTTTAGTTTGTCAACTTTTGTTACTAACTACTCTAAAGAATAATGTTTCATGAGCCTTTTAGTGATTAATTAATCCTCAAATCCCCAAAACATCTTCAATTTAACACAAAATTCATCGATAAAGAGACAACCTCAAAGAACCCCTTAATCACAAAATATAATTTAGTTTATAACATTTCGTTACTTACATATTGATTGAATGTAGCTTATACGCTAGATTACTTACAAATCATATTTAGGGGCTTATCATGATCGTCTGTGTCGATATCATTCCATTTCGATTATCTGGGTGCGCAGAGAAAAGACTTGAGGTGTTATTACTGAAACGTTCTAACCCTAACCGCCCCTATCACGGTGTTTGGGCCTTACCAGGCGGCTTCGTTTTCGATAAAGACATGACAGAGCAAGGTGGACGTCCAGCAGATGAGAACTTTGAGTCGGCACGCCGTCGTATCTGTAGAGAAAAGATCCACACTTATCCACGTCATTTTAGTGAAGCTTTTTTTGATAGCGATCCAAAACGCGATCCAGAAGAGTGGAGTTTAAATATCACACACTATGCTTTACTCGATAGAAACAATGTGGAACAAATCAATGACGCAGGTATGCCAGAATGCCACCTGAAATGGTTTCCACTGCAGGACATTCTTAATGGGGATGAAGTTCTGGCTTTTGATCATCAAAAAATGATCGAAATTGCATGGCAGAAGCTCCGTGCATCAATTGAGTATACCTCTGTCTTGCTTTTTGCCTTAGATAAGGAGTTCCTGGTTGCTGATATTATCGCGGCTTACCAAGAGTTTGGTATTGATATTAGCCGTATGACCATAAAGCGTCGCTTAATTGACTCTGGTGTAGTTAAGCCTACCAATAAAGTAGCCTCAACAAATAGAGGGAAAGGAGGTAAGCCAGCAATGGTCTATGCGTTAGCTAATGATGGCGTCACTTTCTTCCAGAACTGTTTACGCGGCTAGGCTTGCATTCCTCAGCTTGCCCAAATGAGAGCAAGATAAGGCATTATTACAGAACATCACAAACACGTTCAGTATCCTACAAAACTCAGTAGCCCTAACAATGAAAGATATATAGGCAATACATTTATGACTATTTCCGTTAACTATCAAAACACAGCAATTATCGATGTCGATCCCCAAAAAGGGTTTTCTGAGCTTTGTCCTGATGAGCTCCCCGTAAAAGGAGCATTAGAGATAGTCCCTGAGTTGGTGAAAAACCATACCAAAGGCAGACTTAAGCTCGTAAGTCGTGATCTTCACCCACCTAAAGCAGCTTGGGATGCAGAAACGCCAGCCAACATGTTAGAACCCGTCGGATTGCCAAATGTTGACTTAAAATGGAACCGTCATTGTGTGGTAGGCACTCAAGGTGTCGAATTACTGAACGGTTTACCTCCTGTATTGGATTATGATTTTCAGGTGAACAAAGGTATGGATCCTGACGCACATCCTTATGGGATTTTCTTCCACGATATGGCCGACACTATCACAACCGGTGCCAATGAATTCCTCAAATTTAACCAAATCGATACTGTCATCATAGGTGGCTTAGCGCTCGACTTTTGCGTTAAGAAGTCCGTTTCTCAAGCCCTCGACCTAGGTTTCAAAGTGATAGTCAACCTCGCCTCAACTCGCGCTGTGTTACCCGAAACCTGTCAACAAGTTATCACCGAGTTAGAACAACAAGGTGCGATTTTTGTCGCCTCATCTGATGAGATTCTGTGTCATATAACTGACTGAACAGGAACAGAACGGATATAGCCGAGTCAACGCAAGCAGTTTGGCTATGGCAGCATGATTGAAAGTCTCTAACTTTTACCCAAGTGATTCAAGGTGCTTGGGTATATTATCTTGGCATTGCCCCTAAATGCTTCAGGTTACTTGATGCACAGTGAAAGAAGCATTTACATATCAATATGGTAAGTGTTATTTGCTTGATTTAGTGAAATCACCCAGTTCTGCTCTGATTCATTGACATTCATCGGCACCCAATGAACATAAAGTTGTTGCCAATTAGTGTTGATTTCCAATTCTATCTGCTCAGTCAATTTCGGGTAAACAGTCGTTAACCTTGAACGCGGATCTCCAATAGCATCACCAGATGAGTCGGTATAAGCCGCTTCTGAGTAAATGTGTAAAGCGCCATCGTTCTCACCCTTATAATTCATAGAAAGCGTGATTTTAGTCCCAATATCAAAGTCAAAGTCACGAGCCGCCACAAGACTCTCCGTGTTGGGTAATGATTTCGGGACAGGAGTCACTGACGAGCTGTCCTCACCATCACCGCAAGCAGAAATCAAACCTGTGCACAAAAGGCTAACGAGCATAACTTTAACATTCATATCTTACTCCGGATGATCGAAAGGTATCGTTTTGATAGAGCTGTAGTTAAAGCTTTATCTCAAATTACTAATATTTGCTGTCTATACCCAAGTAACCTCAAGATGCTGTGTTCAGCGAGATGACCTTAGCTCTCAGGCGCGGCAACGATTCCAAGGTATAGTCGTTCTACATTGAGAATCGTTCACTGCATGTTTAATAAATAAGCAAGTTTAGTACCTGAACGTTTTTGCATTCTGACAAAACTTCGATATGACGGCCAAATGGCTTTTATCGAGACTTTTCATTTAAAGATATAATCCAATCAAAAAGTCATCCATGACTCCTTTTACTTTATTGAGTAAATCAAGCTTAGTACAAATACATTTCCTGACCAATGTGCCTATTATTAATAGGAACGGTATTTTTGAACTTCTACTTCTCAAAATAGGAAAACCATATGTTTGCTCAAGCTTACGTTACCAAAAAGAGTTTTATCTTGAGAAAATTACCTCTCCTCTTGTACCCACTTCTCCTTTCTTTTGCACCTTTCGTGCTAGCTAAGACTCAATTAACCTTCGGTGTCGTCCCTCAGCAATCTGCAGCAAAGCTTGCCGAGCAATGGCAACCTCTTCTTGATGCTTGGGGTGAACTCGCCAATGTCGAATTTAAATTTGCCACCGCTCGTGACATCCCAACTTTCGAGCAGCGCCTTGCTGACGGTCAATACGATGTCGCTTATATGAATCCTTATCATTTTACTCTGGTGAATAAGACTCCTGGCTATAGCGCTGTAGCACATGCTAAAGATAAGAAAATTAAGGGTATTCTAGTCACAAAAGCCGATTGGTCCGGCACCATAGCTGATCTTGCAGATGAAACGATTGCTTTTCCAGCACCAAGGGCGTTTGCCGCTTCGATAATCAACCAATCCGAGCTAGCACAAAAAAACATCCCAGTCACTGCCAAGTATGTCGGTTCCCATGATTCCGTATACTTGAATGTCGCGAAAGGGCTATACCCTGCGGGAGGAGGGGTTATGAGGACCTTTAAAAGCCTGCCAAAAAAAACACAACAACAACTGAAGATTCTCTATACCACTTCTTCGTATACACCTCATGCGATTGCGGTATCTCATAATGTTCCGATTGAGGCCCAACAAGCATTGCGCCAAACCATCGAAGCATTGAATTCAAACCAGCAAGCACAACAAAGCTTCAAGCAACTCAACATCAAGGGGTTACAAAAAGCAGATGACAGTGATTGGGACGATATTGTGCAACTTAATTTATCTCTTTAAAGGTTCGGAATGACCTTAAGAATAAAAACGATCATTGGTATCGCTTTAATTGAAGCCTTAGCACTCGCTATTCTTATTATTAGTGGGTTAAGTTGGCTTAAAAGCTCAAATGAGCAAAGTTTAGAGCTAGGCAGCAAGCAACTGGTTAATGTTTTTGCTAAAGCGTCAAGAGATGCGGTAATAGCGACAGATCTTGCTTATTTAGAGAGTTTCGCTAAGTCTGTCGTCAGTGAGCATAATCTTGCTTATATCAGAATTACTGATAGTGACGGTATCATGTTAACCGAACAGGGCAATTACGACGCAAATGAGGTAAACACCAACTTAAGCCCATTCGAAAGCCGCAATGGCATTTATGGTGTTGCAGGATCTATCCTACTCGGTTCTACTTCTTATGGACTTGTGGAAATGGGAGTAAAAGTCGATTCGATTCACCAGATTCTCCATCTAGCAACAAAAGCGAGTATCCTGATCGCTCTATTGGAGATGACTTTTGTTGCTCTATTTTCGTTCGCTCTTGGCAGTTATTTAATGAACCGTCTTGATTCATTAAGGCAAGGTGTTGTTAGAATAACCCAGCAAGGGCCTGGAGCAGAGTTACCCCTATCAGGTAACGATGAAGTCACACGCG
The DNA here is from genome assembly GCF_002849855.1 of Vibrio azureus. Taxonomy (NCBI): domain Bacteria; kingdom Pseudomonadati; phylum Pseudomonadota; class Gammaproteobacteria; order Vibrionales; family Vibrionaceae; genus Vibrio; species Vibrio azureus. The sequence goes on from NZ_CP018617.1 coordinate 1,467,615, forward strand.
TTGTCGAAGCATTTAATCAGATGTCGACATCATTAGCCGAAGCTCAAGCAACTCTCAGTCAGCAATACCAAAAACAGAAAGCGCTCTCTAACAAAGTAAAGAAAGAAGCTGAAAAAGCAGCGCAAGCGACTCGTGCAAAATCTGAGTTTTTAGCCAATATGAGCCATGAAATTCGTACGCCTATGAATGCTATTATGGGCTTCAGCGAAATTTTAATGGAGAATGAAAAAAACACCGAACAAAGAGAGTTGCTTCAGTTAATCTATGCTGCCTCCGACAATTTGGTCAACCTTATCAACGATATTCTTGATTACAGCAAAGTCGAAGCAGGTAAATTACACCTAGTTGAGGAAGAATTTGATCTTATCACCCTGATAGAATCGAGTATGGCCTTATGTGCTTTTCAGGCCAATCAGAAAGGTTTAAAGTTATTATTGGATGCTCCTCCCGATATACCCAAGCTTGTTTCAGGTGACAAAGGCAGAATTAATCAAGTTTTAATCAATCTACTTGGAAATGCCGTTAAATTTACTGATGACGGTCATGTCTTATTGAAATTAAGGCTACAAAAGACTGAGCGGAGTGATATCTACCGCTATCACTTTGAAATTATGGATACAGGGATCGGCATTTCAGAACAACATTTGCCCAATATTATGAATAAGTTCGAGCAAGTCGATAGTTCAATGACACGAAATTATCAAGGGACGGGATTAGGCTTAGCCATTTCACAACAACTGGTCGCCCTGCATGGCGGCAAGCTCAATGTAACATCACGCCTTGATGAAGGTTCTTGCTTCTCTTTTTCACTTCCACTCACAATCAACACAACTCAACAAGAAGCTCAGTTTGATCCTCTCAGTGAACAAACTGTTTTGCTCATTGATGACTATCAACCTCGGATTACTATCTTTAACTCTCTTGCAAGGTCGATGCAATGGTCACTTACAGTTATACCCAATGTCGCTACATTATCAGAGCAACTTATCCATTCTATCCACATGGAAGATTTTAACAGCGTCATCATCCAACCAACATCCTGTGCAGAGATAAGCAAACTGATTGAACTTGGTAAAACATGCACTCAGGGTCAACCTAAGCTTATTCTTATGGCTCCATACTCTCCCAATCTCCTTAGTCACGATCAGAAAACACGCGTAATTCCACTTCAGCAACCTATCACTCGCAATCAACTGCTTAAACTACTCATAGAAGAAGAAGCGTCTGACACGAAAACAGATTCAACCTCTGAAGTTTATCTTCACGGAAAAAAAATACTCTTAGTCGAAGACAACAGAATTAATCGTGTTTTAATCTCCAAAATGTTGCCTGTGAACGATATCGAACTGACTCTGGCCGAAAATGGAGTAATAGGCTTAGAGCTCTTCCAACGCATAAAACCGGATATTGTTATTACTGATATCTCAATGCCTGATAAAGACGGTTACACTCTTGCTCAAGACATTCGTTTGTTACAGCAAACAGGCGATTGTCCTTGGTGCCCGATCATCGCTCTTTCCGCTCATGCATTTGCAGAAGACCAAGTCCAGAGTATAAAATACGGGATTAATGATTATCTTACCAAGCCAGTGAAAAAGCATGACCTGATCGAGATGATTGCAAAATGGCTAACAGCCAAAAGTCACTAACAACCGATTCTCGCCCGTCTATTCCTCAAGATGCTGTATTCAGAGAGATGACCTTTAGGAGCGTGTCACTTGGGCATATTCCCTCCATTATTTATGGTTACTGGGTACACACTCCCTCTACTACTGTTAAAAAAATTCACACTTCTGGCACGTAAGAGTTGCAATCAAATTCTTAACAATGCACTCTTCCCACATATTCATTACTGCATTCAGGATATAAACAATGAAACTAATCAAGCCATTAACTTGTGCGCTTGCTTTGGCATTGAGTAGTCAAGCCTTCGCGAACATCACCATCACCGTCCCTGATGAAGTTTCCATCTTGGCCGCTAATGGCGAAAAAGCTCAATTATCTGGTGATTTCTTCGATGCTGAGAAATCATTGACGCTTCCAGACGGAGAAAACCAAGTCGTATTTCGCTATTCTCCATATTTCAGTCAAGGAAATGACCGCGTCAATGCAGAAAGTGACGTCATCGTAGCACGTTTTGATGCGTCAAATACCCAGCTCACCTTCGAAATGCCTAAATACCGTGATTTAAGAGATGCCAAAAAGCATATCAAGGACTTAGACTGGAAATTAGTGAATACTTCTGGCCAAGCGGTTCCAGTAAAGCAAGACAAGCTACTTAAGTCCGGCATGCAAATTGGTCGTGATTATGTTCGTGAAGTAGAAAGCTACAACAAAACAGGTGGCGTTGCCGCAATCGGCTTTGGCAGTGCCATGGTACAGCCAGTAACATTACCTGCACGATTACCAGCGGGTATGAAAGCAGACTCAACTGCAGAGGAAATGTTGCATTTCTGGTATCAAAAAGCAGACGCAGAAACCAAAGCCCGCTTTAAAGATTTCATCAATAAGCTATAGTATTTGCTTAATTTCTCTTGGGATCGGAGAAAATTGCAGGTATAAGGGATAGAAAGTCATCAACGAGAATTAATTATGAAACTAGATAAAATCGATAATAAGAACCGTCGTCTGCGTAAAAAGCTATTCCTAGGTGAATTCGCAATTTTAGGCTTTGAGATAAGTTGTGAAACTGACATCAAAGATTTTGATCGCTACGATCTCTTTGTTGATGAATTCATTGACTATATTGATGGACTAGAACTTTGCTTCGGCGGTGGTGGTTTAGAGCTATTTGAAGGTTTCCTATGCTCTACCGAGCGCTACAGCAGCGCAACTGAAGAACAAAAGAAACAAGTTTTAGCTTGGTTAGAAGCTCGCCCAGAAGTAAGCAGCGCTAAAGCGGGCGAACTGGTAGACGCTAACTACCTCTAAACATATACCCAAGTGACCTCAAGACGCATGAAGCAGTGCTCAAGTATTTTTAGAGCACTGTCATCGGACTGAGTTAGACATTCTTAATTTTGATTTGAGAATTGTGATACTAAAGTTCAACTGCGCGGCTAAAAAGCTGATTTTAGGATCAGCTTTTTTCGTCATCAAACTATGTATTTCAACACAAGTATTTAATTGTAGGTATTATTTGTAGATACTATGGCTTTCGCGCCGTTTCTGTTTTGGTATCTTTCCAATATTGGATTCGCACACGATGCAATTGTGCCCTTCTCATTTTCTTCATAGCCATCTCCCTAATTGGTATAAGTAGCGCTCATCATGAGCTTATTGTTTTATATCACGTATTAAATCTAACTAGTAACAGATAAATAAACAGTGATGCATATCACAAGATAATTACAAAACAGCCAATTTTGCAAGCTAATTTTTGACCATTTTACGTCCAAGTAGCTTCAAAGTGTTGAGTTAAGAAAAACAAACTTGGGTATATACCGTTCTCAAAACTCGAGACAGTCATAAAATTACCTCATGTATATTACAAATAGATGGCAGCGGAGCGAACGATTTCGATAACCTTAAGAAAAGCCCTCAACTCTTTTCTATGAGACTTCGATTTATTAAGGCCACAAGTTATTGAGTTCACAAATTATTGAGACCACAAGGTTCATATTAAATTACCCCACCACCTTGTAAGAGATCTCTCACAAAGAATGTAAGCTTAAAACCAAAAGCTCCCTAAGAAAAAACCAGATAACTCTGACAAATAATTGATTTTTAATAGATAAAATCAAATAACTCATTTTAGGCAGGAATATTTTTCTATTAAACAAATTGAACATCACCTGCGAAACCGCCATACTGAATTTGTCGACAGGATGTTGATAGGAACAGGAAAAGCCTAAAGGAATAGGTCTCTTCAGGAAGAAGACGTGGTTATTTAGGATGAATAACCCACAAGGAAGTTTGTAGCTCTAGGAAGGGCGCACCCGTCAGGATGACAGGTTAGTATGGACACCGCTAGGAAGGCGATGAACAAGGAAATTGGTTAAAGGATTTAGCCACAATCAAGGATAGATGCAGGGAGCACCTATTAGTAGCTGGATTGCTGCACAAAAGAATAGACCCCGCTTGAGTAAATCAAGCGGGGTTTTATTTTTTTAGCAACGTCATACTCAGTGATCCTAAGAGACTTAATTTAAATGGGTGACTTAGGTCCCTACTTCCAGTTCTTACCAAGTCCGTGTTAACCTTCCATCAATCACTCGTGCGACCGCTGATAATCACTATGCTAAATCCAGTCTGGCTCCATACTTTCAAAACACTCATAGAAGTTGGCCACTTCACAAAGACAGCTGAAAAACTTCACATGACTCAACCAGGTGTGAGTCAGCATATTAAAAAGCTTGAGCAAGCATGCCAACATGCACTAATTAAACGTGAAAATAAAAGCTTTGAACTGACTGAACAAGGCCGCATGCTTTATCATTATGCTTTAGAAAGAGAACAAAATGAAAAAAAACTGCTGGAAAGTTTAAGCTTTGATAATCCACTTGCGGGTTGTTGCAGACTTGCCTGTTCCGGCTCTCTGGCTTTGCAGATTTTTGAGCCTCTACTCGAAAAGCAATTGCAGAACGAGGAATTGTCTATTCATCTCGAAGTCGCTCCAAATCGCTCGATTCTCAAAAACATCAGCGACACAAACATCGATCTTGGTATTGTAACCGAGCACCCCAGCTCAAGAGAATTTGATTACGAAGTTATCGGTAAAGAGCCATTGTGCTTAATATTACCTCATTATTATAAAGGTAAGCAGATAACACCTGACTTATTAGCACAGTGCGGCGTGATCTCACACCCAGATGCTGCTCACTATATTTCTTTGTTTTTTGAGCAATGCGGTGAACCATCGATACAAGATCTAAGATTTGATGAACTACCAACCTCCAGTTACATCAACCAACTTTCTCAAATTCTATTACCAGTCAGTAAGGGGCTAGGTTTTACCGTTCTCCCCATCAGTGCACTCCACTCTTTTCCAAATCAAGAAACACTTTTTGTTGCTGATACAAAAAACACTGTCTACGAAACTTTATTCCTTGTTAAAAAACGTAATCGCACACTGCCCACTCGATATCAAACACTCAAAGAAATACTGATGATGGTTTGTAAAACCTCTTAGCCAACCGACCGACTGACACATTCCATACTTGTGATTGAAATCTCAAATCGAATGTTTTTTCTAAATACTGAAAGCGTCATGTATCCAAGATGCCCTTGCTCTGTAAGGCACGGAAAAGTCGATAAAAAATATTTGTCGTCACGATGATTTTTTTTCGTTTTCCTCCAAGACAAAAAAAACTATGGTTCGCAGCTCTAACGACGTGGTTGTTCAACCACTATCCTAAGTCATTGAAGTGAGAGAATATGGTGAATTCAATTCTCCCTCTCACAGGACTCTTTTATTAATGCTTTTATTTTTTACTGACTGAGCTAAGGAATTGTCATGCGTATTGCTATTCTTTCTCGTAATGAGAATCTATACTCCACCATGCGCCTCAAACAGGCGGGTGAAGAGCGCGGACATCAAGTCGATGTCATCGATACTCTGCACTGCTACATGGACATTACGAGCAATAACCCTAGGATTCGCTACAAAGGTGAAGAGCTTCCTCAGTACGATGCGGTTATTCCACGTATCGGAGCATCCATCACGTTCTACGGTACGGCGGTCGTGCGCCAGTTCGAAATGATGGGCACATTCTGTGTGAATGAATCCGTAGCGATCAGTCGTTCTCGAGACAAACTTCGCTCCATGCAATTACTTTCCAGAAAAGGGATTGGCCTGCCTCGTACCGGCTTTGCTCATCACCCGGATAATATCCAAGATGTGATCAAAAATGTTGGCGGAGCGCCACTGGTTATTAAACTTCTTGAAGGCACCCAAGGCATTGGCGTTGTCCTTGCAGAAACAACCAAAGCCGCAGAAAGTGTCATCGAAGCTTTCATGGGACTCAAAGCAAACATCATGGTGCAAGAGTTTATTGAAGAAGCCAATGGCGCTGACATCAGATGCTTTGTCGTAGGAAGCAAAGTTATCGCAGCGATGAAACGCCAAGCAAAAGAAGGGGAGTTTCGCTCCAACCTTCATCGAGGTGGCTCAGCACAGTTGATTAAGCTAAGTAAAGATGAACGAGCCACCGCACTTAATGCTGCAAAATCAATGGGTTTGAACTTATGTGGTGTCGATATACTTCAATCGAAGAATGGCCCTGTCGTAATGGAAGTCAACTCCTCTCCAGGTTTAGAAGGTATAGAGACTGCGACGGATAAAGATATTGCAGGAATGATATACGAATTCATTGAAAAACACGCGAAACCGTTTGCAAACCGCACTCGTGGAAAAGGCTAATATTCACACTATGCTCGCCTGAGTGTTTAACTTAGGCTTGTCACTCATCGCTGGGATAACACTATGAATCAAAAGATTATTATTGGTAACGCCGAAGCCATTGGTTTACCAGATTTGGGGATTAGCCAGTTAGAAGCACGCATCGATACTGGTGCCCAAACTTCTTCCTTGCATGTAGATAACTTGTATTGCTTTGAAAGAGATGGTCAATCCTTCGTAGAGTTTGATCTCCACCCTGATGTGTATCACTTGGAACATACTGTCCGCTGCGAGGCTCCGCTCAAAGCCAACCGTAAAGTTAAATCGTCCAATGGTACCTTTGAACATCGCTGTCTTATCACAACAACACTGCGCATGGGCGATACCGATTGGCCGATAGACATTACACTCACCAACCGTGAAGAAATGACTTATATGATGCTCTTAGGACGTCAAGGCATGGCTGATAAAGTGTTAGTTGATCCAAGCCAATCACACCTACTCGCTCTGTAGCTATTGCTTTTATCTGTCCGTTTTTTCGGTCATTACTTTTGGGGAAAACGTCAATCACCTTCCCCAAAAGTAATCTTAATCGAATCGTTTTCTTAGTGATGAACAATTATCTTTAATCGAAATCATAAAATTTAATTGTTAGACACCGTCACGATTTTATCCGTTAATTCCTGCCCACAATACTACCTCTAGATGTGCTTATCGCTCATTAACATGAAGTCTGGCTTTTATGCCATCTTCGTCGCGTATGGCTCAACGTGATTAGTGATTGTTTAATCAAGAGTTGAGGTCCAAGCCTCATCATTTGCTTTTTTGTATTTTCTCCTCTATTCCCTATGAGGGTGAAAATATACATTTGTGAGAATCGAGTTGGAAAAAACAACAAAATTAGACCGTATCAGAGCGGACTACAACGTACACTACTGGAGCCAAGGTTTTTATGGCATTGATAATCAAGGTGAGGTTTATGTCTCTCCTCGTAGTGATTATCCACATCAAATTCCTTTTAGCGCCATTGTCGATAAACTAGAAAGCAAGCAATTAAACTTGCCTGTTTTAGTGCGTTTTCCACAAATTGTACATCAACGCGTGCACGGTATTTGTCAGGCTTTCAACCAAGCAATTGAAGAGTACCAGTACTCAAATCAGTATCTTCTGGTGTATCCAATTAAAGTCAACCAGCAAAAAGAAGTGGTCGATGAGATCCTTGCTAGCCAAGCACAATTAGAAACCAAACAACTAGGATTAGAAGCTGGCAGTAAACCTGAGCTACTGGCGGTTCTCGCTCTTGCACAGCAAGGCAGTTCTGTGATCGTATGTAATGGATACAAAGATCGAGAGTACGTTCGTCTTGCTCTAATAGGGGAAAAGCTTGGCCATAAAGTTTTTATCGTGCTTGAAAAGCTGACTGAGCTTGATTTGGTTCTACAAGAAGCAAAAAGTTTAGGTGTGACACCTCGACTTGGTCTTCGCATTCGCTTAGCTTCTCAAGGCGCAGGAAAATGGCAAGCTAGCGGAGGCGAAAAGTCAAAATTCGGTCTTTCCGCCTCACAAGTTTTAAATGTGATTCAACGCTTAAAGCAAGAAGAGTTGCTCCACACGATGCAGTTAGTCCATTTCCATTTAGGTTCGCAAATGGCCAACATTCGTGATGTCAGAAATGGCGTCAACGAATCTGCACGCTTTTATTGTGAGTTACGCGCTATTGGTGCACAAATCGATTATTTTGATGTCGGGGGTGGTCTGGCTGTGGATTATGATGGAACTCGCAGTCAATCGTCTAATTCTATGAACTATGGCCTCGCAGAATACGCTCGCAACATTGTTCAGACTATCGGGGATGTTTGCCAACAATACGAACAGCCCATGCCTGTGATCATTTCAGAGTCAGGACGTTCTTTGACTGCTCACCATGCGGTTTTAATCTCTAATGTTATCGGTACGGAAACTTACCAACCAGAAGCCGTTTGTGAGCCGGCCGTCGATGATCCGATTTTGCTGCAAAATATGTGGCGTAACTGGCAAAACTTACAAGATGACTCTGATGCACGAGCCCTTATCGAACTTTATAACGACACGCAAAGTGATTTATCTGAGGTTCACTCACAATTTGCTACCGGAGTTTTAAACCTAGAGCAGCGAGCATGGGCAGAACAGCTGTCACTGCGAATCTACTTCGAGCTCAGCACAAAAATGAGTACCAAAAATCGTTTTCATCGACCCATTTTAGATGAGTTGAGTGAGCGCCTCGCTGATAAATTTTTTGTCAATTTTTCTCTTTTCCAATCTCTGCCTGATGCATGGGGCATTGATCAAGTCTTTCCCGTTCTTCCTCTCTCTGGACTTGGAGAGTCAGAAGAACGTCGAGCCGTTATGCTTGATATCACCTGTGATTCTGATGGTGCCATTGATAACTATGTTGATGGGCAAGGCATAGAAACGACCCTACCCGTTCCAGCCTGGAGTAAAGACAAGCCTTATCTCATCGGTTTTTTTCTCGTTGGCGCCTACCAAGAAATCCTTGGTGATATGCACAACCTATTTGGCGATACTCATAGCGCTGTTATTCATGTTGATGAACAGGGTCAGTTTGAGGTCAGTTATATCAATGAAGGTGATAGCGTTGAAGATATGATGCGTTATGTCCATATCGATGTCGCTGCTATTCGTGACAATTACAAACAATTGGTTTCAGAGCGAGTTGAAGCCAGTGAACAGCAATCCATTCTTGCTGAGTTAGAGCAAGGGTTAGCTGGCTATACCTATTTAGAGGATTTTTAATATGAATGATTTGTTTACAAAGACTGATTATTCGCTTTATTCGAATTCGATGTCGTTTCTACGTTTACCTTACATTAAAAACCCAGTCGCGACACAAGCCGATGTTGTCATACTTGGCGTCCCTCTTGATATGGCCACCTCTGGCAGACCTGGCGCACGCATGGGGCCCGATGCGATTCGAAGAGCATCCGTTAACCTCGCTTGGGAAGGTAAAAAATTCCCGTGGGATTTTAACCTACTTGATAAACTGAAAATCGTAGATGCTGGTGATCTTGTCTTCGATTGTGGTGATGCTGAAGATTTCACTTACCGTCTGGAGGCCGCGACCAGTGAAATTCTCAAAAGTGGTAAAACCATGTTAGCGTTAGGTGGGGATCATTTTATTACCTTACCGATACTACGTGCTTATGCTAAACATCATGGTCAAATGGCATTGGTTCATTTTGATGCTCACACGGATACCTACGCCAACGGCAGCTCCTACGACCATGGCACCATGTTTTACCATGCGCCAAAAGAAGGTCTTATTTCTGAAAAACATTCAATACAGATTGGGATCAGAACCGAGTATAAGCAGCAAGATCATGTTTTTCATGTGCTTAATGCCATGCAAGCGAATGACATGCCAGTCAACGAAATCGTTGCAGAAATCCAACGCACAGTGGGTGACAAGCCAGTTTATGTCACTTTTGATATTGACTGCTTAGATCCTGCTTTTGCCCCAGGCACCGGAACGCCTGTTTTAGGTGGATTAAACTCTGATAAAATCCTCAAAATCATTCGTGGTCTTGCTGGGATGAATATCGTTGGAATGGACGTCGTAGAAGTCTCCCCTCCCTACGACAATAGCGATGTAACGGCCCTCGCTGGTGCCACCATTGCTCTGGAACTCTTGTATGCTTATTCTGTAGGTAGAGAATAAATACCGAGAACTCAGGTACCTTACTCAATCAGAGGGGACTTAGGTTCCCTTTTCACCTCCAAGCCCACCCAAAATTCTATTAGTTTTTCTAATCCTTGTGTAGAGTATTTTTCTTGCTTAGAGTCACAAAACGTTGTTGCTAATATGGTCATCAATCTCTAATATCTCGCGCTCATGCTAATTAGCCATAGATTTATAACTAGATATGGTTGCTTTTGCATAAATCATTGTTCTTTATGACTGCCTGATATTTGGAGAAATACATTAATGTCTGCCTCATTCCCATTAGCGAAACTTACCTTTCTCATCGCTATTTTGACCGCTGTTGGTCAGCTGACACAAACCATGTACGTCCCATCTATTGGTTATATGGCCGGTGAATTTTCAGTCTCAGCGTCAACCCTTCAAGCAGTGATGGCATGTTATTTAATTCCCTACGGCTTTTCTCAGTTTATTTATGGACCGTTATCGGATCGCATTGGACGCAAACCTATCATTATTGTCGGCCTGTTAATCTATGTTGTTGGAACATTGATTGCGTTATTTGCCCATCAGTATGAATGGTTTCTTGCAGGTAGCTTTGTGCAGGGGCTCGGCATCGGCTGCGGAGGTGCCATGTCACGTACTTTGACTCGTGACTGCTTTGAAGGTACAGAGTTACATCGAGCAAACAGCCTGATCAGCATGTGTGTTATTTTTTCACCTTTGATCGCTCCCGTACTAGGTGGGTTCCTGACAGAAGAGTTTGGTTGGCGCTCCAGTTATTTATTTCTGTCGCTCTTTGCGATTGCGGTAACGATCACCATGATGACCAGCATGGTGGAAACCTTGCCAAAGGAAAAACGCCAAGTCGAATCTGTAACAAAAAGCTATCGCTTCGTCCTAGCTGATAAGCGTTTTCAAGGATTTTTACTCGTCCTTGTAGCTACTTTTTCAGGTGTTGCCGTATTTGAAGCCGCTGCCGGCGTCCTACTCGGAGGGGTATTGGGCTTACCCGCAACAACCGTGAGTATTTTATTTGTGTTACCCATTCCGGGCTACCTTGTCGGTGCTGGACTTTCTAGCTATTTAGCGCAACGTTACTCTGAGCGTCTATCTCTTAACGTAGGGCTAGGTGCTATCTTTGTTGGCTCTGCAATTGTTTTGGCTCCTGGTCTAATTGAAGCAACTTCCGCTGCCGCTCTTGTTGGGGGAGCAACATTGTACTTTTTAGGTGCAGGGATCTTATTCCCAGCCGCGACAACAGGTGCGTTATCTCCTTTCCCACTTCATGCGGGAACAGGCGGTGCAATTTTAGGTGGGATGCAGAATCTTGGCGCAGGATTGGTGACCTTATTCGCTTCAATATTTCCAACTCAAGATCAGTTACCGCTTGGGTGCTTAATGATGGCAATGTCGCTCGTCGTTTTATTTGGCCTACGCTGGATACAACGTCAGCAAGTTCAAACCAACCAAGCAGCATTAACGATTTAAACCACTATACCCGAGCAGCCTCAGGATGCTTGGGTATAAACGAAATAGACAAAAAGAGACGAAAAGCCAATTTAACCTTCTCCATTTCCGCTCACTGCGACTCAATTCCTTCTTTATACCTCATTTGCCATTAATAACATTTAAATAAGCCATCAAACTTTGTTAAAAAAATGTAAAACTCAAGTCACAAGGATACCCTAATGCGTTTTACTTTTCTTTCGATCGCAATTTCGACCATACTGGTCACTGGATGTAATAATAATAACGGAGTTCAAACCATGAGCCCTGCTTCTCAAGCGCAAATCACTGCTCAAGCGACATCGGCCCCCGTCGCCAAAAAAGAACCCTATCCCATGACCATACATGGCGATACTCGTATCGATGATTACTATTGGATGCGTGATGATCAACGCCAAGATCCAGAGGTATTGGGACACTTACAAAAAGAAAATCAATATGTCGAGACCGTTTTAAAGCACACAGAACCATTACAAGAAAGCTTGTTTGAAGAACTCAAAGGTCGTATTGCAAAAGATGACAGCTCGGTGCCAGTCCGTGAAGGAAAGTATTTTTACTCCAGTGAAGTGACCGGAGACAACGAGTATAGAACCTACCTGCGTTCTATCGATGCTCAAGGTACCGACAAACAAGTTATCTTAGATGTCAATCAATTGGCAAAAGGTCATGAGTTTTTCAGCATTGGCGACCTTTACGTTAGCCCAAACAATCACCTCTTAGCCTATGGCGAAGATACTTTGAGTCGTCGCATTTACACAATCAAGATCAAAGATCTCACAACAGGTGAGTATTTAGAAGATGAAATCCATAATGCAGCGAGTTCAATCGCTTGGCAAAACGATAACCAAGCCTTCTACTATATAAAGAAAGATCTTGAAACGTTACTGGGCTATCAAGTCTATCGCCACCAGCTAGGTACGCCACAAAGCGACGATCAACTGATTTATGAAGAAAAAAATAACGCCTTCTATACCGACTTAAGTAAAAGTAAAGATGGGCAAGAAGTTTACATTTGGCATTCCAGCACTGAAACAAGCGGAGTGTCGGTCATCGATGCGAATAATCCAGATGCCCAAGCTAAGATTTTCTACCCTCTAGCAAATGGGGTTGAGTACAGCGTAGCCAAACTTGGCGACTGGTACTACATCTTAACGAATGATAAAGCGGTCAATTTCCGCTTGATGAAAGTCGCCAAAGACCAAGTTCAAGATCGTTCTAAATGGGTTGATGTGATCCCTGCAAATAGTGATGTTCAATTGGTTGATTTCACTCTACTGAATGATCACTTAGTGTATGAACAACGAAGTAATGGCCTATCTAAGATCACCATTCGCCAACTTTCTACTGGAAAAGATTACCCACTCGATTTTAATGATTCAGCGTTTACTGCCTACTTAACGGGTAATTATGAACTGGATAATCCATACGTTAGAGTGTACTACAGCAGTTTAACGACTCCGGGAACTTACTACGATTTCGATCTGCAAACACATAAGTCAGAAATCGTTAAACAAACCCCAGTTCTGGGAGATTTTAAAGCCAGTAATTACCACTCAGAACGTATTATGCTGCCAGCTAGAGATGGCAAACTGATTCCTGTTTCTTTGGTGTATCGTAAAGATTTATTTAACAAAAATGGTACCAACCCCATTTATCAATATGGCTATGGCTCCTACGGCTCAACCATTGATCCTTCGTTTCGGTCATCCCGCTTAAGCTTGCTAGATCGAGGCTTCGTCTTTGTGATTGCGCATATTCGTGGGTCAGAAATGCTTGGCAGACCATGGTATGAGGATGGCAAGAAATTAACCAAGAAAAATACTTTCAACGACTTTATCGATGTGACTAAAGCACTCGTTACAGAAGGCTATGGTGCAAAAGATAAGGTATTCGCTGTCGGAGGTTCCGCAGGTGGTTTATTAATGGGAGCGATCATCAATCAGGCTCCTGAGCTTTATCGTGGTGTCGCGGCACACGTTCCATTTGTTGATGTTGTCACCACCATGCTGGATGAGAGCATCCCCTTAACCACCAATGAATACGATGAATGGGGTAACCCTAACGATGCACAATACTATGATTACATGCTGAGTTATTCGCCTTATGACAACGTGACAAAACAAGAATACCCTAATATTTTAGTCACGACAGGTCTGCACGACTCACAAGTTCAGTACTTTGAACCGATGAAGTGGGTCGCCAAGCTGCGTGAAATGAAAACCGACAATAATGTGCTGTTATTCAAAACAGACATGGAAGCTGGACACGGTGGAGCATCCGGTCGCTTCAAGCGTTTGAAAGAAGATGCACTAGAATATGCTTTCTTCTTAGACTTACTCGAAACCAAGTAGCTAAAGCAGTTTATTATTCTCAAATACTAGCCTAAACCTTTGCCCGTTTATTGCGGGCATTTTTACAAGCTCGGAAAGTGAAGGCATAGAAATATCCAAGTAAGCACCAATGATAACTTATCCCGATAAAATAAAACGCCCACCAAAAGGTGAGCGCTTATCATCAATCTGTTAGGTTGGCCGACTTAGAAGTAGTAGCGAGCACCTAATGTCCACATGTCGTTATCTGGCTTATTCTTGTCATTACCTAGATCAAACTGGTAGCCAGCGTAGCTAAACAATGAAGAAGTAACAGCGTACTCGGCTTGCAGTGCGGAGTGGCTGTAAAGTGTTTTACTATCAGAGTGATCATCAACAGACTCATAGTTAACACTGAAGTTCCAATCATTAACACCGTAAGCCAGCAGGCCTTCTAATTGGCGAGTTTTTTCATAACCTTCATAGAAGTACTTATTCATACCATACACTAATGCAGCATAAAGACCAGAACCGTATTCACCGTAATTGGCAGAAACGATGTGTGAAGTTGCATTTTCAGATGAAACTACACTTATATCACCACCACTGTAGGCATAACCCAAACCAAAGCCAGCAATCTCAGTGCTGAGCGCTATTTGAGCACGACTATGATACTCACCTATCAAGTCTAATGGACCATCTATTGGTATAGCTCCATCATGTTTACCTTGCCAACCTAAACCTAAGTTAACAGCTAAATCTTGCCCTAATTCAAAAGTCTTACGGTAGCTCAGCATTTTATCCGCACGAGCCGTACCGAGGTTGCCCTGGTTTTCATAAAGGAAATCGTTACCGTAAGCAATCGGTAAATCTGCTACACCAGCTACGTCGTAGTATGGTGCCCATTGAGTACCTGCTACAAATAAGCCGTATTCTTCATGGGCAAGACCAAGATAACCAAGACGAGTAGAAAAAGATTGGTCGCCGCCATCTAAGAAGTTTAGGCCCCACTCACCTTTCGCCTCGACAACAAAACCGTTACCAATATCTTGTAAACCAACAATATTGATACGAGGTGAGTTAGACCCGATTTCTGTCTCACCTTCATCAGAACCGTTCAGGTTAACAGAAACATGACCACCGATAGAGAGAGCGGTACTATCACTGTTGTAAACTTCTGCTGCAAATGCTTGAGAACCGACGAGCGCTGCCACTGCAATGGCTACATTTTTCATTTTCATTGTTAATATCCATATAGTTGTTTGGGTTAGCCAACTGAGAAATCGTAAATCCCGATTGACGACTACAAGGTAGTAACGAAATGACCATGTCACAAACCAAAGGATAGGCAATTTGTTTTATATTGATTATTTTTGTGAATTACATCATGAAAATAAATTGAACTTTTCATTATTTAACAACGATAACGCATGTATCATCACGTTATAACTGCCATCGAACTAAGGGATTCTCGTCGTTCACATTATGCTGACCTAAACGAGCCAGAGTATCGATTTCCATAATTCGTTCCTTAGGAACCAAAGCCAATAAAGATGAAGAGGGGCGCTTATCGGTAAGCAGCCATAATGACTTATCCTTTTCAAACTGTTGCTTGAGAGCCTGTTTATCCGCTTCCGTCCACTCTAACTCAGGGTTGAATTGGCGAGCGGCAACAAACAGCTGGTGGCCAGAGGCAAAGTCTTCTAGAGCCGTACTCAGTAACACCACATCTTCAATGTTTTTCTCTAGCAAAACCTCTTGCTGTTGATTAATTAATTGACGTATTTGTGTCAATAATCGCTGTTGATTATGCTCTATCTTGGTTGCATGCTTCGGATATATTTTCTTTAGATCTTCACCGATGATCGACGCCATACGAATCAAGTTCGTCGGATTCATCCAAACATATTTGGACAGAGCTTGCTCATCAGCTTTCAACACAGCAACACTTTGAGCTCTTGGAGAGATTGCTTGAGAGGCATCGATTTCAATCATACGAATGTTGCCCTGTCGCGTATAAACGAACGTCGGGTCTTGAGGCCAAACTGCCCCTAATGTAATCGCAACCGTCGCTTTCTCACCCGCTTGTTTAGCGAGTTCATGACCTTTTCCAGCAAACCAATTGACTAAACGTTCAATGCCATAACGTTTTGGTGGTAAATAGATCGTTTCGATCCCTGTTTCTCTCATTAATTGCTCAGACAAAATATACGTTGTGGGTGTACTGGTCACGATATCTTTAGCCAAGCTCAAAGAAGGAAATAAAGTGGAAATAAATAGAGTAGAAGCCAGTAATAAACTTCCAAATTTAATAGGGGGTATTTTCATGTTAATCGACTCACATTTCTTTGCATATAATTCGGTACATTGTGGCCAGCAAAAAGAACATGGCAGAAACAATGATAATGGATGCCCCTGATGGAATGGGAAGAGCAAGCTCCATCGGCAGTAAGGTTCCGGTTATACAAGCCACCGTCGCGAGAAGCGATGAAAGTAAAACGAAGCTTCCCATTCGTCGGGTTAATAATCTTGCGGTTGCACCAGGGATCAGAAGAAGAGCCCCAACCAAAACAGCACCAATGATTTTAACTGCAGCAATCGTGACTAGCGTGATCATCATAACGAAGAGATAATCATAAAAGCGCGTATTAAAGCCTCGAACTCTTGCAATATCAGGGCTAATACATGTCAGTAGCATGCGGTTAAAGGTGGGCAACATTAATAGTAAGATCAGCAAACAGCTCAAAGCTAAAACGATGATGTCACTGTCTGTTACCGTCAAAATAGAACCGAATAGTACATTCTCCAGCATATGAATATTGATCTTTCGGGCCACAAACATCAACAGGGCCGCACCCACAGCTAAAGCCAGTGCCAAAAATACCCCAACTAATGTGTCATACGGAACATGGGTTCTGTTGCGAACAAAATGCAACAAAAGGGCAAAAATCATACAAAAGCTGAATAAACCAACAAATGGATTTTCTGGAGGCTCACCCAACAGCACACCAATTGCAATCCCTGTTAGAGCCGCATGACCTACCGCTTCAGAGAAAAAAGCCAAGCGTTTCGCAATCACTAGGGTTCCTAACCCTCCTAATAAAGGACCAAGGATACAAGCAGCGACGAGTGCATTCACCATAAAAGCATAGGCAAAGCTGTCGCTTAACCAACCCGCTTCCACACCATATAGTGCCTGTTGACGTAACCAATCCATTACGCTGCCTCCACGTTGGCAGAGTGATGATGGAAAAGGGTTTCTATGCGCTCGGGCCTTAATACTTCAGCACAGTTTCCAGAAGCAACGATTTGACGATTGACGATGTGTACCTGAGCCTTCAGCCGACGAACTGCAGAGATGTCATGGTGCACTGCTAGCACTGTTTTTCCTTGTGCAACAATCTCATGAATCAAGCCTTCTAGATACCTTACCCCTTGATCATCCATACCTGTTGTTGGCTCATCCAGAACAAGCAGGTCAGGATCGTCCAATAGAGCCTGTGCAAATAACACCCGTTGCTGCTCACCTCCTGATAACTGCCCCATTCTACGATCATGACGGGCAGCCATTCCTACTCGATCTAGCTGTGCCATCGCCCGTTCAAATTGCTGGGATCTTCTTTTCCAAAAAAGTGGAATTCGAGTTTGATTGAGCAAAACAAAATCCATGACTGTCAATGGTAAGCTGGGTTCAAATACCGCACTCTGAGGAACATAACCGATGTTACCAGCCTTCTTCGTTAAACTTGCTTGAGGCCATTGCAGACAAATCTCTCCTGTGAACGAGGTAAGGCCCAGTATCGAACGCAATAACGACGTCTTGCCTCCGCCGTTCGGCCCCATGATGACATGGCATTTACCTGCCTCAAAATTGGCCGAGATATCCTGTAAAATAAGGTGCTCACCATAATTTAAGCTGAGATTTTTAAGCACTATCGATGGACCTATTGCCATTGCTCTTTCCTCACTGGCTTATTAGCAACAAATTTGATTGCCTGAAGGAGCGTGTCGACATTGTCTTTCATCTCTAATTCCACTTTTTCAGCTTGATACTCACCGTGTGTCATATGTGAAAATCGATATAGTTGCACGTCTGTGGCTTTCTCAATCGTCGTCACGAAGCGATTAGGCATATTTAATTCGTAGAACAAGACATCAATATCTGAAGCGCGAATCTTTTCGATGGTTTCCTGCAATTGGCTGGCACTTGGCTCAACACCGTGTGCTGGCTCTATTACAGCATCCACATCAACACCAAATTCTTGTAACAGATAACCATAGGCATTGTGTGTTGTGGCAACTTTGATGCCTCGCATTTCTAGTTGACCGAGGGCAAGCATGGCCTCGCGTTTCATTAAACGAAATTTCTTAGCATAGCTTCGAGCATTTTTTCGGTAGTAATCCGCATTTTCTGGATCAAGCTGTCCTAGTGCTGAAGCAATGGTGTACACTTTTTGTACCGTGGTAGATAAACCAACAAAGGTATGTGGGTTGACCGCACCTTTGCCAACCGACTGCCCCATTGCAGGTAGTAGAGGAACCTCTCTATTTGCTTCAATCACAACTAAATCATCACGCTGCGCAGCTTGAATCACTTTCAAAGCAAAATCATCGTGACCGATCCCATTGACAACGATAGCATCCATTTGACTGAGTCTTTTTAAATCATTAGGTTGTGGTTGATAGTTGTGAGGGTTGAAACCCGCATCAACCAAGGGGATCACCTCCGCTTTGTCTCCCACTACCGCCTTAACGTAACTGTAGTAAGGCTGTAAGGTGATGCCAATTTTCAATTTATCCTCTGCAAAACTGGGATAACAAGCCATAAAAAAAGCGCCAATGGCGAGCAATGGTGAGAAAAATAGTTGTTTAAACATGATAAAATTACCCATTTGTCATTAGTGAGTAAGATGGTTGGGTGATGCAGGCGCAACAAGAACCACTTGACGCAACCCTTTTGGAAACTCTGTTGCTGCTTGAGTTAATGCACCTGTTACATCAGGCAAAGATACCGCTTCCGTTGTTGACAACAACGTTGACAATGATTGCGAAGAAGACGCCTCTGATGAAAACCAAATGTCAGCGACCTCATAGCGACTATCTAATAAAATAGTAGCAACACCTTGTTCATTGCTTGCCACACCCAAATAAAGCCCGGGGGCAACCATTTGCCAACGGTGAGCGCCTTGAAATTGCCAACTTTGATCCTCAACAAAAGGGGCTAACCACATTTCCTGCAACTCATTTATCTCTGGCCACTGGGCGCTCTCACTAAATAGGTCTCTGATCTCTTCATGAGCCAATTTGAGCTGAGCGATGATCGTAAGGGCATTTTGATCGAGTTCAGTCAAGAGCACCTGATGTGATAGCAGCTCTTCAGATTCCGGTGCTAGCTGATGATATGGCAATATCGCCGCCGAAAAAGCCACGATCATGATAATCATGAGTGCCACCCACTTACCTTCACGGCTGCCACTATCTGGGTAAACCTTTTGCACGACCATCATGGTTTGGTCTCAATTTCAACCACATCAACTTCTACTGGATTTTCATGCCCTGCATCAAAGACCAAGTAAAAGTCATTTTTTGGCAATACAAATTCGGCAATAGACCGCTTATCGGTGGCCACTTTGGCAATCAAGTTATCATCATAGTCATACATAATAACGTCGTAATCTACAGCAGTTGAGCCATCAGAATACCCGGCTTCACAAAGTACTTTTTGCTGAGCGATATGACAGCTCATTAAAGGAAAATGAGCCAATGTTTGTGAAGAAAAAGTACTCAGTAGCAGAGCAGAAATGCCAAAAGTAATACCATATTTCATATTGATACCTGCAAGATCATGAAAACGAGTTCAATCATAAATGGGTTGGAAAATACAGTGGTTAGAAAACAAGCTAGTTAAGTTGGGCTTCAAACGTAAGGTGTACGTTCATACTAATGCGATCAGCCAGTGGATCATTCTTTAGTTCCCCCTTGTAATTCGCCTTCATTAAGTAACGACCTGCAACACTTGGTGTGAATGTGATCTTGCCATCTTGGTCGCTGACCACATCAATTTGTTCTTGATGATTGCGATACAATGTACCCTCACGAGTAATTTCTGCCGTCACTCCAGATTGTGGCTTACCATCAAAAAAGAATTGAAACGTAACCGCTTCTCCTTCAACAATATCGGAAGGATGAGTTAAAGGTTTCATTTCCAATAGGCGACCTTCAATATCTAAAACTTTTTCGGTCGGTTTTCCCACGGTAATATAGCTCTCTGCACGAGTTGACGTCAGTTGAGTCATCAAGTCTCTCGCCTGTTTTGGCAGCACAGTATCTCGATTACTTTTGTTCGCTTTTATCCACTTTATGGTATCGCGACGTCCAGCTTTATATTGTGTGTAATAATCAGGCGCATTATTAATCGTAACTTTATGTGTCCCCTCTTCTACAAAGAAAAAATCAAAAACAGATCGGCGCTTGCCACGTAAGACAAAATTGGGTCGTTCGGAACGGCCATCTGGCATAATAATTAACGCTTGCTCACTGCTAGCAGGCTTATCAAACACAAATGTTCCGTGTGAAGCGGTGACATCAAATGTCAGCCAATCACCGCCCTCCTTAGACACGGTAAAGTGGGAAGGTAATACCCAGCGAGGGTGAGCATGAACGCCTATTGCTACAAAAGAGTTCAAAGCGATAAAACTTACCAACGCGATTGCTTTCATGCGTTTTGTCATGATGTTTGTTTCTCTATTTAACTTGATAATTTAAGGTAATCTGACCGGTTTCTTCGGTCGGTTTGATTTGATAAGAGACTTCGTTATCGGCAAGCTGCATCTTTTGACGCAGGTAATTTCGTCCACCATGCTCCCGAACCACTTCAACGTGAAAAGTATATTCACCTTGTTCTAACGGTTGCCCAGCGTCATCTTTACCATCCCAAATGAATCGGTACTGGCCAGCAGGGCGCGTAGCCGAGGTGACCGCATCCACCAATTCACGATCATATCGCCCCACTTTGCGCCACCAGCTTCGTAAGTCTTTCAGCCACTCATCTTTACCCACCCATAATTGAATGGTTTTAACTGGTTTGCGATCGGCATCTTCTATCCATACTGCGACATAAGGGCGAGCATAGGTCGTGGTATTGATGGTTGGCAATTGGAACTCGACATCGACCCTGGCCTGCTCAGGCAATGGTAAAGCAAAAGCCCTCGCAGAGGTCAATGACGCCAATAACAACATGCCTTGCCAATAACCTTTAAATGCAAACCGCAATTCATGTCGAGAGTTAATTTTTATAATACGTCGGTAAAAAGGACGAAATCTAAGTAACATAATACATTCTCTACACGCGCCACTAAGGCACGGCAAAAAGATAAATAATCAACGTGAGTAAGGTACCCAACCCCGTCCACTGTATCGAAGTGATCAAAGTTTTTCTTTTAGGTAGAAGCAAACACACACCAGACAAAACAAACAACACCATCAGCATGGCAGAGATATCGATAAACCCTTTCCAAACACCACCACTGTTACGGCCTTTGTGTAGATCATTCAGTAATGCAACCCAACCATAATCAGTAGTCTCAACTTCTGTTTTGCCTGACAACAGGTCAACAAAAGCCGTTGCGTTATAACCAGGCCCTTTAAAGTCCAGAGATATCTCACCCATGAGCAACTGGCCGTTTTCCACTTCGGTATAAATGTCCATTTCTGATGGTGTACCACGTAGTTCAAACTGCGAGTTCATTAAAGCCAACAACCTAGACTGCTCGATCTTAACTCGGTGATCGGCACCTAACAGAAGATCGGTTGAAATAGTAAAAGTGTGTTGCTGACGAACTGGTTCTCGGAGTTCAAACCAATCTGGATGATTTAAAGTGATTCCAGTTAATGCAAAAAATAGTGTGACTACTAAAAGCGCCATCGATATGTATATATGCAGACGACGAGCCCAAATTTGTACCGCTTTGCTCTTTAACCACATAAAAAAGTCATTAAGAATTATTGTCGGCACAATGTAGATGATAATCATTCTTATTGGCATTTAATTTACATTATTTACATTGATATTGTCCGTTCAGTAAATAGCGAGAAATAAGTGCGATAAAAATTAAGGAAGAACAGGAAGAAGAAGTTAGAAGAAGTTAGAAGAGAAGAGAGAAGAGAGAAGAGAGAAGAGAAAATATAAGTCCCCCCTCCAAAGTGGTCTAAAGGTAATGAGATATAAAAATATCGCCAATATATACCCAAGTAACTTCAAGATGCTTGGGTATAGATATATTGGCGATATTAACTGTTGAACAAACTCAAGTGCTCTCTAGATACTTAGGCATCTGTATTTAAAACTCATTTTTGTGTTTAAAAGAGTGTAAAAGCACAAGGACAATACATACAGCAGCACTACCAATCAAAGTCATTGCCAGATTACCTATTTCAGCAGCCTTATGAAGACCAAAACCAATAATCAGGTAATAGAAGAGGCCTAATAAAGCACCTGCGCTGCCTAAATGGTCACGATACTCAACTAATGCTCCACTTAATAGGTTAGGTAATGCAAGCCCAAATGATAGTGAAACTAGAACCACTGGTACAAAAAACCAAACTGAGTCCTGCATCATCCATACACAAAGGCCACCCATTAAAAGTAGTACTGATGCGAAGGTAACAATTTTATCATGGCTTAAATGAGCACGGATTAGTCGCATATTAATAACCGAGCCCAGCACAGAACCAGCCGCTAACACAAAACCTGTATTACCAAAAAAGCTGACACTTGCTCCCAATTTCTCAAACATAAAAGGTGCAATACTGTAGTATGAGAAGAGAGCAATATTGAATAAGCCAACCATCAACGTCACGTACCAAATATGGCTATCTGTTAACATTTTTAAAGCCACAGAAATTAAACTGTCACGCCTACTGTTCTCTGCCTTAGTTTCCGGAAGTTTAACTATTGACCAAATAAGTAAGGCTGCCACAAAGACCACCATTGCTACGAATACTAATTTATAACCGCCAAAAGAAGTTAACCAGCTACCAACTAACATACCAACAACAGGACTAATACCAATTGATGTCCCGACAATTGAAAATACATGACTTAATTCTTTACCATGGTAACCGTCACGGATGATCGTTTGTGTACAAACAGATCCAACTGCAGCACCAAAAGCACAACAACCAAAGCCCGTTAGTAAGAGATCAAAGTTTGGAGCAAGCATGGTAAATATTGCCGCTGCAATAAAAACGACTAAGCCAGCCAAAGTTGAAACTCTTCTTCCTATCACATCACACATTCTGCCCCAGAAAACGACACCAAAAGCAAAAGCGATAAAGAAAATGGACATTGCTTGAGATGCTTCATTCGAAGTTACTCCGAACGTATTTTTTACTGAAGTGAGCGCAGGGCTATACATTGTTTCGATGATCTGCGGAAACATCAAAAGTACCACAGCCAAAGGGATCGATATTTTCTCTATAATTTTATTCATTTTCGGATTCTCAAATATACCTCAATTTTTCATTGTTGATTCACAACACAACAAAAACCAAGCTAGCTAAGTAACCTCGTGTACGCAGTAGCTCAATCGATGTAAGGAGTATACAGCCACTATTGATTGGGCTTATAATAGGAAAAAGACTTTAAATACCATAATTCGGACAAGGAGAGGTGTACGATGGCTTTCATTAAGCAAAATGAAGTCTTTAATGAAAATGATTACGACAGCTTAGTCGTGGGCATAGCCTCTGAGATCTCACAGCATGATTCTGGCCTACACAAACACAAAAAAGATCAATTAATTTCCTCAAAATCTGGCTGCATGACAATCACATTAGATAATATCAAATATGTGTTGCCTCCAATGAGGGCAGCTTGGGTACCTAGTGGCATTGAACATAATGCCCAATCAACGAACATGACTCACTATCGTTCCATGT
Source organism: Vibrio azureus (assembly GCF_002849855.1). Classification (NCBI taxonomy): domain Bacteria; kingdom Pseudomonadati; phylum Pseudomonadota; class Gammaproteobacteria; order Vibrionales; family Vibrionaceae; genus Vibrio; species Vibrio azureus. Next base: position 1,491,409 of record NZ_CP018617.1, read on the forward strand.
ACTTTCATTCTTCACTTGAACCTCAATTACCTCGTCAAATTAAGATTTTTGATGTCACGCCATTAATGCAGGTCCTGATAGAAAGGATGTCATTCTGGCCTTTTAACAAGCCTGATGAAGAACAAATCAATACCGTCAATTTATTTATAGAAGAATTGAATGCTTCAGAAGAAGTGTACTTAAAGCTACCTTTACCAAAAGACCCTCGCTTAAATAAATGGCTATCCAAAATAGATACCGCGGATTTTCTTGTTCCTTCTTTGGCTAAGCTAAGCCAGAAAGTAGGCGCGAGCGAGAAAACCATTACTCGAATTTTTAACAGAGAAACGGGAATGCCATATCAAAGTTGGCGACAACAGTGGCGCTTACTTGGTGCTATTGAGCTCTTGTCAAACGGTATGAGAATTACGGATGTAGCTGATAGGTTGGAATTTTCGAGTGATAGTGCTTTCATTGCATTCTTTCGGCAAAAAACAGGGCAAACGCCAATGAACTTTATGAGCAATAAGCCCAGTGATTAATATTGTGCTTATACCTAAGTACCTCGAGATCACTTGGGTATCAGTGACCTCAAGATACTTAGGTATACCCAAATTACCTTATGCGCATATCATTGAATCACACCCATTAGGTGCTCCCGCCCTGCTTTAAGCCCCATTCTATATCCCTCAATTAGAACGGATTGCTTCATCGACAGACGGTGAACTCTAAATGTTTCTGGAGGGGCAATAACGTTTATGACGGTATTTGGGGGTGGGTTTCGGATGAAATTAAGGGATGCATTATAATTCTCCGATCTGTGAATAATAGCCTCAGCCATTTCGGGATACTCCAGAAAGCATTGTTTAACTAACCAAGGCATTTTCACTCTTTTCTTCTCATAACTCAGAGGATGAGAGAGGACCACTGTGATATCACATGCACCGCGACGGTATGCTTCTCGCACTGGAATAGAATCAGCAATACCTCCATCTGAATGGCAACTACCGGTAAAAAATGGAAGATGCTTATATGCAATAGGTAAAGCTGTCGTGGCCTCAATCACCCTCTCAAAGTTATTGCGATCAATGCGGTAATATTCCGCCAGTCCTGTATTGGCATTTGTCGTTACCGCAACAAAAGGAATATCATTAAACAATTGATTTCTATTGAGGGTATAAGTTCGATTAGACTCTTCAAATAACCATTTAACATCAATTAAATCGCCTCCTTGTAAGAAGCGATTTACATCGAAAAAGCGCTTACTTGTAGCAAGCTTTGTAATAATATTAATACTTCGATGAGGATAGTCCGTGAGATAACCAATTAAATTAGAAGCGCCTGCTGAGACACCGATTGCAAGATCAAAAGGTTTATAACTTTTCTCTAGAAAGGCATCCAAAACCCCACTGGCGAAAACGCCACGCATTGCGCCGCCTTCAACAACAATTGCTTTTTTCATATTCTTTCTCATTAAATAAGCTTCTATCCTCCAGTAGCATCAAGGTGGTTGATTAAGAGCACCTTGATACTGTGCCCAGGTAATCTCAAAGTGCTTGAGGTTACTTGGGGATACTGGGTTATATTTAAATCGAAAACAGTCTATCGACTTTTAACCTGTCATATTACTGACATTAGGACTAATAATATAAAAATAAGAACAGTGCTTATTGATGGCAGCAAGCAATTATACAGTATTTACATATACCCTTGACTTACGGCCTTTGTGCTTGCCTCAGTTGAGAAAGATATTTCACCCAGCTTTGTGCTTGCGTGGATGGTGCCATTTCATTTGAACGTTTTGCATAAGCCAATGCGTCATCAAATTTCTGTAACTTAAAGTAAGCACGAGTTTTCATCAAAGCGACATCAGCTTTACGCCCCGATACTTTATCTAATGCAGCAAGCGCACTTTGATATTGGCCTTCTTGAACTAATAATTGCGCAAGATGCCAATTATACTGACGATCCAACTTTGCTGCTAAGCGCCAGCTTGCGATAGATTTCTGCCATTCCTTAGCCATTTGCCAGTAAGTAGCTTGCTGCGCTTTTAGTTTGCGGTCAGAGTCGATACCCGCAATCTCACCCAGTTCTTTTGCAGCTCGTTCTGGAATACCACGCTTGGCATATAATTGAGCCAGTAGTTTATGATCACTGTTATCAAAAGGGACCCCTTTCAACTTGGCCAGAGCCATAGTATCCAGTGCCTTACTACTATCATTCACATGCAGATATAAAGCAACGAGTTGACGCCACCACTCAGTGCGACTTGGTTGCAGATCGATCAAACGCTTGATCGTTCCAATCGCGGGTCGCCACTTTTTCAGTTCAAGCTGCGCCGATAATGTCATCGATAAAGGCGCTTGAGTGTCAGGAAGGTGGAAGCGATCATAGCTAGCCATCGCTGATAACACCTTTTTCCACTCTTTCAATTGGTAATGAGATTGGGCAATACGCAGCCAAACTTGGTCGACTTTTTGTTTTTTTGGCGTCGCTTTAGTCAAATGATAATAATGTGGTAACGCCTGCTTAAACTGCTGGGCGTTGAGTAAGAGATCAGCCAACATTTTTTGCGTTTGCCATGCCTGCTCGTCTTTTAATTGCCCACTTTTCACCGCTAGGGTTAATTGCTTAATCGCAGGTTGTACTTGCCCATTTTGCCAATAAAAGATACCGAGCATCCTAGCAACAAAAGCACGTTCATACCCCCGAGACGGATCCAGTGCTTTAAGTATGGCAATCGCTTGGCTAAATTGCTCTTTTTCAGCCAACTGATGAGCCTTTTGCACACGACCAGCCGTATATTGGCTTAATTCATTCGCACTAGAGCTCAAAGCTGCCAAACTAAGTGCAACCCCCAGCAAAAATAACTTCATCATTTATCTAACTTAAACTCCAATCTCACGGTTTGGCCTTGCTGTTCAATAGAATGGCCATTTTCAACTTTCGGCTGATATTTCCACTTTTTTAACGCACGAATTGCATCTTTCTCAAACCAGCGTTTAGGCTGAGCTTCTATGACTTCAATATCTACAGGGCGACCTGATGCATCGATAGTAAAACGCATCACGACGTAGCCTTCTATTTTACGTTTCAACGCTTTTGATGGATAACGAGGTTCAACACGGTAAAGTGGCATAGCCTGCTGGGTACCCATCATCCCTGATAAATTTGGGGCTTGAATGGCGATACCATCCATAGACGTATTCAGACCCAAAGCTGCAATAGGTGACATCTGTTGCATCGCTTGCTTCGGTACTTCTGCTTGCGACAATGCCATTGGCTCCGGAATCGATGGTGGTTTGGGTTGTTCAGGCACAGAGCGCTGTCTTCGTTGTATATCTGAGTCATTTTCGAGCATGACCATATCAAAGCGAACCGCCTCCGAGGCTGGTTGGACATCTTGTTTGCCTCTATCAACCATCCATGCCATCAAACTAAATAAGCTGAGTGTAATGATGCATGAAAGTGGCAATGCCATCATCAACAAGCGCATTAGTGTTTCTCCGCAGCTAAGGCGATATTTTTCACTCCAGCACCTTTCGCTGCATCCATCACTTTGACAACTGTACCGTTATACGCATGCTCATCCGCTTGAATCACCAATGCCGCCTCCGGTTGCTCCAATAGTAAATGCTCTATCGTCGCTTCAACACGTTCAATATCAACCATACGTTTATCGATATACACATCATTCGCAGCCGTAATTGCGATAAAAATACCTGCCTCTTTTTGACTGATAACATTTGACGCTTGCGGGCGATTCACTTCGACACCCGATTCACGAACAAAAGAGCTGGTCACAATAAAGAAGATCAACATGATGAATACAATATCAAGCATCGAGGTTAAATCTATCTGAGCTTCATCTTGTTGAATGGGTCGGCGTCCGAGTCTCACTTTTGACTCCTTAATGATTGTTCTAGTTGGATTATTTTTCTTTCACATGACTTACTCAAGCGAGCATGTACAAACATTCCCGCCAAGGCGGCGACCATACCTGCCATAGTAGGTAACGTCGCAAGAGAGATACCTGAAGCCATCAGTTTAGGGTTGCTGCTCCCTTGGGTTGCCATCATGTCAAACACACTGATCATCCCTGTTACCGTGCCAAGTAGACCGAGCATGGGGCAAATAGCGACTAAGACTTTCATGGTTGATAAGTGCTGGTATAGATCACCTTTAGCCTTCGAGATCCATCCTTCTCTAATCTGGTGTGCATACCATGACTGCTGTTCCAACCTAGAGCCCCATCGTTGTATCAGGTGTGCTTTTACCCTCGGAAACACAGTATGGAGGTAAAGCAGTCGATCGATAGCCAGCAGCCAATATAGAGCAACGACAGCGGCTAACCACCATAAAATGGGACCTCCTTGATGCATAAAACTCATCAATGTCGAACCCCAATCTTTCACGATTACCTCCTCCACGCTGGATACGCTCAGTGCCATTACGCTGCACTCTCTGTCGTCAAGTGTGAATGAGCTGTGCTTAATAAACTGCCTTGTTCTGCTTGCTCCGCGATAAGGCCAAGACCTTGCTTTTCAAGAACATTTCGAATGCGTTCTGCTTGAGAGCTTAAAATATTATGCGCCAGTAAAAGAGGCATAGCAGCAATAAGACCGAGTACAGTGGTCACGAGCGCCATCGAGATCCCTCCAGCCATCACTTTCGGATCACCATTACCAAATTGAGTGATCACTTGGAATGTTTCAATCATCCCTGTCACCGTACCAAGTAATCCTAGCATTGGCGCCAATGCAGCCAATAACTTCAACATTGATAAACCTTTTTCCAAATGCATTTGCTCATCAACAACCGCTTCTAATAAACGAAGTTCTAATGCCTCGACACTGCGGTGCTTATCTTTTTGGTACACCGCAAGAATTCGACCCAGAGGATTATCAGTTAATTGTTCAGGATTTTTGAGCTGCTGAGTAATACGTTGGCGAGCCATAAGCAAAGACACACCTCGAATCACGGCAATAGACAACCCAATCACCAGTAATCCAAGTATTATCTTGCCTACCACTCCACCGGCATTAAATCGGTCTAAAAGGGTGGGAGATGTCGCTAGCTGTTCTAATAAAACACCACGGGATGGGTCAATGACAACGCTATCAATCTGGCCAGCGTTTAATGAGTCTATTGTTGGGGCATTATCTGGTTGGCGAAGGTATTGAACAGCATCACCTCTCTGACCTTGCCATTTAACGAAACCTTTATCGTCAACAAGTGCTATCGCCCCTAAACGTACTCCGTTGGCTGTTTGTTCTCGCCCTTCACCATCCAATAATGGGAAAGAAACATTGACCAACTCTCCGCTGGCTTTAATTTGTTGTTCCATACTGCGCCACATGGCTTGCAACTGAGATAATGTTGGCAACGACTGCGCCGCAATAATATTCTCGACATTATCAAAACCAGCGTGAGCATCCACACTCGTGACGGACTGTTTTAGCTCCATTTCCAAAGACTTAGCACTTTGGCGAACCACACCAAACAGTTCACCTAAACTCCCTGTTTCTAAACGCAATTTCTCTTCTAATTGTGCAAGCTGAGATTCATTTTCACTGAAGGTTACACTCAACGTATCAGCTTCACTTTGTAGTGCTGCACGCTCTGAAGCCAATTGATTTTTTATCGACTGAAGCTGTTTTTCATTTTTATTAAATCCGGCTTCTCGGCTGTTATTATGTGACTGCTGCTGGCGCTGCTCTTGATGTGCACTTTGTAACAAAGCCTTACTTTCTGATGCCGAAGTATTCCCTGTTAAAGCAGCAAAAGACAATATCACGGCAGAAATTGATGCCTTCAGTGAACGGTTATTGATCATTTATTTCTTCTCCGCTACTTGGCTTGATAAAGGTAATGTCAGTAAACTTGGAACCAACTGTTTATTCGCCATTGCGTATGCTTTGCTCAATTCAGCAGACTGCTGGTCATCAACATATTCCCAAGCGTTGTTTTGTTGAGACCAACGCCAGAATTCATTACCAGAGAGGCTACGAGCGATCAGCGAGATACGCCCCAAGTAAAGCACATCAACTTCAATGAGATCACCATCTACAGGTTGAATTTTACCTCGGTAGGTTCCCAGCTTACTGCCGTAATCGATTTCAACCTGATACGCTTCCAAGATTCTTCGAAACTTCTCAGCATCGGCAACATCTGCACGCTTCATAACGGCTTCTAGCTTCGCAATTCGCTCTTCCCTTTGTTCTTTGCGGATAGGTAAATCATCAGCCACTATCGCTTTCAACCCATCAAGCATATGGTACATCAAAGGCACAATCCCTTGACGCGTCTTCGCAATCTGCTCAATCTGCTTATTCAAGCTAACCACTTCTTGATTTTGGCTCTCAACAAGACCGTTCAGGTGATCACGATAAATTTTCAAATTGCTGATTTCCTCACGCAACTGATCGATTTCAGCTTCCAAAGTCAGAGCTTTTTCAGCACTCACATCAATACGTTTTTGGCTCGATGCTGAAGCCTGATTTGTTTTGCTCTGGACAGTTTGTGCTCGGTTAAGTTCATCCGCCATAGCAGGCAGCAAAGCCGATGAAAGTAACAGAGCAAGGCTCGATTTAAATAGATTCATATGCGTTAAAATATCTTTATTTTCAGACCCTAGGGTTGGTTGACCTTTGTTGTTTTACTCAAGATACCCTGAAGTACCTTGAGTAAGTGTATTTAATACTTAAATTGCAGTGAAGCCATGTAGTTTCGTCCTTCACCAATCACGACACCGTTCGCGCCCTCTTGATTCTTCTTGGTCGTTCCTCCACCAGCAAGGTACTCTTCATCAAAGAGGTTTTCGATATTAAAGCGAGCGATAATATCCAACGAGTCATCGTACTTAAAGGTATGTGAGAATCCCATATCAAAGCGTGTATAGGCTTCTTTCTTAAACGTATTCGCAGCGTCACCGTAACGTTCACCTTCATAGATCATACCGAGATTGATGTTAGTATTCGGCTGAACTTCATAATTGGTCCAAACACTGGCTGACCATTCTGGCACGTCTGCTGGCTGATTACCTTGATAAGTTTTGCTTGCGGTTATTTCCGCATCTAAATACATCGCAGAGGCATTTAGAGAAAGAGTGTCAGTAATCATTCCTTGAGCAAGAACTTCCCCGCCCTTGTGGACTTGTTCGCCATCCTGAGTCGCAATTTCTTTGTTTGGATTACTTGGATCATCAATATCTAAACGAACATTTTCCAAAGTAATATCAAACAAAGATCCAGTCAGATACAAGCGCTCATCCAACAGTTCCCACTTAGTCCCAATTTCATAAGAGATCCCTCGTTCTGCCTCTAATTCCTGACCATCATTAGAAAAGTCAGGATCATTGACACTACCTTGAGGCATAAAGCTCTCAGAATATTGCACGTATATCGAACCATTACTTGCTGGATGGAAAATCACACCAAGCTTCGGAGAAACTTGCTGTTCTGTCAGGCTATCACTGCGTTTCTCATCATAGCGAACCCCTGCTAATACTTGCCATTTATCGCTTAATGTCAGCATATTTTGTGCATACAGGCCCCACGTATCATATTGGCTGGTTGAACGCTTTACTGAATTTACTGAGTTGGGTTTGGCAACCGTTTCGCCAGCAGGTACAAGCTCAGCATCATAAAATGCCATTGAACGGTCATAATGATAATCTAAGTAGTTAACACCAATTAAGAGGCTGTTACTGGTTTCAAACAGAGAAAAGTCTGTTGTGATATCTAAATAAGCCGTATCAAATACCCAATGATCAGAGCGTTCATTACCTTTATGCTTAATTTGACCAGTTTGGTCATACTCTTCAAAACTTGGGTAAGATTCTACATCAAAACGTTTAAAGTCTTGTCGATTGTAGCTCGCTTTCACATGCATGTTGTCCATTACTTGAGCATGAATTTCAACACCGTAGTTCTCTACATCGTTATCTATCTTGGACCACTGTGCATCCCAAATGTAATTTTCATCAATAACTGGTTTTCCATCCACAATATAAGCCCCTGAGTCCACACTACCGACCTCTTTAGTGCGATCATAGTGTGCAGAAAGCATGATATTTTCGGTTACGTCGTATTCGACAACGAGACCACCAATCGCTCGATCAGTATCAGGTTCTGTACCATCACCATATTGTCGCCAAGAACCATAATTCTCCTGAGCCAGAATCGTGCGAGCTCTTAATGATTCCGTATCATTCAATGCACCACCCACATCTAATACAGTGCGAGAATGATCATTAGAACCTATATCCTGACTAAAATGAGCTTGTGTCATTGAAGTTGGTTTTTTGGAGATCATGTTAACCAATCCACCCGGCTCTGATTTCCCGTATAATAAACCGGAAGGCCCTTTCAACACTTCTACTCGCTCTAATAATTCAATCGGCTGGCGATAGTGCGACCAATGCTGGCGACCATCTCGTAAAAACCCATCAGAGCTGCCGAGTTCAAAGCCTCTCAGTGAAAATCGCTCTCGATTCCTTCCCTGCCCACCAGCACTGATACTGGCGTCATTTTTTAACACTTCCCCAAGTGTACTTGCTCGTTGTTCATCGATAACAGCGGAGTCAATAATGCTAATTTGTCCCGGGGTTTCTAATTGCAACATATCCATTCGCAGTGCAGTCGAGTTATGATCCGCCTTGTAGCCAAATTCTCGACCTTCAATAATTAGGTGCTCATCCTCTTGAGCCACTGCGGTATTGATAAGAGCCCCCCCAATAGCAACGGCAAGTAAACACTTATTACACATATTCTTTAAGCTCCATTTTTGGGGGCACAGACAATCAAAGTGTGCGCCCATTTATTTCGAAGCACGAATATAAGTAATAATCATTCTTATTTATAACACATTTACATTCTTTGCTTTTGTCTTTTTATAAATCTTTGAATGTTCGTTCAGGAAAACATAATGTCACGATAAAACCACCACTGACTCTATTCGCAGCAATAACTTTTCCACCCATAATGCGCATTGATTCCTTAACAATTGCAAGGCCTAAACCGTATCCTCCGGCTTTTTTGTCTCTAGACGCTTCGAGCCGAGTAAACGGTGAGAAAATATCATCCAATCGATCTTCAGGAATACCTGCTCCGGAATCAGCGACACTCACAGTAAGGTAACGTTCTTTTTCAATGGTTTGATTCGCTAAAGAGACCTCTATAATTGCTTGCTCTCCGGCATATTTAATCGCATTTGTCACCAAATTACTGACACAGCGAATAACCAAAGCTTTATCACATAGAACCATCGTTTGCTCAGCCTCTGACGTAAGAGTAATGCTTTGCTCTGGTCTTAATTCAATTTCACACCGTGAGATTTGTAGCTCTAATAATGACAATAAGTCGGATTTTACTAACTCCGTTCTGTATCGTGTATTTTCAAGTCGACTGAACTCTAATATTTCCCCAATAAGATCGTTCAACTGTGTCGCTTCATCTTCAAGACGCCCTACAAGTTTTTGTTCTTTTGGGCCGACTTTATTGCGTAATAAATGTAATACCAAATTCTGTCTCGCCAAGGGGGTTCTTAGTTCATGAGAGACATCTCGAATCAAACGACGCTGCTTTTCTGCAAGGCGGTGTACTTCTCGAGTCATGTGATCAAAGTCTTCAGCTAACTCATTAAATTCACGTGTTTTAGAATGCAGTTCATCAACAACACACACATTAAAGTCACCATTGGAAAGCTTTTTGCTCGCTTCTCTAAGGCGACTAAGAGGTTGCTGTAAATTCCTGGCAATTAAAATCGAGAACAACACCAAAATAACCACAGCGATAAGCAACTTCAAAATGGCAGAATAAAAAATAAATTCACGGGCAGGGTGCAGCTGATGAGGCAGTTGTATCACCAAGTCCATACCTTTTTTTAAAGGAATAGAGATGATAGGTCGGCTGACTCGATTTTCAAGCTGTTCATCAATGCTGCGTTTAAATTGTAATTTAAATTGAAAGTGAGGATGCATCATTCTCTGGGTGAGAGGTTGAGCATTTTCATCGACAACAAACAAATCAAAACGCTGCGCCTGTGCCCAGTTTGCAAGCGCCTCCATATTCCCATCTTCTATCAAAACATTCGCTTTCTGTGCCAAATCTAACATTTCATTTTTTACACTTTGTGGCACTTTAAGCATCGTCTTAACTAAGGCTTGTTCAGCTAAAGTTTGCGCAACTAAAATACTGATAACAATAACCACCATATAACTAAACAACTGAAACGCTAGACCATCTTTATGGCGTGACATATAGTTAAATAACAAAATAGTCACTCACGTAATGAAGCATCTAAGTAACTGTAACCTTTGCCGCGAAAGGTTTTAATGTGCTGTTTTGATAAACCCGCCTCGACCAATTTACGTCGAATATTACTGACATGCATATCTAAGTTGCGATCAAATGGGCTTAACTCTTTTTTCAAGACCTCTGTCTGTAATTCTGCTTTAGAAATCACAATCCCTTGATGTTGCACTAAGTAACTCAGCAAATCAGCCTCTGTTCCTGTAAGGGGCAGTGAACTTAATTTATCGGTGATGGATTCAACAGTCTTATAAATCACTTGTCTTTGACGCTCTAACCCAACTCTGCGCAAAATAGCTTTAATCCGCATTAAAAGTTCTGCGACATTAAATGGCTTACCAATGTATTGGTCTGCACCAGCCTGGTAACCTTCAAGCATCGATTGTTCATCATTCAGTGCGGTTAGCATTAAAATGGGTGTAGCAAAGCGTTGGCAAATTCTTCGTGCGACTTGCATCCCCGATAAGTTAGGTAGCATGACATCGAGCAGTACTAAATCTACCGAGGTTTTTTCCATGTAACTCAAAGCACTTTCACCACAATGGACAGAAGAGACTTGATATCCCTCTTCTTTTAACACCACTTCAAGCAATTCACATAATGACACATCATCATCAACAACTAAAATCCGAGACATAGAAAAACCAACAATGAAAATACAAACGATTCTCATTTTAACCACCAAGTAAAGTTAGTGCAACGGATATCATAAAAAAGGCACTGGTTTGGCATGAATACATTGACAGGATGAACAAACTGAAAAGCAAATAGGCATATGGGTAGTGCTCTGACGAGCCACTTAATTCCCTATTAAACTTACATGTACTTTGTTCAACGAGACGCAGTATGTGGGTGTGTCACTAGGATATCTCACTGGTCTAAAGAAAACCTGAAAATATAAAAACCCTCAATAATATACCCAAGTGACCTCAAGATGCTTGATTCAGAGCGAGGTCACTGAGTCGAATTCAAGGAAGACAACGAAGCGGAATAGCAGGCTCTTTCTCATTTTTGTAAGAAGAACGGTTGTCTGACGCAAGAAGTCGGCTCAGTGACACGCTCCCAAAGGGCGAGTGACCTTAACTCTCAGGCTTTGTTAACGATTCTCAATGTAGAACGACTATATCTTCGAATCGTTGCCGCGCCTGAAAGTTAAGGTCATCTCACTGAACACAGCATCTTGAGGTTACTTGGGTATAGTGAATGCCGTACTACACCGGGCAAAAAATAAAAAAGAGCAAGTACACTTTTCTATTGTTTTTTTTATAAAAATTTAACCCTAACAAACCAACTTCATCATGAAAAAACCTGATTTTATTGACCCATCATTTTATTTCATTTTTTATCTTTTTCTATCACCTTTGAATCATTGATACATTGATAACTGAAGGCTAATAAACAGTGATTACAAAAGATGGAGTTGTAAAGAATGATAAGACCGCAAACAATATCATCCGTTCCAGTGAACCTTAAAAGAGCAAGAGAAACAACAACGGATGAAGTCCCACCTTTGCAGGCTAAAATCAAGTGTATACGTAATGAAAAAGAATCTTCTATCAGACGTAAACCTTCAATGCCATCTAGAAAACCATCTCAGACTACAATAAAGTTGGGGGGGTCGGCTAAGTCCTCTAAGCCTAACTCAGTCACTGTTCAACAACTCGTCAAAGATATAGCAAAACACACAGGTATTGTTGAATCGCACTTAGAACCACTGCAAAAACTCGCTAATGATACCAATCAAATCATCTCATTTCGTCCTGTCGATCGAATGTCAACAGGGCTGATTGAAAAGGGATACCCAACCAAAGGGTTTGAAATCAAGGGTAAATCAGCGAACCATGGTCCCCAAGCAGGCTTTATTTGTGTAAAACAAGAATTGAGTAAGCTTCACAAGGCAAATTTAGAGATATCAGAACTATCAAAAAAAGTGAAAAAGTACAACGGGGAGGTACAGTCTTGTATAGAGAAAAATGATGCCAAGCCCGTTCAATTGAGATTATCTCCAGATCGCCTTAGTTGGCTATCACAAAATGGCACAATTACGATTCCAGATCTCTCAAAATCATTCAACTCCTTTACTATTCACTCTGAAGGTCTTACTTATCAAGCTGATAGGAAAGGAAATGATTTTGTCATTTCCTATAATAATGAGCCACTAGAAGTACTTGCACATCCAAAGAGTAATATGCCCCTTACGGCAGATTATGATCTCATGTTTATAGCACCAAAAGCAGAACAGCTCGATGTGGGAAGAGAGGACAAGGTACCCGTCCCGCGTATACACTTTGGTGATATAAGTAAGATTTATAAAGAGAAATATGAAAAAGATAACAATGGAAAGTCTTTTACTCCCAAAGAATTCTTTGCTAAAGAGAACGAAACTCAAGGAAGTTGGGGGCAAGGTATCGGTAATGCCACACCAAGAATAAACAAGATGATCGATTCACTTAATTTAGCTACCGTCGGTAAAGGAGGTAATCCCGTTGTACATCACAATGCGGACTCTGGAAGCCCAGCGACGGACCCTAGCTCTAACTATCCCATCACTGTGTTTATGCCCAAAGCCTTTGATGATTATCAATCTATCCATATAATAAAGGACACTAAAGAATTGGCTGAGTTTGTGAAAAAGGCAAAAGACGCAGGTTTTTCAGTTCCACTCAACCCAAAATGGGAGAAACCAGTAGCTCAAGCACGATCAGCAAGGTTTACTGACGCACAAAACACGATTCTCAATTGGGCCCAAGAGACTCATATACCGAATTTAGCCAAACAAACAAGTACTTCACAATAGTCCTTTTCAAGTAAACCGGACATTTCGAGTTAATTTTTGCAGCGAATTGTTGAGTATTGATACAAGGCGAAGACTTAGATGGGAAGTCGGTAACGCAGTAGAAAAGCTCAACAGACGCTGCCCAAAAGGTTCAGCTAAAATCGTAAAGTGGCTTCAAGAAACTGGTTTGAAACTATTCTCATATTGGACTCTTCTATTAATGTCGATAGAGTATTCGCTGTTTTTAATGTGATCACCTAAAGTACTGGATGAGTACACGCTTAAGGTATAGATGTGACATGGAAACAATCATAATCGGACATCGCGGGGTAGCAGGGCATTACCCCGAAAACACACGTTCCAGCATTCAAGCAGCCATTGATATGGGGCTAAAGTGGATTGAGGTTGATATTCAACCAACTAAAGATAATACGCTTGTGGTGTGCCATGATCATACCGTCAACCGTTGCAGCAATGGAACAGGTAGATTAGATGAGATGAGTTTGTCTGAACTTAAAGAGCTCGATTTTGGCTCTTGGTTCAGCCACGAATTTGCCAACGAGAAGCTGCTGACTTTAGATGAATTGTTGCAATTAGCCGCTGAGAATAGCCTCAAACTCAATTTAGAAGTCAAAGTAGACAAACATGATGCTGCAGAGGTTGCAAAACTCGTCATTGATACTCTCCAAAATGGGCCCGTAAAAAGCGAACACCTACTTTTGTCGAGCTTCAACCACACGGTTATAAAAGCCCTTTACAATCAAAGTCAGGATTATCGACTGGGTGTGCTTAGTGACTTTTTAACACGAAAGGATCGTGAACTTCTTAATGAAGTGAATGCATATAGCTGTAATCTTAATATCAATTGGATACGTCGACGCCAGATAGAGAGGTTGCGACAAGAAGGTTATAAAGTCATGTGTTACACCGTAAACAACCCAAACAAGCTAAAGCATCTCCCCTCTCTTGATGGAATCTTTAGTGATTATCCAGAGCGGTTTATATAAAAGCATGGGAAGATGCCACAGATTTTACCATTCAATAAAGATCGGCGTACCCATCTTAACTAATCGAATAAATTCATCCATATCTTCATTGGATAACGCAATACAACCGTTAGTCCAATCAAAACTCTGGATAAACTGAGCTGGTTGCGTTTCGCCATTTTTCAAACCGTGGATTTTTATCTCTCCACCAGGAGAAACGCCTCGACGAAGAGCATCAGCACGGTCATGAGCATTGGGATAGCTTATATGAACGGAGCGGTAATAAGCCGAATCATTGATCACATACTTCAGTGTATAGTTTCCCTCGGGAGTTCTATTATCCCCTTCTTGCTGTTTATGGCCTTTGGGATTCGCACCAAGAGCGACTCGATACTCTTTGATGACTTCTCCTTGTTCCAGCAAGTACATTCTCCGTTTGGATTTATCAATTTTAACTAAATCGATCGCAGCTTGAACATCGTATGTGAAAGAATAACATACCGCTAGGAACACCCATCTTCTTAACATCACCAAAATACCTAACTCGCTCATTTAGAGGGAATTTAAACAAAGAACGACTATGCTAGACAGGTAAGCAGAGTAAATCAAATTGAATATTCACAGATTTGATGACAAGACTGCTTATACCTTGAGATGCTTGATTCAGAGTCATAACACTGAATTGAGTTAAATGAAGATCATAGAATGCTACAGAAGAAACCAAACCTTTCAGAGGGAGAGTCATGATTAATATTGCTTTTTTTAGCGCTAAATCCTACGACGAGATTTCATTTAACAAAGTCAAACACAATCAATTTACTTTCAACTTTCATGATTTCAGGCTGACAGCGACCACAGCTAAAATGGCTCACAACTGTGAAGTCGTTTGTGCCTTTGTTAATGACGACCTCTGTGATGCTGTACTGGAACAATTGGCACGAGGTGGCACGAAACTGATCGCGATGCGCTGTGCAGGCTATGATAAAGTAGATTTAGCCAGCGCTAAGAAATACGGTCTACAAGTGGTGCGTGTCCCTGCCTATTCACCAGAAGCTGTAGCAGAGCACGCTGTTGGCATGATGATGTGTTTAAATCGCCGTCTGCATAAAGCTTATCAACGTACGCGAGATGCCAATTTTTCTTTAGAAGGACTGGTTGGATTCAATTTCTATGGAAAAACCGTCGGGGTCATTGGTACAGGCAAGATCGGTATGGCAGCGATCCGTATCTTTAAAGGTCTCGGTATGAATGTACTGTGTTATGACCCGTACGAAAACCCTTTGGCAATTGAAATGGGGTGCCATTATTGTTCACTGAGCGACATTTATGCAAAAGCGGACATCATCTCCTTACACTGCCCGATGAGTGAAGAGAACTACCACCTATTGAATGAGAAAGCCTTCTCGCAAATGAAAGACGGTGTCATGATCATCAACACAAGCCGTGGAGAGCTCTTAGACTCAGTGGCCGCTATAGAAGCATTAAAGCAAAGTAAGATCGGTGCACTTGGTCTTGATGTTTATGACAATGAGAAGGATCTTTTCTTCCAAGACAAATCCAACGATGTGATTGTTGATGATGTATTTCGACGTTTATCTGCTTGTCACAATGTGTTGTTCACTGGACATCAGGCTTTTCTTACCAATGAAGCTCTGCACAATATCGCCTCGGTCACATTGAGTAACATCGAAGCATTTTTCTCAGGCGGAGTATCAGGTAATGAGCTTATTCTTTAGGGCCTTGAATTAGGCCCCATCTGTTATCAAGAGATATAGTAAGTCGTAACATGTTAACTATGCTATAATTGCCGACTAACAAATTTTTGAGTCCTTATCCATGAGCATAAAAACTGATATCCAAAAGCTGCACAACCGTCTAGATAACTGCCAACGAAAACTTGATGCGGCACGTTCTCGTGGTGATCATGAAATGATTTCTAAGTTCACTGATGAAGTGGAACAGTTAACCAAAAAACTTAATCAACTAAAACATAAGCAAAAATACGAGCTAAATAAAGAGCGCAAAAGCTTGCTTGATATGCCTTTCTCACGTGAAATAACCAAGGCTGAACAAGCGGATATCGGTAAATTGAAAAAGCGTGTCAAAGGTCTCGTTATTGTTCACCCATTAACTAAAGTGGGCAAAGAGCTACGTCTAGACGTTATGACAGGATTTGCTCCAAAAGAGTTTTAGCGATAACAGCTTGGCTTTATCTAAATACCAAGAAACCCAAGCTTATATAGGCTTGGGTTCTTAATAGCGGCATTTCTGCATAAAGGCTTATTTTTGAAACACAAGGGTTGCTATTGTGCTCCCAGTCCCCTCAAACAAGGGGCCAAAATCGCTTGGGGCTCGGGCTTGTTCAACACTCGGGTTTTAAGGTTGGAAGCATAGCGCTTAATCCTTATTTGTTGCATGTTACAGACTTAGTTAGCTGATTTAACTGCAATAAGTCCCATTTTGTACCGTATAAATCTTTAAACACAACAACTGTTCCGTATTCTTCAACACGTGGTTCTTCAGTAAACTCGACATCTTGAGCTTTCATAAACTCATAGTCACGCCAGAAATCATTAGTTTGAAGAAATAAGAAAACACGACCGCCAGCTTGGTTGCCAATTGATTTTAGTTGTTCGTCATTACTTGCTTGAGCCAATAGTAAATTTGTACCTGTTGAATTAGGTGGAGATATTTGAACCCAACGTTTACCACCGCCTAAATCAGTATCTTCGACGAGTTCAAATTGTAGTTTTTTGGTATAAAATTCAATTGCATCATCATAATTTTCAACAACTAGAGCGATATTACCAATTCTTTGTTCGATAGGCTTATTCATTTTTTACTCACTGCAGTTCAAAAATAGAATTCTACTCTATTTAGCTCATAGACTCACTTTTGCATATAACACCGCATTAAGGTCTGATCGGCGTAATAAAAAAGCTACCGCAACCCACACTAAACGCAAGAATAACGCATAATGAAAATACCACGTGTTATAAATCCCGCTTGAGCAGTTTATTATATTTTATGTAACCAACCCAATATTCTCTCATTTTTCACAACCCATTTACCATTCTTACTTTCAAGTAGATACCTTTCTCTTGACTGAGAAAATGGACCAGGATTTTGTTGAATTACTTCAATATAACCTTCAGATAAATCGACTTTTGATACTATAGCAACGTGACCATAGGGGTTTGTAATTGTCGACTTATAAACTAGAATATCACTAACTTTAGGCGAGCTTAAGCTACCATTCTCATACTGAATAAGATTTCTTTGTTTATTTAAATCGCCATCAGCCAAATCTAAATTAAAGAAGTCTTTAGCATGGCCATAGGTATCAGGCATTTTATGATTTAAATATTTATAATAATATCTTTTCACAAATTCAACGCATTGATACTTCAAGCCTAAATTGTATCCATCATCGGTTAAATTGCGCTCTAACACATGATTCACACCACCATTATAATATACCGAAACATCATTAAAAGAGTCTAGGGCTTCACCAATTTTATGCTTTGAGTTGAGGTTAATATTGGTTAGCATTTTATAACCGATAAAAATTAATGTAATTAAAGAAACAAATGATATTACTATTTTTCTCTTGATATTCATTGAACTCCAAACCTAATTTAAAAACATGACGCCGCATTAAGGTGCGAACAACACTAAACTAACGCTTACAGAACGAGCAAAATACCGGTACTTTTTTATTATATTCTTATTAACCAACACATGACTGTACACTTTTTCAGTACTCCTTGTTTATCAATATCTCTAAGTGCTGCCTTGGTGATTAACTCCGGTATTTACAGAACAAGAATCATATGTGAAGCGCCATAGTGAAAACGAACCTTAGTACCATCAATACAATCTCCATAAGCCGCCATACCCTCAGGAACCCACCTTTTATCACCTGAGTTAGTGGTTACGGAGACTTCACAATTGCAGCTGTACGATGCAATTCAATTGGATCTTTAATTTAGATGGATTCAATATTCATGCAAAACATATCATTTTATTCGTGCGCATGAGTAGTTAACTATCTGTATAAAAAGAATTTATCAGAATTCTGGTAAATATACCATCTAATAGCAATTAGATTAACTTTCATCATAAGCATCACCCTAACAATGGGTACGGAAGAATTTTTAATAGACAAGCAATGAGCCGCTCTTTTGCAAACAAATAGAATCGAATTTCTTTTGGATACCAGAGGGCTTAAAAGGAATAGGGCGCTGCAATACAGGGATAGTAAACGCTATTTGGGAGTCGTAACAAATACATTTGTATCATCCTTTGTACTTGTCGACTTTTGAGCTGTAAAAACGAATAAACCGCTGTAAAGACAGCGGTTTATTCTTTAATAGTGGCGGAGAGATAGGGATTTGAACCCTAGAACCGCTATTAACGGTTGCCGGTTTTCAAGACCGGTGCTTTCGACCACTCAGCCATCTCTCCACAAATTGTTACTAAAACATAGTCTTATCTTTGATGCTAAGTCTTAGCTTTACACCTAGATTTTAAAAATCTAAATGCATTAATCAAGCCTGGCGATGTCCTACTCTCACATGGGGAAGCCCCACACTACCATCGGCGCTAATTCGTTTCACTTCTGAGTTCGGGATGGAAATCAGGTGGGTCCAAATCGCTATGGTCGCCAAGCAAATTCTGTTTTAAACCCTCTCATCAGGATTTAAATAATCTGGAAAGCTGTTTACTTAATAAAAGTAGATTCTCTACACATTCAATTCGTTCTTGCTTTGAGTCCATCAAAACCCTTTGGGTGTTGTATGGTTAAGCCTCACGGGCAATTAGTATCAGTTAGCTCAACGCCTCACAACGCTTACACACCTGACCTATCAACGTCGTAGTCTCCGACAACCCTTTAGGATACTTAATGTATCAGGGAGAACTCATCTCAAGGCTCGCTTCCCGCTTAGATGCTTTCAGCGGTTATCGATCCCGAACTTAGCTACCGGGCAATGCGTCTGGCGACACAACCCGAACACCAGAGGTTCGTCCACTCCGGTCCTCTCGTACTAGGAGCAGCCCCTTTCAATTCTCCAACGCCCACGGCAGATAGGGACCGAACTGTCTCACGACGTTCTAAACCCAGCTCGCGTACCACTTTAAATGGCGAACAGCCATACCCTTGGGACCGACTTCAGCCCCAGGATGTGATGAGCCGACATCGAGGTGCCAAACACCGCCGTCGATATGAACTCTTGGGCGGTATCAGCCTGTTATCCCCGGAGTACCTTTTATCCGTTGAGCGATGGCCCTTCCATACAGAACCACCGGATCACTATGACCTGCTTTCGCACCTGCTCGAATTGTCATTCTCGCAGTCAAGCGGGCTTATGCCATTACACTAACCTCACGATGTCCAACCGTGATTAGCCCACCTTCGTGCTCCTCCGTTACGCTTTGGGAGGAGACCGCCCCAGTCAAACTACCCACCAGGCACTGTCCGCAACCCCGATGAGGGGTCGACGTTAGAACATCAACACTACAAGGGTGGTATTTCAAGGACGGCTCCACCAACACTGGCGTGCTGGTTTCAAAGCCTCCCACCTATCCTACACATGTAGGGTCAATGTTCAGTGCCAAGCTGTAGTAAAGGTTCACGGGGTCTTTCCGTCTAGCCGCGGGTACACTGCATCTTCACAGCGATTTCAATTTCACTGAGTCTCGGGTGGAGACAGCGTGGCCATCATTACGCCATTCGTGCAGGTCGGAACTTACCCGACAAGGAATTTCGCTACCTTAGGACCGTTATAGTTACGGCCGCCGTTTACCGGGGCTTCGATCAAGAGCTTCGACCCCTCTCTATAAAGAAAGAAAATCTAACCCCATCAATTAACCTTCCGGCACCGGGCAGGCGTCACACCGTATACGTCATCTTACGATTTTGCACAGTGCTGTGTTTTTAATAAACAGTTGCAGCCACCTGGTATCTGCGACTCTCAATAGCTCCATCCGCGAGGGACTTCACCGTCGAGAGCGTACCTTCTCCCGAAGTTACGGTACCATTTTGCCTAGTTCCTTCACCCGAGTTCTCTCAAGCGCCTTGGTATTCTCTACCCGACCACCTGTGTCGGTTTGGGGTACGATTCCTTACAATCTGAAGCTTAGAGGCTTTTCCTGGAAGCATGGCATCAATGACTTCACTACCGTAGTAGCTCGACGTCGTGTCTCAGCCTTAAGAAGAGCCGGATTTACCTAACTCTTCAGCCTACGCACTTGAACCTGGACAACCGTCGCCAGGCCCACCTAGCCTTCTCCGTCCCCCCATCGCAATTGTAAGAAGTACGGGAATATTAACCCGTTTCCCATCGACTACGCCTTTCGGCCTCGCCTTAGGGGTCGACTTACCCTGCCCCGATTAACGTTGGACAGAAACCCTTGGTCTTCCGGCGAGGGGGTTTTTCACCCCCTTTATCGTTACTCATGTCAGCATTCGCACTTCTGATACCTCCAGCATGCTTTACAACACACCTTCAACGGCTTACAGAACGCTCCCCTACCCAATGCACAAAAGTGCATTGCCGCAGCTTCGGTTTACTACTTAGCCCCGTTACATCTTCCGCGCAGGCCGACTCGACCAGTGAGCTATTACGCTTTCTTTAAATGATGGCTGCTTCTAAGCCAACATCCTGGCTGTCTGAGCCTTCCCACATCGTTTCCCACTTAGTAGTAATTTGGGACCTTAGCTGGCGGTCTGGGTTGTTTCCCTCTCCACGACGGACGTTAGCACCCGCCGTGTGTCTCCCGGATAGTACTTACTGGTATTCGGAGTTTGCAAAGGGTTGGTAAGTCGGGATGACCCCCTAGCCTTAACAGTGCTCTACCCCCAGTAGTATTCGTCCGAGGCGCTACCTAAATAGCTTTCGGGGAGAACCAGCTATCTCCAGGTTTGATTGGCCTTTCACCCCTAGCCACAAGTCATCCGCTAATTTTTCAACATTAGTCGGTTCGGTCCTCCAGTTGATGTTACTCAACCTTCAACCTGCCCATGGCTAGATCACCTGGTTTCGGGTCTATATCCAGAGACTGAGCGCCCAGTTAAGACTCGGTTTCCCTACGGCTCCCCTAGATGGTTAACCTTGCCACTGAATATAAGTCGCTGACCCATTATACAAAAGGTACGCAGTCACCCAACAAGTGGGCTCCTACTGCTTGTACGTACACGGTTTCAGGTTCTATTTCACTCCCCTCACAGGGGTTCTTTTCGCCTTTCCCTCACGGTACTGGTTCACTATCGGTCAGTCAGTAGTATTTAGCCTTGGAGGATGGTCCCCCCATATTCAGACAGGATATCACGTGTCCCGCCCTACTCGATTTCACTTTAAATGCGTTGCCGGTTACGGGGCTATCACCCTGTATCGCACAACTTTCCAGAAGTTTCACCTGACGCATAAAAAGCTTAAGGGCTAGTCCAATTTCGCTCGCCGCTACTTTCGGAATCTCGGTTGATTTCTTTTCCTCGGGGTACTTAGATGTTTCAGTTCCCCCGGTTCGCCTCGTTATGCTATGTATTCACATAACGATACGTGCTTATGCACGTGGGTTTCCCCATTCAGAAATCCCAGACTCAAATGGTTGTTACTACCTAATCTGGGCTTATCGCAAGTTACTACGTCTTTCATCGCCTCTGACTGCCAAGGCATCCACCGTGTACGCTTAGTCACTTAACCATACAACCCCAAAGAGTTTCAGAAGAAATCTTGAGTTTGTTGTTTAAACAACCAAAGTTTGCTATCTCATTATTTGAATGAGCGAGATAGCGTTCGATTTTGCCGGACTCAAATATGTTTTTCTTCATTCGTTAAGAACGAAGTAAAACCCAAGAACACTTGAATGTGTATTGGTACCTACATCTTTAAAAGACATAGGATTTGAGAACTTTTATTAGATAACAATCAATCAAATTGTTATCTGTCAGCTTTCCAAATTGTTAAAGAGCGAATTACTTAAGATAAAGTAACCATTTTTAAAAGCACTCGTCTTTTTCAAGAAAGTACGCTTAAAGATGGTGGGCGATACCGGGCTCGAACCAGTGACCCCCTGCTTGTAAGGCAGGTGCTCTCCCAACTGAGCTAATCGCCCTCAATGCTTGTTCATGCCAAATAAGGCAATAAACAAAACTGAGTGTTCTTTTATATCTTAAGATTCAAGATGGTGGAGCTATGCGGGATCGAACCGCAGACCTCCTGCGTGCAAGGCAGGCGCTCTCCCAGCTGAGCTATAGCCCCATCTTGAGAATCATTTCTAAAGGAAGAAATGGTGGGTCGTGCAGGATTCGAACCTGCGACCAATTGATTAAAAGTCAACTGCTCTACCAACTGAGCTAACGACCCATTTTACTTCAAAAAGAAGTGGTATCCCGTAGGGGAGTCGAACCCCTGTTACCGCCGTGAAAGGGCGGTGTCCTAGGCCTCTAGACGAACGGGACACTAAGTTGAACATCTTGGGGGATGTTCTTTCTCTTTTACTTTATAAACCGTATCAATCTGTGTGGGCACTCATCGTAATAATCATCGTATAAGGAGGTGATCCAGCGCCAGGTTCCCCTAGCGCTACCTTGTTACGACTTCACCCCAGTCATGAACCACAAAGTGGTAAGCGTCCTCCCGAAGGTTAAACTACCTACTTCTTTTGCAGCCCACTCCCATGGTGTGACGGGCGGTGTGTACAAGGCCCGGGAACGTATTCACCGTGGCATTCTGATCCACGATTACTAGCGATTCCGACTTCATGGAGTCGAGTTGCAGACTCCAATCCGGACTACGACGCACTTTTTGGGATTCGCTCACTTTCGCAAGTTGGCTGCCCTCTGTATGCGCCATTGTAGCACGTGTGTAGCCCTACTCGTAAGGGCCATGATGACTTGACGTCGTCCCCACCTTCCTCCGGTTTATCACCGGCAGTCTCCCTGGAGTTCCCACCCGAAGTGCTGGCAAACAAGGATAAGGGTTGCGCTCGTTGCGGGACTTAACCCAACATTTCACAACACGAGCTGACGACAGCCATGCAGCACCTGTCTCAGAGTTCCCGAAGGCACCAATTCATCTCTGAAAAGTTCTCTGGATGTCAAGAGTAGGTAAGGTTCTTCGCGTTGCATCGAATTAAACCACATGCTCCACCGCTTGTGCGGGCCCCCGTCAATTCATTTGAGTTTTAATCTTGCGACCGTACTCCCCAGGCGGTCTACTTAACGCGTTAGCTCCGAAAGCCACGGCTCAAGGCCACAACCTCCAAGTAGACATCGTTTACGGCGTGGACTACCAGGGTATCTAATCCTGTTTGCTCCCCACGCTTTCGCATCTGAGTGTCAGTATCTGTCCAGGGGGCCGCCTTCGCCACCGGTATTCCTTCAGATCTCTACGCATTTCACCGCTACACCTGAAATTCTACCCCCCTCTACAGTACTCTAGTCTGCCAGTTTCAAATGCTATTCCGAGGTTGAGCCCCGGGCTTTCACATCTGACTTAACAAACCACCTGCATGCGCTTTACGCCCAGTAATTCCGATTAACGCTCGCACCCTCCGTATTACCGCGGCTGCTGGCACGGAGTTAGCCGGTGCTTCTTCTGTCGCTAACGTCAAACAATACCGCTATTAACGATACTGCCTTCCTCACGACTGAAAGTGCTTTACAACCCGAAGGCCTTCTTCACACACGCGGCATGGCTGCATCAGGCTTGCGCCCATTGTGCAATATTCCCCACTGCTGCCTCCCGTAGGAGTCTGGACCGTGTCTCAGTTCCAGTGTGGCTGATCATCCTCTCAGACCAGCTAGGGATCGTCGCCTTGGTGAGCCCTTACCTCACCAACTAGCTAATCCCACCTAGGCATATCCTGACGCGAGAGGCCTTGCGGTCCCCCTCTTTGGTCCCCTTCGTTTATAGAAAACGACATTATGCGGTATTAGCCATCGTTTCCAATGGTTATCCCCCACATCAGGGCAATTTCCTAGGCATTACTCACCCGTCCGCCGCTCGACGCCGTTATCGTTCCCCGAAGGTTCAGACAACTCGTTTCCGCTCGACTTGCATGTGTTAGGCCTGCCGCCAGCGTTCAATCTGAGCCATGATCAAACTCTTCAATTTAAGATTTTGTTTGACTCAATGAATACTGAATAAATTGACTGTGCCAAGTCTTTCGACTTGATTGGTCACTCAGTTCATTGAAATCGAATTTGAAGCCTCTCATTAAGAGAAGTTTCTAATTGGATTATCATCAACGAGTGCCCACACAGATTGATAGGTCTATATTGTTAAAGAGCTTGGCTTTTTGGACTTCTCCATAAAAGCGGAGGCGTATGATAATTAATAATTTATTTTTGTCAACCTTTATGACATTCAAAATTTTAACTCGCCTTGTTATCAAAGTTTTGCTTACACATCTCCTTGACAACGGAGGCGCATTATAAGGAGCTTATTTATCTTGGCAACCTTTTTTTAAATAAAAATTCAAAAAAAAATTTCAGCTGTTCAAACAGCACCCAATCGTTCATTTATTGCGCCAAAAGGTTGCTTGTTGTGATGAAATGTTATGGCTAAGTAACGTCAAGATACTCTATTAAAAGAAAAGACTTATACCCAAGTGACTTGGGTATAAAGGTGGGTGCTATATCAATATGCATCTAACCACGATTCTTGAAACGAACTAACATCAATCTTTTTAGCCTGCTCATTTTCTCTTATCTCTATATCTGCAAGCTCTTTTTCTACATTACTCATAGTGAGTGTGTTGTTATCCAAGCTGTATACTTCCTTTAGCGTCACGTAATAATATTTAAGGATGGTCATTGCTTTCCAGTCGTTATCATTTGCAGCAGCTTTCAGTTTGCGCAGCTTCCGGTAGATTTTATTTTGTATCTGTTTTAACTGCCAAATATATCTAACCTCACTAAAATATGGCCGCCTCTTAATTGAATTAACCAATGTCAGTGTGAGCGCTAACCCAAGTAAAACACCTAAAAAATTCCAGTAAAAGTTACCTGTTGATTGATCAGGTACTATGTGATGATTACCAAAAAAGTAAATTAATATCGCGCCGCAAACAATTGAACTCACTACCAATAAAAAGGCAAATCCAACGATGATGATATTGACCTTTTTCCTATAACTCGCCTTATTAATTGTTTTAATTTCCATTATTTCACCTGCTTTATTCCCAGTGACCAGTTTTTGGAGAGAGTGACTCTGGAAGTCGATTCAGTGGCGCACTCCCGACATAAGAAGTTGCTTTGAGTGAACGACTTCTTCTCCATTGTCACCTTTTGCTGTCTATCTCTAGTTTAGTGACCTTGGTGACTCTCACCATTTGAGCTTTGTTATTAACGTCACATTTGTTCACTTTTGTTTGTACTTAGGTATATACTTCCGCGCATTCACTCTTCCTATATAGAGGCTAAATTCATGCGCTCTTTTGTTTTACGAGCTCGCGCAGCGCCAACCACCAGCAAAGCACTGTTAGAAGGTGTTGGTACTGAAGCGCATACAGAGATTCTCGCTCATACTATGATGAACACTATGTTCGTTGCTCAATCGCACCGTGACGATGTCGTTGTTCACTTGGTTTTAGAAAGTACAAAAGATTTCTCACGTACCATTACTATTCGCTCCAATGACATCACCAATATCGGCGGCTTTCATGAGTCAACGTTAATTGCAGCAGTGGCACGTGCTTTGGACGCTTCGGTTGGCATGGGTAAAGAACAGCTTCGTGAAGTCGAGCCCGGCATTACGGTTCGTACGGTCAGCTTTGAACGCCTAGTGCAAGAACTTTCAGAAGACCACCAGCTCTATATGCTGGACAAAAAAGGCGAGTTTGTTCGTGATGCAGAAATCGGTGGAAACCCATGTTTCTTGTTAACCGACCATATTCCGATGCCGAAAAAGTCTTTCAATAGTTTAAAGCGCCTTGGCACAGAGAAGATCAGCTTAGGTCCTAAGATGCTTTTCGCTTCTCAGTGTGTGGTATTGATCCACAATGAGTTGGACATCCGCGAATTTTAATCCTCGCGTAATCATTCGATAAAAGAAAGAGGACTCCGTTGAGCCCTCTTTGTGTTTCTCTTGGAATGCTAGACTTACTTGCCACCAATACTCAAACGAGCAAAGCGTACGTCTGGAGCAAAAAAGGTACGGCTGTCGCTAATAAGCTGAGTATCGCCGACCGCCTCAACTTCTTGAAGCATCTTATAGAAGTTACCCGCAACCGTGATACCACGAACTGGTTGAATCCGTTGTCCATCACGACACAAGAACCCACTGGCACCAAACGAGAAGTCACCACTCACCGCATCTGCACCAGAGTGGACACCTTGAAGTTCGACGAGCTCTAAGTACTCACCCGCTTTTACTTCCGACGCAGTGCTGTTGCCTGTCGCAATTACTTTATGATTTGCCGATACATCTAGGCTCGATTTTGCACCGCGAGCAGCACTTGCCGTCGATAAAGCCCCTAAGTAACTTGCGGTCTGGCTGTTGTGTAGCAAGGTTTTCAACTCACCATTGGCAATGATGGCATTATCTTGAGTAGCGAAGCCTTCACTATCAAAGCCCGAAATTGCCATACCATTTGGCATGTAAGCCGCGTCAGTAAAAGTAATCAAATCACTCGCAATACGTTGACCAAGCTTGTCACCCAGTGGGGTAATACCTTTCATTGCGCTGACACCAGAAAATGCACTACCGAAAGCACCAAACAAACTTGCAAGTGCATTGATGTGGAAAATAGCAGGGTAGTTACCCGTCGCAACAGGTGCACCTTCAAGAAGATCACGAGCAAGGTTGTAGCCACCTTCGATACAGTAAGCTGGGTTCAACTCATCAAAGCGACGACCAAGTGACATTTTCCCTGCCATCGACTGCTTGCCGTCTTTTTCAAACAAGGTATACGCGTAACAAGTAAACGAGCGTTCGAAGTGTTGACACAATGTGCCTTGAGTATTGGCAATAATTAGTTGCGTTTCACCATCGCTATAGCCATTGTAAGGCGAACTAGAAGCATGAGGCAAAGCCACAACCCCTTGTTCAAGGGCGAGGGACAGTTCGATCTTTTCATCAACCGAAGTGGTGTCTTCTTGCGCAATCTCAGCTACGTCAGTCGTGATTTGGCTGTTCACGCAACTAATGGTCTGGTGTTCGTCTTGCTTGGAAAAACGAGCGCTTTGCAGTGCATTAGTCAGCATCAAATCTAAGCTCGGTTGCTCTAATGATTCAGAGTAGCTCGTTGCGACACGCGCATCTTTAACAACACGAACACCCAGAACTTGGCTTGAGCTTACTTTGTACTCATCCAACTGCCCTTGGTTCGCTTTCAGAGAAAAGCTGCTGTTGCGGTTTACAATCACGTCCGCTTCTGCGCCTTGGCGCTTTGCTTCTGATAGGACGTAATCAACCGCATTAAGAAGTTGTTGTTCTTGCCTCATTAGTTACCGCCTCCTACCAGAATATTATCGACTTTCAATGTTGGCTGACCGACTGTGGTTGGTACTGAACCACTCACTGAACCACACATGCCTGGAGCAAGCGCCATATCTTTACCAACCATGCTGATTTCTTTCAACACTTTTGGCCCCGTGCTGATAAGCGTTGCTGTTTTCAGAGGCTTGGTAATCTTGCCATTTTCGATAAGGTAAGCTTCACGAACGGCAAAGTTGAACTCGCCCGTTCCCGGTTGAACTGAGCCGCCACCCATCTTCTTCGCGTAGATACCTCGTTCGATGCCTGCCAACATGTCATCAAGTGAATGATCGCCTTCTTCGATAAAGGTGTTACGCATACGCGAAGTCGGTGCGAACTTGTAATTTTGACGACGACCAGAACCTGTAGGCTCGTAACCTGTCTTCATACCACCCATTTTGTCAACCATAAAGCTGGTTAGCTTACCGTCTTTGATTAACTGAGTGCGCTGAGTCGGCATGCCCTCGTCATCAATATGAATTGAGCCCCATTCGTTGGTCATTGTGCCATCATCCACTGCATTCACAGCTGTGTGAGCTATCATTGCGTCCATTTTGTCGTGGAATACGGATGCTTTTTTGGCAACTGAAGTGGTCTCTAACAAATGACCACACGCTTCATGGAAGATAACGCCCCCAAAGCCGTTACCAATCACCACTGGCATCTCGCCCGATGGGCACGCATCCGCGCCAAGTTTCACCAACGCTTGTTGCGCAATAATTTGACCGAGCTCTTTCGCATCAAGTTGTTCACTGAACTCCCAACCAGCAAGAGCGCCAGGACCTTCCATACCAGAAGATTGCTCATTACCTTTTTGAGCGACGGTATTACCAGCAACTCGGATGTAATGACGAGTATCGTCAACGTGCAGACCTTCTGAGTTGAAGATGGATACTTGTTGTTCACGCTGAAGGACGCTGCCGATGAACTGGCTGATATGTTCACTCTCTGCACGTGCTGCATGGTCTACTTTCAATAAGAAAGCGATTTTAGAGTCGAGGTTAGCGTCTTTACCTAGAGGCATGCGACAGCCATGTTGAATTGGGTAGCGGTTCAGATTGAGAGAACCTGCTGAGGCGATTTGCTCACGCTTGTCTTTTGCTGCAAGCAGTGAGGTGACCCGTTTCAATTCTGTTTCATCTGTACTATTGGTGTAACCGTAAAGCACTTTATGTCCGAAAAAAAGACGAATCCCGATACCAAAATCGATACCTGAATTCACTTTATCTACTTCACCAGAGGCTATCTGAACAGAATTAGTTTGGTGGTGTTCAACAAATAGCTCGGCGAAATCTGCCCCCAAAAAGAGAGCATGATCGATCACTGTTTTCGCTGTTGCAGAATTAAGCATGAAATCTCCTTGCTCGTAATCCATTTTTCCCGCTCACCTTTTAACATACTCAAGCGATATAAAAACGCACCTTCGCAACATGACGTGCTAGGCATACTGAAAGTGTTCGGGCATTTATCAGTTTTTACACTGCCTAACTTTACTTTATGCTAACGATTATTAATATCAAAAAAGATTTGTTATGGAATATTTCTGACACACTTATGTCCGAGTAAATCAAAGGTGCTGGATATATGAAAGGAAAGAAGAGAGTACGAGCAAAGAAATGTTATGGCAATGTGGGCCCATAAAAGCCCACATCTATTAATGGATATTCTAACCTAAAGATGCTGTATCCAAGTGACTTCAGTTTTAGTCGCGACGTCTTTTTAGTTCAATCGCAGAATCTGAAGCGTCAGTGATGATTCGGAAACCACCCACTGCTGAATCGTTGCGATCTTTAAGAAAACGTTCGGCAGCAATACGCTCTACATTCATCACTGTAGGACTTGGCATATTCATATCAACCGTACCATTGTACGAACCATCTTCTGCATATACTGACGTTACAACACTAGCAAGGATAAGCGCTTTAAAAACATTTTTCATGATCATTTCCTATCTACTCAAAGGCAGTTTCTTATTATTCTATGGAGAGGTGCAGTATTTGCAGCACCCCCTCATTTATTCAATCTATTCAAAAGTGTGATAATTAGTCACGACGTCTTTTTAGTTCAATTGCAGAATCTGAAGCATCAGTGATGATTCGGAAACCACCTACTGCTGAATCGTTACGATCTTTAAGAAGACGCTCGGCAGCAATACGCTCTACGTTCATCGTTGTAGGGCTCGGCATATTCATATCAACCGTACCATTGTACGAACCATCTTCTGCATATACTGACGTTACAACACTAGCAAGGATAAGAGTTTTAAAAACATTTTTCATTATCATTTCCTATCTACCTATAGGTAGTTTTAATTCTTTTTAAAAAAGGGCTTATTTAATTTTGGGTTTGCCCTTGAACGAGACGAACTATAAGTGACACCAAAACATAATGCAAGCAATATTTTACCTATCAGTAGGTAGCCAATAGTAAAATGAACGCAATATATTGATTTAAATAAAAAAGAAAAGTGGCACTTTTTTGCATAAGAAAGAGCTGTTATGCTCTTAAAACAGTATGAGGAGACAGCAAGAATGTCTAAAGTAGCTTCTAAAGCCCACCCAAGCCTACGCCGTAAAATTCCCATTGTTTTGACTATTGCTGGTTCTGATTGCAGTGGCAAAGCTGGGATACAAGCAGATATAAAAGCCATCTCAGCTACCGGTGGTTATGCATGCTCAGTGATCACTGCAATCACTTCTCAAAATACTCAAGGAATGACGGGAGCCTTTCCGGTTCCAGTTGATCATGTGCAAAGCCAATTAGACGCAGTTTTTACCGACCTTGATGTCGCAGCAGTAAAAATCGGTATGCTTGTACAAGAAGATGTCATTACTGCCGTTGCAGAAAAGCTAAAGCAATACCGTCCACGAAACATCGTTCTAGATCCTGTCATGGTCTCAACTCGCGGCGATTTGCTTCTGCAACCAAGTGCGCTCAAAGCCTTGAAAGAAACCCTGTTTCCCCTAGTCGATTTAATAACCCCTAATCTACCTGAATGTGCCGCGTTGACGGATCAAACGCTACCTCAAACTGAACAAGAAATGTATGAAATGATCTCTGCTATACGTAAACTAGGCGCAAAGTCGGCCCTACTAAAAGGTGGCCATTTGATGGACTGCACATCCAGTAATGATTTACTCATCACTTCACAGAACACTGAGATGTTTCGCTCAGAGCGCATCAATACACTAAACACCCGCGGGACAGGCTGCACGCTTTCTTCTGCCATTGCTTGTTATCTCGCTCAAGGCGCTACACTAAGCCAAGCTGTCTCCTCAGGAAAAAACTACATCACACAAGCCATCCAGCATGCTGACAAACTAGACGTAGGACGAAACGCAGGGCCTGTTCACCACTTCTTCAAGCGACTTTAATCGCTGATTTTTGCCTGTAATTCATTTGGGCATACCCTAACAAATACGGTAATATAGCCAAGTAATTCCAAGAACCTCAATTCCAAGCACCTGACTTTCATGAAAACAAAACTTTACGGCTTGCTTATGCTGGCCTTATTCACTCTAACAATTATCTTTCTTTCGCTGTTAATTCCTGATTATGATTTAACCTCGCAGGTCAGCCGTACTACAGGACAAACCATTGCCTTATTAACTGACTCAGCCGGCAGTCATGGCTTCTTGTTGACCTTAATAGCTTTGCTTATTGCGCTTTCTAGAATGCATTCAACCAAGGCACTATGGATGAAACAACTCCCAACACTCGGATTGCTGTTAATTATTGGGTTTGCAGGAAAGACTGGTCTGAAATTAATAACAGAGAGCCCACGCCCTTACACAGAACTACTCGCAGCTGAACAGTTGATTGAACAACCACAATCTTTCTATCAACTCAGTACAAACCAACAATCCGATATTATTACGCGCATTTCTATTAACGTCAGTGAATGGCGAACTCAACACTGGCAAGGCGAAAAAGATTATTCCTTTCCTTCAGGTCATACTATTTTCGTTGCCATTTGCTTAGTATTTTTTGGTGGTTTGTTCTTACAAGCTGGAAGCTACCTATCTGCTGCCGTATTACTTCTATGGGCTACGGGTGTTGCCTTCAGTCGCTTGTGGCTGGGTATGCATAGAGTGGAGGATTTAATCGGCTCTGTTGCTTTTGTCGCTGCACTCTACTGCTTGATACCACTTGTATATTTAACTAAAAACAGACCATTCCTAAAAATAGGCAGGTCTTAAAGTAGGTCGAAAGTAATACGCTGCGCTCTTTTTAATAAACAAAAAAACAATATACCCAAATGACCCCAAGATGCTTGATTCAGAGCGAGGGTCTTGAGGTTATTTGGGTATAAGAAACATTACGGATAAAGGAATTATGGATAAAGTCGTTATCGTTACTGGGGCGAGTCGAGGCATTGGTGCGGCAAGCGCAAAGCTACTCGCTACACAAGGCTATTTTGTTTGCGTCAATTACAGAAGTCGCAGTGACGCTGCTCAAAAAGTGGTTGAAGGTATTGAACAAAGTGGTGGTAGAGCTATTGCCATTCAAGCTGATGTTTCCGATGAACAGCAGGTCAAAGATCTCTTCGATAAAACCGAGCGAGCATTAGGTAGCGTCACTCATTTAGTCAACAACGCTGGTATTTTATTTACTCAATCTCGCCTGACAGATATCAGTCTTGAGCGTTTTCAAAAAGTAATGAATGCCAACGTCGTCGGTTGTTTTTTATGTTGTCGAGAGGCCGCTAAGCGCTTTAAGTCTGGCTCAGCTATCGTAAATGTCTCCTCTGCTGCATCTCGCTCTGGTGCACCTTTCGAGTACGTCGATTATGCCGCCTCCAAAGGCGCTATGGATTCACTCACCAAAGGGTTATCTTTAGAACTGGCTGAAAACAATATACGAGTTAACGCTGTTAGACCCGGTTTTATCCATACAGAAATGCATGCCGATGGCGGTGAACCAGATCGAGTCAAACGACTCAGTCCCAATATACCTTTAAAGCGAGGAGGAACAACAGATGAGGTTGCGAACGCCATTGCTTGGTTACTCAGTGATGAAGCCTCATATGTCACTGGTTCATTCATCGACCTTGCAGGGGGCAAATAACTCTTTTTATTGCAGATACCTACTCGAACAGAAGCTTAACCAAAAGACTTTGAGTTTAATAAAAAATTAATCAGCAGACGCATTCTTTTTGGTAAGTGTTCTCGACTGGGATAAAGTAAATAACAGGAGAGTTGCTGAGCTTTCCAACCGGAAAGTACTCGAACCAACTCCCCTGAATCGATATAACTGCTGCTAATGTTGTTAATCAGTAGCCCAATCCCCATCCCTGATAAGATTAAATCCCTTGAAAAAATAGGAGAGTTGGTTTGTATAGGGTTAATCGGCGTAAAACGTCGCTTTTCAGTCCCATTCTGTAGCCAGATATCGCCATTTTCACTCAATCGCTTAAGCAGGACCCAACGCTGTTCAAGCAAATTCTCATCACCGATAGGCTCAGAAAGTGACTGTAAATATTGAGGAGCAGCGTAGACCTCTAATTCATCATCAAAGACTTTTCTTGCCACAAAACCATATTCATTCATCGCAGAGACTCTGACTGCCAAATCCACCTGATTTTTTATCAAGTCCACTTTGTCATCAGTGATCAGAAAATCAAACTCAATATTAGGGTATTGCTCAGAGAACGTCTTGATACGAGGTAGCAGCCAGTTATGTGCAATATCATAAGTGGCTGTCAGGCATATTTTTCCGACCATTTCATCTTTGGACAGAACACGCTCAGTCATCAATAAGGAGTCTAATACCGATTGAGCTAACGGTAATATCTTTTCACCATCGGGCGTTAAGCTCATCATACGTGTAGAACGTTGTAAGACTCTGACTTTTAGTAGTGCTTCTAACTTCCTGATTTGCTCACTTACCGCAGGTCTACTTAACCCAAGCAACACAGCAGCTTTGTTAAAGCTACCCGTTTGTACAACGGCTGCAAATACCGCCATGGCTTTCAATCTTTGTAACTGCATGACCTATTATTCCGTTTTTCGTAACAGTGAAATCATAACTTAATCCCTTACTGATACAAATAAAATCTTTTAAAGTACCTTCATCGCATCAACTTAAGAACACAAAACACCGTTAAAAGGAAAAATAAATGTCTGATTTAACAACTCAACAAAAAAACATTGCTGTCATAAACACTTACTTTGCTAGCCTTGCAGTCGGTGATATGAATAAATTTGCAAGCCTACTTGATGATAATGTTATCTGGCACCAACCTGGAAACAACTCATTCTCTGGTAAGAAAAACGGAATAGAAGAGATCGGTGCAATGGTGGCAGGCATGATGACCAAAACACAAGGATCTTTTGCAGTACAACCAAATGCTCAACCAATGGCAAGCGATGATTTAGTCTCTGTACCTGTATTATTTTCAGGCCAAAGAAATATCGATGGTGTAGAACACAGTATCCATATGGAAGGAACCGACTTATTCAAACTCAGCAATGAGAAAATCACCGAAATCTGGTTATTTTCATCTGATCAAGCAACAGAAGATAAGTTCTGGGATCGCTAATACAACCTTACTCGTTTGCCTTTAGGAGCCTTTTATGACTTCAACCAGATTAAACCTTTTTACTTTTCCTCATAAAGGGCTACGTAATGCACTCGCCCAGCTTAGTAGGCTTGCAGGTCAAGTAGAGTATAAAGATACTCATTCGTTAGAAGCATTGAATGATCTTGCCAATGAAGTATTTCTGTTGCTTGATCTACATGCTCATTCCGAAGAGTCCGTCGTGTTACGCGCTCTAGAAAGCGAACAACCGGGCAGCGCGACTCATAACCTAAACGAACATAAAGACGTTGAGCACCAACTAGGTAACCTAAAGAAGCAGCTTCATATACTCAACCAGCAACCTGTCTTGTCACATAGTCAGACGTTCTACTCAATGATCAATAATTTTTATTCTTCTTATTTAGCCCACATGGAAATGGAAGAGAGCGATATCAATGAA
This sequence comes from Vibrio azureus, assembly GCF_002849855.1. Lineage (NCBI taxonomy): Bacteria > Pseudomonadati > Pseudomonadota > Gammaproteobacteria > Vibrionales > Vibrionaceae > Vibrio > Vibrio azureus. The sequence continues at coordinate 1,525,930 of NZ_CP018617.1, forward strand.
CTATTGTGGACAAACTTTACTGATAAAGAGTTGATGCAACTGCACCACGATGTCATGTCGTCTTTAACTCCAGAGCAAGTGAGCATATGGTTTAAATACATTGTTCCTGCGCTTAACCAATCAGAGCGAGTAGCTATTATGAATAGCCTAAAAGAAGCGGCTCCAGAACCCTTTTTTCACTCTGTGTTAATGATGCTCGAGCACTATCTGGACCAAGGGGAATTCAAATTTCTTTGTCACCAGTTGGGATGTGCATAACTTCGACTCAAATGACGCCGAGCTGCTTGGCCATATAACCTCATCATTTTATAACCGAACTTATGGACTTTAATCCATACTTTTTTCATGGTTAGTAATACATATGTTGTTTATAAGGTTATAAGATGTGAGAGTCACAACGGTAAAAAGTAAAAAACATCAGTACCATGGACTCGCGTTATACATTTGCGTACTCACATTTGCACATAACGGGCCTAACTGGATTTCCCTATCTAGTTAGTATTTACCTAGTTAGCTCCTACAGCTAACTAGGTTTTTTTATTGTACTGTTGCAAAACCTTAAAGCAGACATTTCTACCGAGCTTGTATGTCACATTGACACTTATGGCGTATGTGAAATACAAGAACTTGAGATAGCCTGATTTTTAGTTGCAGCTGTAATGCCACCCGTTATTTGGAAACGGTATCCCGCATAATAGTTACTGTCTTCATATTGATCTTTTGCATTGTAATCGTGGGCTATATACCAGCCAAATATTGTCTTCATATCAAAAATATTTGTCTCATTAGCACTAACTGCATGTTTAAAAAAGCTTTCTAATTCAAAAGATAAAGGTCGTTGCCAGTTACTGCGCCCCGCAAAGTTCATTTCAGCCAGATGTTTGCAATAACGGTCAAACTGCCCCATCTCACCATAATCTTGCCCATTGGGTAAGCTGTCTGGTGGGGAAATAACACCCAATCCATCTTGCACTAGTAGTGCATAACCTTTATTCTTTTCTAAAAAGGTCTTCCCACTATCATTCGCTGCATCGGCAATCTGAATTTGTTTATACCCCAACCTTTCTAAGACATTGTATGATGGAGTGTTTGTTAACCAATTCCCCGTACTTTTATCCGATGCAACCTTTATACATGCACCAGAACCATTATTTTTATCGGTATCATCAACACCTGAGCCGCACATTTTAGGAGTGAAATCGACACTGATTGTCGATTGGCCAATATTTCCATCATCATCGATGGCTTGAACATGCACCGTCCCGACACGATCCTTTCCAGTTACCGCGCCATTATCGACCGTTGCTCCAACAGCTTCAACGACTTGCCATTCGACAGAATCGGTGACATTTTGTGGAGCTTGATCGTAGGTATAATAAGCCCATGCTTCGAGCTGTATTGTTTCCCCATTTTTCACTGCTGCGCTCTCCGGCAAAACCATAATGCCAAGCACTTTTGGTTTTACAACCGTGAGATTTGAAGTAGCGTCTGAATTGTAATTCCCAAGGGAGTCTCCATTAGGGGTGGCGGTTATCGTCACTTGATTAGCAGAGGCTTGGGTGAACATGATCGTCTTGTTCGAGTTATTGATTACACTATTCCCTTCATCTGATGATGAAAAAATAACTAAGTTTGTAGCATCAATCAGGTCACCATTCTCCTTTATCGCAGTTGCTTTGAGAGAGTACTCATAATTAATAATGACACTTTCACCATCAAGGGGAGAGATAATAAGGTTGTTAACATCGGATTCCACCACCTTAAAATCGTCTTCGGCTTTTTCATTCAATATAGAACCCTCGGGGAATGCCCCTGTGATAATACTTGCTTCAATGGTTGCTGAGCCAAGTCCTGTACCTTGAACAAGATAAGAACCATCCATACTCACTGCACCTGAAACATTGTCGCTCCCCTCTTTAATCTCCCACTGTACTTGGCCTGATTCGAGCTTGACATCTAATCCTGTATTAGTGACAGCAATTGCCTCAAATGTTTGATAAAAACCATCAACAAGCTCTTCAATATCTGGGCTAATTCTTAAACTTGTAATTGATTCATTCACAATTTCAATTGGATATGAAGATGACGAGAGATTAGGAAATGCTTTATAAGTTGCAACAACATTACCAACACCGGGCTCGACTGCGACTAACCTAGCATTATCTTTTAAAGCATAGGCTGAACTTTCAGGTGAAAAGTTGGCTGACCATGTTATAGATGCCGTATCCAATAGCTTTGAGCTACCGTCCTCATAGTGACCTTCAGCACTCAGTGCTAACTTTTGCCCTGGAATCAGCTTTTGCCCATCGGAAACTTTGATACTGATAGACTCTAATGCATTCTCATGAATGATTACAGAGAGTGATTCCGTTGGTATTTCACCATCAACTGTCTCTTCTGATGTAAGGGTTTTATCAGTCACAATTAACGTTGTATTCCCCTCTGTTGCGCCCGCAATGATCTTACCTTCATTCGAGTTTATATCTAACCCCAACGGTACAGGACCAGAAAACTGATAGCTGAGAAGGGCTGGAGGGACCAAAGTTCTGGAGCCATCGACGCTGACACGATAAACGCTAAGTAACTGAGACTGTGATGGCGTTAGATTCACCTCTTTAGGATAAACAACCAAATTTGACGTCATCTTAGGTGCTTGAATAATGATGTCTTGCGTAGTGGTTTCTAAGATTAAATCTGAGTTAGCAAATTCTTTTACTGCTTTGATCCGAACCGTGCCAGCTGTTGTCGCATAAAAGATCCCATCGTTGGAAATACTAGGGGTTGAATTTTCTTCGCCATCCCATGCCTCAACATTCAAAAAAAGATCTGCGGTTTCGGCAGGTAACTGCTCTGTTGAAGAATCATCGTAAACCATTGAGGTGGTTAATTGGATAGGAAGGCCAACAGAAAAGTTTTGAGTTGGGGTAAGCTGTATTGATACGGGTACTTTATCATCCACTTCAACCGTTATCGACGGAGATTTATCAGGTAATAAAGAAAACTGCCCGGTGACAGAAAATATTTCTGCGTCACCCGTCATCAACAATCCCTTTTTAATATTAGAAAAATACGCATTTTTAGCATCAGGTGTACTCCAGTTCATCAGAGGATTATCGGTAATATTTACCGTTATTCCATCAGAGTAGGTGGCAAAAGCTTCCATTTGTAGCTGCTCACCGTAATTCAGTTTGGTTGAATATGAGGGAGATAAAATGATCGTACTTACACTAGAATCAACCAACTCAACCTCATAAGATGAGTTCAATGAACCATTTTTTGCTGTTACCGTTACTGTCAGAGATTCTGGATAACTCAGGTCGTTTTGATAACCTTCAGGTGGAATAGCAACCAGTTTGTTACCTTCCATATGCCCATAAGTGGTATCACTCAGTGACCAAATAGTGGAAGGACTATGGGTTAACTCCGCTAAAACGCCATCGCTTCCCTTTGCCACAAAACGGAGGGACATGGATTCCCCCTTACGTAATGTCTCCTCAGTGGCAAGAACGACACCGACTGGATCCCTTTGTTTATAAACATAAAAAGGTTCCACAGCCTGAAGGTTAGCCATATTTGCTAGGACCTCTGCAGCCCTATCGCCTTGTTGCCCAACAACGAAAACTCGAGCATTATCGCGTAAAAGTGATATGGCATCATTGCTCGTAGACCAGTCAACTTTTTCATTACTCAATCGTTCTTCAGTGCCATCAGACATAATTGCAATAGCAGCAATCTCTCGAGCTTCGCTTGCTGCAAGTTCATTATTCCAAACTTCACCATCTAGCAGCTCAATTCTAATGTTTTGTACAGATAAATCTGATACGTAGAGAGTCGATTGGGACTCCAAATTTTTACCGTGAATATCCAAATTGGCTTGGATGAGCAGCGAATTGCCGATTTGCTCTTCGCTAGGGCTAACTCTGCCATAATCAACTGGCTGTTTATCTGCTGTCCAGACAACTTCTGTTTCGGACGTTAAATCTAAAATGCGATGGTCAGATAAAGAAGCATGAACATAAAATTGTCCTTCCAAACCTGCCGGAATGGACATTGTGGGTGGAGTGATATTTATCGCTTCAACGACAGCTTCAGAAACAAATAAAGTGATTACATTATCACTTCTTATCGAACCTAATGTAGCATGAATGTCAGCTTGATTGTTTTCTTGTTGATGAGCTTTAAAGCGCTGATGAGCAACATTTGTTAATCCATTAGGAGTAAAAGCGTTGTTTGAAGAGTGCCACTGAACATCAGCAGACACATTTTCTACAGTATTATCCGAAAATGTCGCTAAAGCTTTTACGTAACCATTAAGTCCTACAGGGATTTTATTGTCACCTTCTAAAACCAATGAAATTGATACTAACTCAGGTGTAACACTACCATCATTGTTTGAGCCGTTGTTGTCATTGAAGCTTTCATTTTTATTACACCCTATTAAGGTAATGAAGAACATAGGGATTATGATATAAATTTTGAATAACCTAATCAGCCATACCATATTTATACTCGCACTCTAAAGCTTGTAAATCCTCCATAAACTTTAGTTGATATAAAAAACAATACCAAAAAATGAACTCGACCGATTAAGCGCTAAACTTTAATCATTACAGCAGTTCAGAAATTCGCTCCTCCTTTACTTTCAAGTGATGTTTACTAGAATTTTAACGAATAACCTTCAAAAGTTAACACTACGCTAGACGACACTAATTTGAGTAAAAACGATATCTAAAGAGGTTCTTTATGTTGTTCAATAAAAGCTTAAACATGTTGTCTGTATTTTTTATATGCTTATTCTCCTCACAAAATTTATCTGCAGCCCCCTACCTTCAAGGTTTATACGGTTATGGAAAACACAGCACCTTAAACTGGGGCATCGGGGGTGGTTATGATTTTGAAATTTATCCTTGGGGAGCAGAATTCAACATACAACAATCATCAAAAATCAAAACAGGTACACAAAAAATCGAACAGCAATGGTCTTCTTTTTCAGCTACCTACCGAAAAGAAAATTTTATTTTTGAGCCATTAACTTTTAAGACGAGTTTGGGACTTGCAACATTAAATCAAACTACTCAACGAGGAGAATTCAGTAATAATAATTTCTCTTGGAACTTAACGTCAGATATTGAAATAGGATACCAATTCAATCCATCTTTTGAGATATTTGCTGAGTATCGATTTTTCATAGGCGAAACAACAAAAAACGTTTCCGCACCTGAAACCTTCATGTTTGGTGGGCGTTTATACTGGGTTGACCTATAGATGCCAATTTACGCTAAGTTAAATGGTCATTTTCTTGTGTTGATCAATAGTAATCTCGCAACATTTTCTGCAAGTTGAGTGAGGTTAGCTTCAGCGTCGTTGATTGCCTGTGTCAAATTCATCGCTCTAGGCACCGCGCTAAATACCGCATCAATACCAAATTCATACACCGCTTCAAACCCTTCACCGGTACAACCTGCTAAAGCAATCACTGGAATATTAAACTGTTTGGCCGCTTTTGCTATACCCAAAGCCGTCTTACCGTGTATCGTTTGCCCATCAAGGCAACCTTCACCAGTAAAAACGAAGTCAGCGTCTGCTAGGTGTTCAACGAATCTGACCGTCTCAATAACAATCTCGATACCAGGCTTTAAGTTGGCAGAAAAATAGCCAAGAAAAGCGGCCCCCATACCACCAGCCGCTCCTGATCCTTTTTGATGACTTACAGGTTTGCCTGTCAACTGTTCAGTCAGTTCACCAAAATTTCTTAGTGCGCTATCAAGGAGTTCAACATCTGCCGACGTTGCTCCTTTTTGCGGACCAAAAACAACCGAAGCGCCATTCGTTCCACATAGGAGAGTGTCAACATCACTGGCCACCAATACTTCACAGTCAGCTAAGCGTGGATCAAAATCAGAGGCATCAATCTTCGCAAGATGGGTTAAGCCAATACCATTTGCAGAAATAGCCATTCCTGAGGCATCGAAGAACTTCATTCCCAAAGCTGCTAACATTCCAATGCCAGCATCATTGGTTGCACTCCCTCCTAAACCAATAATAAAACGTCGGATGCCGCAGTTAAGCGCATGAAGGATAAGCTGCCCGGTGCCAAAACTACTGGTTTGTTTAGGATCTCGCAATTCAACCGGAACAAGATGTAAGCCGCTCGCCTGAGCCATTTCAACCACCGCAGTTTGACCGTCTCCAAGAATGCCATAGCAGGCACGGATTGGTTTACCTAATGGGTCACTGATTTCAACCAAAACTTGGCGACCATTCGTTGCATCAAGCAAAGCATTCATCGTCCCCTCTCCCCCATCAGCAACAGGCAATGTGACGATCTCAGCATCCTTCCATACTCGAGATAAACCAGTTTTTATGGCTTCACTTGCTTGCTTTGCTGTTAGGCTCTCTTTAAATGAATCAGAGGCAACTACGACTTTCATTTCATTCTCCTACAAACCATTTATAGTTATACCCAAGTGACCTTACTCTGAATTCAGCATCTTGAGATCACTTGGGTATAAGTAAATAGGATTCAGGCACAAAAAGCACCATTCAATTGAGTGGTACCCCATCTAAGAATAGGAAGAATTATGTATCAAGACATCCTAACCTTTTGGTTTCAACAACTCTCGCCTAAAGACTGGTTTAACTACAATGCTGAAGTCGATCAGCAAATAGAGGAACAATTTCTTGTCACACTTAAGCAAGCAGAACAATCTGAGCTATTTAGCTGGCGAAAAACGGCTCACGGGCGCTTGGCAGAAGTGATTGTTCTTGACCAATTTTCTCGAAATATTTACCGCAACTCCCCCAAAGCTTTTGCTCAAGATGGAATGGCACTGGCTCTCGCGCAAGAAGCAATCAGCCTAGGTTTGGATAAGCCGTTAAGTGCTGTTGAGCGCAGCTTTCTTTATATGCCTTTCATGCATAGTGAATCAAAGCTTATTCATCAAACCGCTGAACAATTATTTAAATCACTAGACCAGCCTATCAGCTATGAGTTTGAACTGAAACATAAAGCCATTATCGATCAATTTAGCCGCTACCCACATCGTAATGCAATACTAGGTAGAACGAGTACAGAACAAGAGTTAGAGTTTTTGAAGCAACCTAATTCAAGTTTTTAATTGGTCACATTCAATTCAAATCTACTTCAAGGTGCTTGTTTTCACAAGGTTACCTGAATCGGGCATCTTAAAGTAGATTGAGCGGCTCTATCGTTCACACCCACCCGTTGATAACATAAAATTATCAAAACAAGAAAATATGATAATTTCAAACAGCTCGATGATAGGCTTATTCTGAACTTCAACAAAATAATGAATCTCTCATATACTGTTTGGAGTACACAATGAAAATGAATCATGTTGGTATTATGGTTGGCAATATGGATCAAGCGGTTGAGTTTTATACCAAAGCTTTAGGTCTCAGAGTCGTTATGAATAACACTAAGGTCATCGAAGAGCGTCAAAGTGCGATTGGTAGAATGTGTATTGCTGTTTTTGGTGAAGGCTTTAAAGGTTTCAATATTGCACACCTTGTTACAACCGATGGCATTGGAGTGGAACTCTTTGAGATGGTAGACCGACAAGAGCGACACGACGTGGATTTTTCTCGTTTGGGGATCTTCCACTTCTGTCTTCAATCTGACGACTTTGAAGCCACTATCCAACGCGTTGAACAATATGGCGGTCGTGCACGTATGGATGTGATGCGCTATCACCCAGAAGACGATTCGAAACCTGCAAAAATGGTTTACCTTGAAGACCCATTTGGTAATTTATTTGAGCTTTACTCGCACTCTTATGAAGAAACATACGCGTCTGACTATGAATAGTATACCCAAGTAACTTCAGGAGCCCTGCTCAGCGAGAGGACCTAAGCTCTAAGATACAGCAATGATTTTTAGATAAACGGGAATAGAAACAATGACGAATACCATTATAAAAATCAGAGCCATTGATCATGTCGTGCTTCGGACTTCTCGCTTGGAAGCAATGCTGCAGTTTTATCAGGGCATTCTTGGTTGTGCTATCGAACGACAGCTCGATGAACTGGGCTTAACGCAATTAAGAGCTGGCAATGCCATTATCGATTTAATCACCATTGATAAGCCACTGGGTCAATTAGGCGGTAAGCCTCCGAGTCAAAATGGTCGGAACCTTGACCATTTTTGCTTACAAATTGAGACATTTGATGAAGCTGAGTTGCTCAAGTTTCTCAAGCAACATCACGTTCAGGTCGAAGAGTTTACAGAGCGCTATGGAGCCCAAGGTTTTGGCCGCTCTGTTTATATCCAAGACCCAGAAAACAACATTATCGAACTAAAACCAACGAAATCGTAGGATGACTACCGAGTCACCTCAGGTACTTTATTCAGAGAGACGACCTTAGCGCTCCAGCCAACTCGCTAAATACTGTATCTTGGGGTGACTGGGTATATTTAATATTAAAAAATATAAATTATACTTCTTCTGCATCAATAAAGACTTCAAAGTCTGGCGCTTCAGCTATCCATAAGAAGTCTTTCTCATTAAGTTTAAATACGTAATCTTGAAAAAGAATACCCGTAGAACGGAACTTGTTTAATTCAGCATCACTGCAGTTGGCAAACAAGTTTTCACTGGTGATCGCTAAAATATCGCAGTAAGAATTAAGCGTGCTAATTAGATTTTTAAATTCAAGCGGTTCGCCTCGTAACATTTCGGTTATCATAATGCACTGCTTAAATTGATTGGTAATCATATTAGGTAATGTAATCAAAATAATATCCCTATACCATTGATTGATTTTTATTAACGTACACATTAAACCATCAAACTCCATGATTGTTTCCGGTCGTTAACTTCGTTGAGTATAGGCAATAAAAGTGAAAAAAATAAAAAATTTCCACCTTAATCGCTATCAGAGTCACCTTACTTAGAACGAATCAAAAATAACATTGGCATCATGATGACAAACATTACCCCAACCAATTGAAATGTATGAACAAACGCCACCATTTGTGACTGCTGGTGCAGCATTGTTTGATATTGCTCTAAAGCGAGAGGATCCATGATATTGAGGCCTTTCGCCTCAGCCCACTCATGCAACACAGGGTTATAAGGATTAATCCCTTCACTGAGCGCATGCCATTGTTGCTGGCCTTCGCGGTATTGGTATGTCGTGGCAATAGAGATACCAAAAGAGCTCCCAATGGTACGAAATAAGTTAAAAATACTCGCACCCGCAACAGACTGTTCTTTAGGCAACGTAAGATACGCAAGCGCAGATAGACTAGAAAATGTTAAACCTAATCCCATTCCTTGAATCATACTTGGCATCACGATCCAGAACGTATCAATCTCAAGCGAATATAAGGTCATCAGATAGCTACCAATGCCGATGCAGGTTAGACCAAAAACAATTTTTAACCTGGGATCAAACTGCGGATTAAGTTTGATCACCAATATTAACATCAGAGCCGAAGCAATCCCTCTTGGCGCCATGAGCATGCCAGTCGTTGAAACCGGGTAATCCAATAAATTTTCCAACATCATAGGCTGTTGCGTCGTCAAGCCAAACATAGCCATTGAAACAACCGCTATCATCAGCGACGAGGACAACAGGTTCCTATCTTTAAGTAACCAAAGTGGAGCAATTGGGCTTTGTGTTTTCCAACTGCGGTACAGCCACATAATGAGTCCCATGATGGCAAGGAACAAGGCCGTCTGTATAACGCGAGAGCTAAACCAATCTTCGTCATTGCCTTTATCGAGCATAAACTGCAAAGCCCCAACCCCCATCGCCATATAACCAATTATCCACCAGTCAAAATCCGGTTTCGATTTATTGCAGATATGGATATAACGATAAATAAGTGCTAAACACACCAATCCAAATGGTAAGTTGATATAAAATATCCAGCGCCAATCGACGTTCTCAGTGATCACACCTCCAACCACGGGTCCGAAGATTGGGCCAAGGAGAATACCGATGGAAAAAATCGCCATTGCTTTACCTTTTTGCTCAGAAGGGTATATCTGAACCAGCATCGATTGGGATAAAGGAATGACCGAAGCACCAAAGGCACCTTGAATAATTCGAAAGAACACCATTTCTTCCAATGTTGTTGCCTGACCGCACAAAGCACTGGAGATAATGAAACCAAGTACTGCCACCAGCATGACTTGACGTTCACCAAAGCGAGATACCCAAAAACTCGTCATGGGAATAAAAATCGCTTCTGCCATGCTGTAGCCAGTCAACACCCAAGTAATTTGGTCGGCATTGGCACCAAGCGCTCCCATCATGTGTGAGAGCGATACATTGGCAACGGTCATATCGATCAATACCATGATCGCAGACAGCATCAGTGCAACGGTGGCTATCCCGCGTTTGTCAGCCGACATAGGCAAGCTCATTGACTGTGGCTTTGCAAATCAATGGTAACTTCTGAGCTTGCACCAACTCTGAGTTGTGGCGAGCCTTGTGGAACTTCTAAGGTTAAACGCACCGGAAACCTTTGTTTAATTTTAACCCAGTTGCCAGTGGCATTTTCAGGCGGCATCAAAGAGAAAGCAGTACCACTGGCTGGTGAAAGTGCATCCACAGACGCTTTCCATTCAATATCAGGGTACATATCAATCACCACTTTTGCTTCCATGCCCGGTTTAATATGCGTCAAAGCCGTCTCTTTAAAATTGGCACGAATCCAATAGCTGTCTTTAATGATGATTGGGAAGAGCGTCTGCCCAATATTTACGACCGAACCCAATTGTGTTTTCACTTCACCACTGATGCCATCAACAGGTGAGGTAATATCGGTATAGCTCAAATTTAATTTCGCTTGAGCCAGCTGAGCCGAAGCTTGCTGCACAATAGCCGCTTCCGTCCCAGTTTGCCCACGATTCGCCACAGCCTTTTCTACTGCGGCTCGAGCTTGATCCAAACTGGCTTGAGCGTTAGATAATTTATTCTTCGCAATATCAAGATTTTGAGTAGAAACAAGCTTGCGTTTAAATAATTCGGCAACGCGTTTGTGCTCTAACTGCGCTTCCGTTAGATTCGCTCGCGCTGCATCCAAATTCGCCAATGCTTCAGTGACTTGCTTATCCGCAACATCATGCTGTTGAACTGCCAACTGGTAAGCGGCTTCAGCTTGCTTTACTGCTAACAGATAAGGACTAGGATCAACCTTAAACAGCAAATCGCCTTTATTGATAGGCTGGAAGTCCTGAACTTCTACCGCAGAAATTTGACCACGAATTTGTGGAGCCACAGAAAGAATATTCGCCCGTACATACGCATCTTCGGTACTTGGGTGTGCATCTGAGTATTGCCATGACCAATACATTAACCCAAAGATGACGGCACAAATGACAAGAAAAATAACTTTAGTCAGTTTGGAGGTTGAAGACTCTGTTTTTGCAATATCATCACTCATTTATATCGTCCAAGTGTTCAATGAATTAGGGCAGTGTAAAAGGTTCATACCATTGAACAAGACAATGATTTGCAAGCTTAACTTTCATTTTTACGCTGTGTGACCTTATTGACTCTCATTGTACATCCACCTCTGTAAATACTGAGTTGTACAGGTAAGAGCATTCGTCGTTTCAACGCCTTGTAAGATATGATTTTCAACACTTTACACTTCGATGTGATAAAGAGTATAGAAGGTAAAATGAGTCATACTGTCATAAAAAGGAAAACCTATTTCAAATATTCCAACTTTTCTTGTCGCTCACTAAATCACCTCAGGTATTGTATCAACTCCAAAAAGAGACTACTCAAAAGCCAGCATATTTTGGTAATTGTCTGAAATCAGTCGACTGTCTTTGCGATCAAACTTGATGGTTGGAACTTGCGACATATCGATGGTGGAGGTTCCCTGAAATAGTTTCATAATATCAACAGTGGCATGGAGTTCTTCACCATGGTCAGGGAAAGGAAACATTAAGGATTTGTAGTTTTCATCAAATCCAATGTGGTAAACCAGCGGAGTGCTTTTTTCACCACGGTGAAGTGTCCCTTCAAAGAGGACAAATTTATAACCAACATCCCAACTCCATGCCATTCGGCTATTGGGATTTACGTCACCACTGACGGTGATCGTTCCATTCGCTTCTGCATCAACACCAATCGATAAACCGATCGCTTCATATGGCAAATTGGGGACATCATCGATAACAATGGTGTACTGGTTTTTTTCATTATCAAATCGTACTAAATGATAGCTGTCTGGTTCTAAGTAATGACCTTCTTCACTGAATAACTTGATATTACTGATATAAAATTGAAAGGAACGAATGCTAAACAGACCGTCGCCACCAGGATTTGGGTAGATAGCACGATTGAATACAAGAGGTTGCTGATCCACAGTCGGTGTAATGACCAGTGTTAAAGAAACAGGCGCTGAGCTCTGATACAAAGTAAATAAACCGACAACCACAAAAAACAACACGACTGGAAATAGTGATTTTTTCTTCAAGGTTGTACCTCCCCTATGAAAGGATTAGACAATTTTGGATCAGTAATAAAAGACTCATCCGTGAGTGTGTGTAAAAAAGCAATAATGGCTTGTTTCTCTTTTTCACTTAAATTGAGGCTGGGTTGATAATCCAACGTCTGCTGCTGGTTATCAGCTTCAACAATCAAAGGGCTCAATGTGGAACTTACCTTGATCCCTTGGTTATAGTGATCCAAGACCTCCTCCAAAGACTGAAAACGACCATCATGCATATAGGGGGCTGTTAGTGCGATGTTGCGCAAAGTAGGCACTTTAAATAACCCTTTATGTTCCGCTTTACCTGTGACTGCCATAAGTCCCGGTAAAAGATCTTGTTCCTCATCCAAGCCATTATTTGAAAAGCCATCATATTGGGTATCAAAGCCACCGGTTAGAAATTGACTGTGACAATCAATACAATTGCCTCCTCGTAAACTCGCTTTGACATCTGGATGGGCCATAAACAATTTTCGACCTAGCTCTTCTTGATCACTTAATATGACTGTGCCTGCCAAGAATTGATCATATTTAGAATTAGCTGAAACTAACGTCCTTTGAAAAGCAGACAATGCTTTTGCGATATTCTGCTGATTGATTTCACCGTATGCTTGAGAAAACAGTTGCCGATACTCCTCAATACGTTTTAATTCCGTCATCAGTTCGTCCAAATCTCGATTCATTTCATCTGGATTCGTGATGGGTAATAACGCTTGTTGCTCCAATGATGGCGAACGACCATCCCAAAAAAAGTGCTGCGGCCCCCACATCAAATTCGCTAATGTTGGGGTATTAAATGGTAACGGCATGCCAGAGGCCCCAAGAGAGCGCACCATACCATCAGTGAAGGCTCGACTTTGCTGATGACAATGCGCACATGAGATCTGATTGCTGCCCGACAAAATGGGATCATAAAACAGCCTGCGCCCTAATTTGACTCCCTCATTGGTTAATGGGTTATCTTTTGGGACGGTAAAGTGACCAAACACAAATGGAGCGGAAAAGTCGTTCAATACCGTCACTTTCGGGGATGTGGGATAGCGATTGAGCACAACCAACAAGAGCACTAAAACCAGCATCAACACCAGTAACGTAAGTCGTATTTTCATTTTGATTATCGAAGTGAGGCAGTTAAAAATAGACCACGGCTTTCTCACTATTGAATGTTAATCACTTCGCATCTGATTAACGGATACAACAGCTAATGTCTTCAATAATTAATGTATCCTGTAACTAACGGATTCAACAGTGAGAAAATGATGCTATCTATCTAACGTATTGGTTAAAAAATGGGTTCACTACTAGACAAGATGTAGCGTAATCCACCCATTTAGATGAAACAGGACAACTCTCGCTGCCTATTTAATGATGATGAACAAAACCAGAACCAAACAATGCTTCAATATTTTCAACACCTTTGCCATAGCTTTGCTTAAAATCTATCGTCTTCAAGCGTTCACTGCTCTCTAAATCATGGACCGTCACCGTATGTGCATTAAGCTTGGCAATAAAGTCGATATCCGTTGGGTCGTTATCCTCTTTATTCCCTAGATTAAGTAAGTTATTTTGCACTGCAATCAGATCTTTTCCAGAGCTGTCGGTAAAGAAAATCATATGGTGAGCACCTGCTTCGGCTTCGATATCGGGACCCGATGACACCAGCTCAGGTAAACGGTCTAAATGATAGCGCTTCACCACTCCTGGAATGCCATGACTAATAAACAACTCATCTTCAGTGCCATAGAACTCTAAGGGAACACCTGAGCCTTGTTTTGCTCCATCGTACAACTTTAACGGCTCACTAAACAGCTTGTGATCTTCGTAGTATGGAATAAACCAAGTTTCAAATCCCAACATAGTATTGACCAAAACGCCAGGCTGGACTCCTTCCACAATGCTTGGTCGAAGGAACAAAACTTCGACAGGCGATGATGGCAACCCGATAGGCGAACTGTCTTCTACTACAATGGTTTCCAAGGGCTTAAATGTATTGAGATCAATCACCGTTATGCTGTTGCCAACTCCCGTTCTAAGATCTGGGTGTGCTGTAGACGAAATAACCATTCGGTCTTGATACGCAGAAATACCATGCGGATACATAATGAAAGGTTCGCCTTCCGCCACTTGGCTCTTCCGACTGTCGATCACCTTGATCACTTCGTTGGTTTGAGCATCGAACACCACCACAGATCCGCCATCTTCTTGATCGAGGCCGCCACCGCCCATAAACGTCACAAACATATATTCTTGATCGCCGACCTTGTGCCACATCATGTCCTCACCCACAACTTGGCCCTGCGTATCGAGGCACTGGTGGCTTTGGATTTCAGGAGAACCACGTGTATTTCTGGTCAGTTTTATTTCCGCCAAACTGCACTTAGGATCTAACCCTGTCGCATATAATCGACCCGTTGGACTGTAATAGAGATGATGCAGCGGCTCATCCAATTCAGGAAACTCATAGTCTTGAAATATCTCGCCAAACCGCGTTGAATTAGGATCAAGCTCAACAATCGCCATACTATGGACAGTATCCTTGGTTGGTAACCCTCTCAACAAGACAAGCGCTTGGCTTTCTTCATTAATTTCTTCGTCATACTGTGAATCTTTTGAGCAAGAGAATAGAAAAAAAGTGACACACAGAACTGCGAAAAGATTAGCGATTCGCTTAGCCATCATCGTATTGTTATTAAGCACGTTTACACTCCTTCACTTAAATTAGGCAGCTTTAACCTTTAAAATGGCACATAGGGAGTCATCCCATCACCCACGGCCAATGGCTAACAAGGCCAGCGTTAACCTTTTTCGTTAACGGCTGGCCTCAACACTACTTCATCAGCTGCTCAAACGAGGGCGTGCTCATTAAGAACTTATGATGAACCTCAAGGTAAGTACTGCGGTACATCTCATCAATTTGCTCAGGAGTCGGGAAAAGTGAAGAAAATTCAGGGTGCTCGCTATCAATCGATAATTTAGCTGCGCTGATAATATGTGCAAGGAACACTCTCGGGTCTTCCAAACCAACAGCAATTCTCATAGTCGTTGGCTTAATACCTGCCTCAAGTTGCGCTTCTTTTGGCAATTCTGAATGAGTGGTCATGGCAGGGCATAAAGCAACCGTGTTGGTCTGACCTAAACTGACTTGCATTCCGATAGCAGGCTCCAACATATCGAAGAACTGTTTGTAAACGACCGGATTAATCGCTTCTCGCTCACCACACCCTTCCATATCAATAGTAAATAGCGATGCGGGTAGCGCTAAGTGCATATTGGTTTTCAAGATCGGATAGTTCGGATTAGTCTCTAGCCCTGGGCAAGACACATTAATATCTGGGTGTGCGTCAAACACACGCGCTAAAGTTAAGGTATTGACGGCTTTGCTTACGACACGAAGCTCAAATGTTTTCATGCCATTTAAGACTTCAAAAGCTTTGTCCGCATCCAAGAACGCACCTTTCACATAATATACATTCCAGAACAGCGTCTCATCCCAGTTTCTCTCTCGCGATTGACCATTAGGCAAAGTGTATGTAACACGATCACCTTTAGGGATAAACATCTCTTCATTACGTCCAATCACGACCCCAGCGGTTGTGGTGCCAGATCCTGCTAAATCTTTGGTATAAGAGTGAATCACAAAGTCTGGCCGTTCAATCTCCTCTGCACGTTTCAATACTGGATGTAAGAAAGGCGTCCCGACGGTCGTATCGACCATAACCAGCCAGTTTCTCTTGTGCGCTTCTCTTGAAATGCCAGCAACGTCAAGCACATATCCATGAGGGTTACATGGGCTTTCAAGGTAGATATAGATTTGTTTGCCAGAAGCAATACGATCGTGATACTTCTCCGCAACTTTATCCATCGCCAGTGAAAAATCATCAGCTTCATAGCCATCGACCCACTCAATCGCGACATCAAGATTAGAAGACTTGCGATACCAGTCTTGCAGTAACTGGTAAGAGCCTCCATAAATATTACGTGATGCAATGACAATATCTTCACGTCCAAGCAAGTGGCTCAACAGCCCATCAATGGCCGCCATGCCGGAGTTAAAGTTCCATGCTAGATATTGATTAGCGTTTTCACCGGCTTCAATATCAACCATATGATTCGCTAAGCTGATCGAGGTTGGATTCAGTAGACGTGAGTAAATTTCATGTAATGGCTCACGGCCTTTAAAGGCATCTTCCACCCACTCTGTACAAGCAAATAAATAGGTTGCAGTCCGAGTGATCACTGGGCTGGCAGAAAAGATCGCAGCCACATTGTCGAAGATCGGGTAAGCACCTTTAGCAGCAAAATGACCATTATTCGTTGCGATCGATTGATACGTTGCTCGCATCGGATTTTGTAGATTATCTAATATTTTAGCCAACTGAAAAGAAAGGAAGCGTTTCGCATTAAACCAAGCAATACGATCACTTTTATCCAAGCCTTCTAAGCCTTTCAGGGTCATGCTCCAAAGGTCATGGGTTTTGCTATTTGCTGTATAGAGTGTCGTCGCTAGCTCAACAAGTGTGCGTCCGTAATCCGTTTCAGGATCGATACCAAAATGCAGTGCTTGTTCATTGGCGAGTGACATCGCATCGTCATTTTGAGTTGAATTTCTCAGTGGACTCAACTGTTTAGTGATACTCATCGTACTTCCTTACGTGACATTGTTAACAGAGTGTTAATTCTACCAGCTTATCTGAAGTGGATGATTGCCTTTTATGCTAAATTGATCCGTCAGTTTGGCAGGATATTTCAATATCAACGAAATATAGGCAAGATATGGATAATATAGATAAAAAAATCATCAAAGAATTGCTCAAAGAGGGTCGCCTTTCTAACCAAGATCTCGCAGAAAGAGTCTCGTTATCTCCCTCACCTTGCCTCAGACGAGTCAGAGCGCTAGAAAAAAAAGGCATCATTCAGGGGTATCATGCCCACGTCGATCAAGAAAAGTGCGGCTTACCACTCAACGTCTTTGTGTTCGTAAAGCTAGAAAAACCAACTCAAGAAAACATCCAACAATTCGAACAAAGAGTACAAACCATGGAAGGGGTCAGCGAGTGTTTTCTTACAACAGGTGTGTACGACTATGTACTGCGTCTGGTGAGCCCATCTTTACAAGACTATGAAACTTTCATTCGTAAAGAGTTAACCTGTTTACCCAGTATTCAATCCATTGAATCCAGTTTTGCTTTTGGGCAAGTCAAAAAACAGTTTGACCTGCCCATTCGTTAGTCGTTAACGCCAAACACCCCATTGACCCGTGGTGCCCGGCTCTTCGCCACGAGTCCACCATTGCGCAGTCCACTCTCGGCCTTGGTGCGTTACGACATCACCTTCGTCGTAAACGGTCTCTTTATTCCACAGATTATCCGGTACGACAGGTGGCGGCGTATCCGCTTTAATCAGAGACAAAGCAAAGCTGTAATTGACGTCTGGAGCAAACACCTTATTCGCATAAATATTCTTTGTATCAAACATATAATGCTGCATCGCTTCATGCCAGATACCAATATACCAATCGCCCGTTTGCTGTGAATTAAATTGGTCAGCGAGTTCAGCAGGCCAAGTCGTCGTATTATTGGCGCTGATCGATAAAGAGAGATCGACAATTTCAGTACCAGAATGATCAAAAGTACGTAAGCGCACGCTATCATTGACTTCTATTGGTCCAAATCCCTGCGACACGAAATAATCCAGCGCAGTCAAATTATTCGCCGGATCGTTTGGATTACCCGGATCCGTAGGTGGGTTAGTTCCAGTATCAGTAAGGGTAATGTCGCTGCAGTTATAGAAGCCCTCTCCTGCAACATCAATGCGTTGCCAACGCGTATAGAGGATCGCATCACCAGAGCGGTCTGCAGGGAAAGTGACCTTCATTCGATAACGTTTTTCCGCATCGACAAAAACATTACCCGCAGTATCAATTAACTCTAAATCATCCCAATTCAATGGCTTTGAAGCATCATATGTGGGCTTAGAAAGGTAAAACTCCCAATAAGATGGGTTGTGAGGAGCATGGCCGAAAAAGACCAATTCAATTTGATTATTCTCGTCTAAGTTCACGTTAGTACGTTGCCAATTCGGCGATGGAATATTCAGCCCTTTTTTGGCCGAATCACCGGCAGAGCATAACTCACCATCCCGAACAACAGCTTTCACGTGCTCCATATCTCGATAATTGGCGACGTTCGCTGCCACTTCACTGCGCTGTACAAACGGATAAGCGCCTGATTGATCAAAAGCGGCCTGACAAGCTTGATTGGGAATTTCATCGGTCCAAAATCCGCCGTCTAAATAACACGTATTTTGACGCGCACTAGGAAACTCAACCCAACCATGGGCACTAACATTAAACGTACTTAAAGCCGCAATTGCGCTTACAGTTACAAGTGGAAACGTGACATACGATTTCATGATTCATCCTTAATTAGCCAACGCGATGCCGATTAAAACAAGCACCAAACATCTGAAAATTAGCAAGATGAAATCCCTCAAGTCGCGAAAATAAATGTTAAAAGTATTAATTTACAGCAGACTTCTTAGTTTAAATGTCATATTCCCAGAGCAGTAGCATGGTTTTACAGTGCACTTCAAAGAAACGAAGTCGTTTTGAGATCACATGGGTATAACGATAGTTTTTGATAAAAGTACGGCTTTTAATATAAGAAAAAATACTTGATAAATTTAAAATACCCCACGTAACCTCAAAGTATTTGAGTGGATAAAGTTAACAATTACGCATTAAAAATAGATGATTAAAGGAATATTATGAGCCACGAGAAAATAAAATCATTAGTGATCCAACTCCCAAATTTAATGGATGTTGAATATATAGACCAAGCTCGCAGTAATGATATATGGAGTATTGTTAACAACTCTGACAATGAGATAACCATTCAATATCTTCAACAAAAAAATGAGATTCTCGTGTCTATCAATAACGATGTCCAGTTTGACGCTCTTAGTCTGGATAATTGTCAACTTTTATTGCAATTTAATTTTATCT
Source organism: Vibrio azureus (assembly GCF_002849855.1). Lineage (NCBI taxonomy): Bacteria > Pseudomonadati > Pseudomonadota > Gammaproteobacteria > Vibrionales > Vibrionaceae > Vibrio > Vibrio azureus. Next base: position 1,545,411 of record NZ_CP018617.1, read on the forward strand.
ACAAAGACACAGGTGGCGCACATTTCTCGATAAGTCCAGAGGACAATAGCGTTCATTTACAACTGGGCTTCACTGCAGATTTGAGTTTAGTTGAACTGGTTAAGATAATAGATAGTTTAACTGATTTAAAATATAACTGGTCAAGATTGCTTGTAGAAAACAACGAGCCTTTAAATAAAGAAGAGACCAAGCTTCCAGGCTCTATCATTCTTTGTTAATACGACGCCCAATAAAGTTGCTTCGGGATAATTAAATTTCAAAATACTAATCACACTCTATACCCAAGTGACTTCAAGGTACCTAGGTGTAGACAAAATATAAGCAGTAGGATAAGAAAACATGACAGCCATTAATACCAATTCATTATCAAGCTTAATAAAAGGATTTGATAATGCTGATGATTCTAAAGAAATTCGAGCTAAAAGTGATAAGAACATTTATGTTAAAAATAAAAGCGCTCGAATTTTCAAAAGTGAGACATCACGAATGAGACACCAGAGTAATGCTAGAAATTTGGTGTTAAACTCATTAATTAATTCCGGGGTAAAAAAATCGGATGCCGAAAACATCATTAATAACAACGCAATAGATAATAAAAAGATTACGGTTGGCGATGTAAAGAAAATAATCAAAGAGGCTCAATTAAAGATAGTAAAGAATAGTCCTCACTTTCTTTCTGAAAAACCAAGTAACAGTTTTGCAGCCGCAGTTCCAAAATTTTGGCCAAGTGCTTCAGAGCCAGGTAAATTCGGCATGCTAGTCCTTAACAGAGACACAGGTAGCCCACAGCTCACTATCGTCACTTCGGACGAAATGCTCAAGCACGCGTCCAATATTATTGAGCAACAAGCGAAAAATGAATCCATTAAAAATACTATACTGGCAGAAGTTGCTAATCATTCTTCCTCAAAGTTTAATAGTAAATTTGAAGAGTTTGAAAATAGAATGGAGACAATTAATAAGCATTTAACAACAGATTTTAAAGAAGAGGCTCATCTAAACCACTTAAAAGGAAGAGATCGTTTCAGAGACATCTTATCGAATAAATCCACTAATATTGATCCTTTGCTAAACGCCAACCAGATAACTGTTGCAGGAAAAAAAGTAGGTATAGCGACACAATTCCCTTTAAAGAAATCCATTGGAATTCAATTACGAGAAATGCTTGAGCGTAAATCCCCTGCTTTAGGCGTATTGACCAACACTAAAGAAATGAACAATTCTGCACTATCAGAGAAAAGTCTAGATTGGTACTTCCGAGACAACATTAGTGTCGATGGCATCAAATCTGAGTCGATAAAAAATGGAGTCGTTCGCCTAGGGGAGATGGTAAATAAAAAAGGGGAATTAGTTTCTATTGATGCTCAACTTTATAAAATGACCATTACGGATACAACAACCAAAAAGTCACATACCGTTGATGTTATGCATGTCATTAATTGGCCTGATCAAACGGCAGTCAGCGTTGAGATCATGGATAAAATGGGTGGCCTTATGAATAGCTTCGCAGAAAAATCCGGTTTAGACTCAGAAAACTCATTTGTGCATTGCCGAGCAGGTGTGGGGAGAACACTACAACTTATGGCTGGTATGCTTACTGGACTTGGAGGCACTCTTCCAGCCCATGTAAGCGCCGAAGAAATGCTGGCTGATTTCCGTTTTTCTCGTAATGGCGTTATGGGCCAAACTTCAGATCAAAGAAGAATGCTTGTCGACTCTTTTGAACAGAAAGGACGTCCTATACTCAGAGAAGATCCTGTGAAAGAGCTTGACGAAGATATATACGAAGAACTAGATATATACCAAGAACTAGATATATACGAAGAACTAGATATATACGAAGAACTAGATATATATGAGACTAACGATGGTTATGATGAAAAAAATAACTCTAATCATAACATCTATGTTTGATAACAAATTCAAAGAGAGTACTGTGCTAACTTAAGGTACATTCTCTCCTAATTTAGACGACAATGACAAAAATGGGGACGGCCATATCGCTGTCCCTTTTTCATCCCCTATTCGTTCACTCAAGCGGATTAAAACCCATTCTATTCCAATATAATCAGCAAACGATTTGATGAATTATTCAACGCAAAACCATTTCATAAAATAATGCATTCACACTGGAAGTTTAGATAAAAACGCTATCAATTACGGCATCTTAGCTAAAGATAAAACACCTTAAAATGCGTAAAATAGCATCATATTTATCTTTAATTTCGAGAATGTAATGGATTTCCGTAAACATAGACCCAAAACCTCAGCTGCCTACCAATGTGTTAGAGATGAAAAACCTATCGAAAAAGTCGAAAAAGTCTTTCAAGAAGCCAAAAAAGAACCCGCGTTCGCTTATGGCATCGAGTTCGCTTGCGATCATTCATTATTTAAACAACATGTTTGGACGTCTCTTGCGGTCAAGCTGGCAAAAACGGGCGCCGAAGATCAAATTTCGATGTGGAATAGCGTAGCAGCTGGCAAGCACACTCACTACATCGCTAAAGTAGCCGAGCAAGAAGAAAAGACCCTAAACATTGGCTGGAACAACCAATCCGCCACTCCTTTTGACCTGGATCCAGTGACTCCACAAGCAAAAGACAACCTCAACATCACTGAAGCCTTTATACCCGTTCGTCCTGCTATTCAGATGGGGACCATTTTAGGCTTGCCTACAGAGGGATATTTATATCATTTTTTAGACGGGAAACTGCTCACTGAATATCGTTGTAAAGGTGAAAAAAACCATCGCTTCGTTGTGACACGTAGCCAAGAAGGAGCGATGAACCCAGAGCCAATCGATGAACAAACTTTTGAATTTATCCTAGCCTTGTGGAAGCGTGGCGAGCAAGTGGTCACCGATCAATATTTATTCTACAGTCTTGAACCACTCGATGATGATGCCATCAAAGGAGTGGATGAAGGCTTTTTAAATGAGCACGGTATCAAACTGGATATGGACAAGTTGCTGCCGCTTACTGAAGGCCCGGGTGTGCGTAAATGTCACATCATAGAAAAGGGCGATACCTTGATTGGCGTGGCGAAAAAACACGGCCTAACTTTAGAAGAACTCATTGACCTTAACCCGCACTGGAAAGGCAATGAGCGTGCACTTGAAATCAATGCACGCCTCTACCTTGAGGAGGTCAGTGATTACAATCACGGAGATGACGTAGGCTACCCTTCAACGTCTGCCTTGATTGGTAAAGGGCTCTTTTCCATTGGTAGGGAATGCACAAAAAGACCTTTTCCAGTGGTACGTATTACCACGTCTCCAATGGCCACCTACAGTGCATTAGCCCCTGTTCGATATGCCATTGACATTATCGATAAAGAAAAATCAAACCCAGATCAATCCGTCGGTTGTAACCCTCCTAAAGAAGACACGTTGTTTCCCGGTGGTATTTTCCGCTCGGAGCATACCCCCTATACTTTAAGACAACTCCGTAACGGTTGGGTATACATCGTCAGCCAAGATCTAGAAAGCAGCAAATGGTCAGTGGAAGAATACCAAGCCTTGAGCGGTGAGTTTTACCGTTTTATCGGAGAAACGGAGCAAGAACGCCTAGAAGCCGAAGCTGAAAAACCAAAATCCCACTTGCTCTACCTTTCTGATCGACCGTGCTTTATCGGTTTTGCCAGCCAACGTTGGACACAGTTAGTTCAAGATCTGTATACAGGAGAAAGTGAAGAATCCGATACTGCTCGCACAGACTGGTTACGCGATGTTAATGGCAAAGAACACCTCAGTGACATCAATACGATTGAAGATAATACTGCTGATGTCGGTGAAGAAGACATCGATATCTTCGAAGAAACTTGCGCAGCGCCATCAATATCTAAAGATTTAAAGAGTCATCTCTTATCTCCCCTAAAACTGCGTAACCAAGCCGATTACCAGTATCAAGTACCCACCTTAACGCAGCATAATATGATCGCCTTAGACGATCCCATTGGCGATATGGTCGATTTATACATGCGATTATCACGTTATGTGGCACCCACGGTCAAAGATAAGCAGACACAGCGAAAGTTAAATATCGCCAGTACTGTCCGTTCTCTTGTTCGTGTTCCTTTAGATTCAAAAATAACCGCGGACCTATCGATAGAAGAGCAGATCCAATTAGAGTCAGACGTTGATTATGTCTTGGGTACGATGAATCATCTGGAGGCATCCCAGAAGCTACTTGATGGTGCCCATGGAAGAAAAGACGCCTTTATACTTGCCCAATCCTCCAAGGGAAGTGCAGAGAATAAGCTCAAAAACCCAGAAATCCTTAACAGGCTAAGTAATAAAGGACTTTCATTAAAAGATGTCGAGGCTCTTTTACCTGATTATCAAAAAAGGCTGAGAGCGCATGGTAATATAGACTGGCTTGCTATGGACGAGTTTTACGCAAAGCATTCTAAATTGCAAAATGAATGTATTGCCGGAATCCAACATCACGCCCCTATTCTATTAGATGCATTTTACACTCTCGGTAACGATCCACGACGATTTGGCTATGATATCAGTAGCCCGGTCCATCTGACGACTTTACACGAACTGATGGACTCTATATTAAATGATGTTTATCTGAGTGAAGAGCTAAGCGAGTCAGTTAAAGATAAAGTCGATGAACTAAGTTCGAACTGTTATAACCTCATTGGCCTCACACCTTACTTTTATAACGTTTCTTTATATGCAAGTGTCAACGATTTAAGTAATAAACCTGACTTCAGAAAACAAGTCGGAGAGGTATACGATAACGGAAGGCTGCCTTTTTCTGCCTTTATTGCGGCTTTTGATGATATTATAGGATTTGATTCTAATAGTAAGCTCTTCCAATATACTAAAAGTGCTCTTGTCCCAATAGAAAACACCCTAAACAAAATCAAGGGGGCCTTAACTTCTGCAGGCGATCAGATGCTTACATCTATGTCAAGCGTCACTTTTAGAGTTGCGAGTCGTAATATGGGCTCTAAAATCCCCGCTGTCAGAGAGAGCTCTACAGCTGCGATACTATTTATTCAAAATAACATTTATGACCTTGATATAAAACAGAACAAGTATTTTCGCGCGCACCACAGGGAGCTAAAAGCCAAAATTGATGAAATCAATAAACTTAAAAAAGCATTAAAAGGTCTCAAAAAAGGCTCAAAAGCTTACAATGTAAAGTCAAACCTGCTCAAAAATACAGAGAAAAATTTAAGAGGGATGGAGCTAAATATTACAGATAAAGACAAACCTCCCATGGACGGTTTCTTACAAGCTAGGAACAAAATTTCTAACAAGCTTAACACCCTAGGCAGATGGGATACCGTAGTTTCAGTCCTTAACCTTGTCAATACCCTAAATCAGGTAGAAGCGCTTCAATATATGCATGGCAACGCCTCTGAAGCAGATATCGCAGACCAACAGTTAACCGTGGCTTACAGCGCAGCTTGGTTTATCAATGCTGTAGCAGGAACGGCAAGAAGTATGATGTTAAGTAAAGTTTTAGGTAAGAATGACTTACTCGAAAATTCATTAAGAGCATTAGCGAATAAGTCATCTAGCTTACAACTCGCCAAAAGCTACATTACTGCTTCTTTGCTAGCGGGAACTGCCGGGATCATTGCTATTGGTTTGGAAGGCTGGCAAACCTATCTGCAACACGCTAATTCAACTGACTCTACAGAACGAATTCTTTTAAAAGCAAAAGGAATAGGCCTTGCAGCTCAAGGAGTCGGCTGGGCTGGATTACTTATACAGGTTTTCAGAACTCGCTTTTTGGGATTAGCAGTGGGCAGTGTATTAAACGGCTGGATACTGGCGTTTAACTTTTGGGGAGCTCTGCTCTATTTAGCAGCAACTGTCTTTTTGATATTAACAAAAAAGCTCCCTCTTGAAGCTTGGCTTGCTGATTGTGTTTGGGGAATAGACCCAGATACATCATTAACTCCACAACAAGAGTTTAAAAACCTGATTGCAATTTTACACGCACCTAAAATTGAAAATATGAGCTTATACCAAACGTCTGAAGGTGTTTATCATCATATATTAATTACCATCCCAAACTCCCAGCCAGGCGAAAAGATTTGGCTAGGCTTATCTCAAGGGTTTTCTTCCAGGAAAGGCGATTGGCTTACCAAGCAAAAACTGGAAGGTGGCTTGAGCGGCACTTTAGTTGAGAAATTACAGCAAAAAATTAAGCAAAAAATACAGGCTCAACACAATGAGATAAAGTCGCTTAAAAACGCAGATGAAATAGAAAGTATGCAACAAGAACTCACTGCTCTACAAAAGAGGAGCCAAGAAATTGTTGGCGGTGAAAAAGGATTGACATTCGAAGAATGGTCACAAGAAGATGGCAGTATTGTTATAAGACTAACGCCACCAAAACCATTACGCATATTTTCAGAAACGAGGTATCGAGAGCATATTGAACATTTGGAGCAGCTTAATATTTATATTAAGCGTGAAGATACCGATCCCTACGATGACGCCAAAAATAACAAATTGTATAATACTTACATCCAACGTATTATCGCGAATGCGAACCAACAAGAAGCACGAGTAATGGCACAAGAAGAAGCGAGTAAACTACCCGATATTCAATTTATAGAACTGCAGGTCCCAAACAATGAATAAAAATATTCCCACTCTTCCAGAAATAACTGAAGAATACAAACAACAGCAGCATCAAGCGGTATTAGATGCCGAAGTCATTTATGAGTTTGAACTACTAAAAGAGCCCAAAGTCGAGATCATCCTCATCATTTTTTTCTCGATAGTTTCTCTTTTTACTTTTTGGTTTGTCTATCTTGATGTCGAGTTTTTGTGGGCAGTAGTTATTTTAAACTTGATGGTTTGGGGAACATACCTCTCTTCCGGTAATCCGCAAATCGAACAAAAAGTCACGCTAACGAAAAAAGGCTTAATACTTAGTGAGTTAGAGCTAATACCCGAAGGGTTTTATACCGCGCTACGTAGTACTGGTTTTATCGCCGCTGCACTTTGCGTCATCGCTGTTATTTTTTTCGGTCCTATGATGCTAGTCGGCGCTGGGGCTGGAGCATTAATGGGCTTTCAAATGACTGGGGCTCAAAGGAAAGCTAGAGTTTGGATCACGCCATTTAATGAAAACGCTAATTATATAGGTTGCGTGTATAGTAAAGAAGGTTTCAAGAATCGATTTCAATCCTGTAATTACAGACTGTACGATGAAAACGATGAAGTGCCCGAAGAGCAATATGATTTCTTCTATTTTAGATATTCAGCTTCTCATGATGACCATAAGAGAATGAATGAAGAGATTAGTAAGCTCATAAATATCACAAAAGTGGATGATAAAACTCACTTGTAATCGCTTCATGTTAACAGCCTTAGGCCATATCTGGCCTAAGGCTGGTATTCACTCAAAATAATATGAATAAAAATATTTCAAAACTGCCGGAACTCACCGAAGAATACAAACAACAGCAGCATCAAGCCGTATTAGATGCCGAAATCATTTATGAATTTGAACTGCTTAAAGAGCCTAAAATAGATATTGTAAATATCATTTTTCTATTAGCTGTTTCTCTCTTCACTTTTTGGTTTGTCTATCTTGATATCGAGTTTTTTTGGATAGTGGTGCTTTTGAACATGATTATTTGGGGAACATACATACCCTCCGGCAATCCGAAAGTCGAACAAAAAGTCATGCTAACGAAAAAGGGCATTGTACTCAGTGAATTAGAACTGATACCTGAAGGGTTCTATGTTGCATTGCGCAGTACTGGTTATATTGTCGCTGTATTCTGCATTATCACGGTCTTCTTTTTAGGTCCTATGATGTTAGTGGGAGCTGGGGCTGGAGCATTGATGAGTTTTCAAATGGCAGGAGCTAAAAAGAAACCCAGAGTCTGGATCTCGCCATTCAGAGAAAGCGCCGACTACATATATCAAATTTACACTAATGATAATTTAAAAAATAAATCTTTTGCTTACATGTATAAACTTCGAGACGAGGAAGGTGATATACCGATGGAACAACGAAATTTCTACTCTATTAGATATTCTGCAACCGAAGAAGAGCATGAAAAAATAAGCGTAGAGATTAAAAAAATTATCAACATTGCAAAGGTGTATGATAGAACTGACTTGTAATAAGCTTATTTTACCAGCCTTAGGCCATATCTGGCCTAAGGCTGGCATTCACTCAAAATAATATGAATAAAAACATGCGAAAACTACCAAAAATGACAGAGGAATTCCAGCAGCAAGCAGTTCTAGATGCCGAAGTCATTTATGAATTTGAGCAATTGCTCGAACCTAAGTACCCCTTTATTGATGTCATTCCATTTATTATTGTTATTTTAGCTGCGACATGGTGGAGCTTTTATGAGCCTGAGGTTGCTTGGGTCTTCATACCAGTATTTCTGATCACTTGGTTAACCTACAGGGCATCAGGCAACCCAAATATAGAACAAAAGGTGACCATAACCAAAAAAGGCATTATCGTCAGTGAATTGGAGTTAATACCTGAGGGCTACTTCACTATCCTACGCGCCACCGGCTATATTGTTGCTTTAATTTGCATCGTCTCAATATTCTATTTTGGGCCTATGATGTTGGTTGGCGCTGGGGCTGGAGCATTAATGAGTTTTCAAGTCACCGGAGCGCAGAATGAACCCGAAATTATAACAACACCATTTAACAATAATTTAGATTACATGCTCTGTATCACAAAAGGACGAAACTTCAAAAATGGTATATTAAACTTTACACACTCATTTAAATATGAAGAAGGTAACAACTACCCTGAAGATGTTCATAATTTCTTCTCTTTTTATTACTCTGCAACGTTACAACAACAAGTCAAAATGAGGGAGTTAATTAACAGAGAAATTAATATAACTTTTGAGGAAGATGTGACTCATATATAACACCCATTACCAGCCTTAGATCATATCCGTCCTAAGGCTGGTATTCACTAAAAAATAATATGAATAAAAATATTTCAAAACTGCCGGAACTCACCGAGGAGTACAAACAACAGCAGCGGCAAGCAGTTCTAGATGCCGAAGTCATCTATGAATTTGAGCAATTGCTTGAACGTAAATACCCCTTTATTGATGTCATTCCATTTGTTATTGTCATTTTAGCTGCGACATGGTGGAGCTTTTATGAGCCTGACGTTGCTTGGGTCTGCATGCCAGCATTTCTGATCACTTGGTTAACCTACAAGGCATCAGGCAACCCAAATATAGAACAAAAGGTGACCATAACCAAAAAAGGCATTATCGTCAGTGAATTGGAGTTAATACCTGAGGGCTACTTCACTATCCTACGCGCTACCGGCTATATTGTTGCTTTAATTTGCATCGTCTCAGTATTCTATTTTGGGCCTATGATCTTGATTGGCGCTGGGGCTGGAGCATTAATGAGTTTTCAATTCACCGGAGCGCAGAACGAACCAGATGTAATAGTTACACCATTCACTAGAAATTCAGACTACGATCTGACTATGTTTACTGACAATAGATTTAAAAATGGTTTATTAAGATACGACTACTCGCTTAATGATGAAAAAAGAGCTTTGCTGTCAGAGCAGCGTAATTTCTTCTTTTTTGGCTATACTGCTCCCCCAGAAGAACAAGAAAAAATGAGTGAAGAAATAAATAAAATCCTCAATGTTGTATCAATTGATGATCTAACACATTTATAACACTTTTATGTTGTCAACATGTAACATATGTATTCCAGCCTTAGGCCATATCTGGCCTAAGGCTGGCATTTACCCCAAATAATATGAATAAAAATATTCCCAATCTTCCAGAAATAACTGAAGAATACAAACAACAGCAGCATCAAGCCGTATTAGATGCCGAAGTCATTTATGAGTTTGAGCTAATTAAAGAGCGTAAGTTTCCGTATATAGACGCAATCCCATTTGCTTTTCTATGCTTAGCGGGTATTTGGCTTATGTTTCAAGTACCAGAATCAGCCTGGATGGTGGCTACTAGTTTGCTTATTCTTTGGGTAACCTATAGAGCAGCGGGTAACCCTGATGTTCAACAAAAGATCACACTAACTAAAAAAGGCATTATTCAGAGTGAGTTAGATTTAATCCCTGAAGGATACTATAAGACCCTGCGCTGCACTGGCTATCTTGTTGCTGTACTCTGCATTATCGGAGTCTTTTTCCTTGGCCCTATGATGTTTGCTGGGGCTGGAGCTGGAGTATTGATGAGTTTTAAAGTGACTGGAGCTAAAGGACAAGCCAAAGTTTGGGTTACGCCGTTTCACCACAAAACAGATTATGTGCATAGTACCTACAATGAAGCAAGCTTCAAAAATGAATTTCAAAGCTACGACTATAGCCTACAAGATAAAAATGATGAGATTCCTTATGAGCAAACTAAATTTTTCTCTTTTCGGTACTCTGCTCCCGATGAAGCACATAAAAAAATAAACGCGGAGATTAACAAAATAATCAACATAACAAAATTTTATGATGAGACCGATTTGTAACATACGTTTACCAGCCTTAGGCCATATCTGGTCTAAGGCTGGCATTCACTCAAAATAATATGAATAAAAACATGCGAAAACTACCTAAAATTACAGAGGAATTCAAGCAACAGCAGCAGCAAGCAGTTCTAGATGCCGAAGTCATTTATGAATTTGAGCAATTACTCGAACGTAAGTACCCCTTTATTGATGTCATTCCCTTTGTTATTTTAATTTTAGCTGCGACATGGGGGAGTTTTTATGAGCCTTTCGTTGCTTGGGTCTCTATACCAACATTTCTGATCGTTTGGTTAACCTATAAGGCATCAGGCAACCCAAATATAGAACAAAAGGTGACCATAACCCAAAAAGGCATTATCGTCAGTGAATTGGAGTTAATACCTGAGGGCTACTTCACTATCCTACGCGCTACCGGCTATATTGTTGCTTTAATTTGCATCGTCTCAGTATTCTATTTTGGGCCTATGATCTTGATTGGCGCTGGGGCTGGAGCATTAATGAGTTTTCAATTCACCGGAGCGCAGAATGAACCTAAAGTTAGAGCAACACCATTTAACGACAATTTAGATTACGTGCTCAGTATCATAAATGGACGCAATTTCAAAAATGGCATATTAGGCTATACACATACATTTAGCAATCGAGATAACTACCCTCAAGATGTTCGTAATTTTTTCTCTTTTCATTACTCAGCAACATCACAACAACAAGCCAAAATGAGGGAATTAATTAGCAGAGAAATTAATATAATTTTTGAAGAAGATTTAACTCATATATAACACCCTTAGATCATATCCGTCCTAAGGCTGGCATTTACTCAAAATAATATGAATAAAAATATTCCCAAACTGCCGGAACTCACCGAAGAGTACAAACAACAGCAGCATCAAGCGGTATTAGATGCCGAAGTCATCTATGAATTTGAACTACTAAAAGAGCCTAAAGTCGAGATCAGCCTCATCATTTTTTTCTCGATAGTTTCTCTTTTTACTTTTTGGTTTGTCTATCTTGATGTCGAGTTTTTGTGGGCAGTAGTTATTTTAAACTTGATGGTTTGGGGAACGTACCTCTCTTCCGGTAATCCGCAAATCGAACAAAAAGTCACGATAACGAAAAAAGGCATAATACTGAGTGAGTTAGAGCTAATACCCGAAGGGTTTTATGTCGCCCTGCGCAGTACTGGTTTTATCGCCGCTGCACTTTGTGTAATCGCTGTTATTTTTTTGGGTCCTATGATGTTAGTCGGCGCTGGGGCTGGAGCATTAATGGGCTTTCAAATGACCGGAGCTCAAAGGAAAGCAAAGGTTAAGGTAAAGCCCTTTTGTGGAAGTATTGACTACACATTAACTTTTATAAAGGCTTCAGGCTTCAAAAATGGCTTGTTAGACTATATTTATAAGCCACGTGATGAAGATGATGAGTTACCTTGTGAACAGCGCAATTTCTACTCATTCTCCTTTTCTACCACACCAGAAGGACATAAAATAATAGCAAAAGAAATCAACAAGTTTCTCAATATTTCAAAAATTAACGATCACACTCACCTGTAGTATCCGTTACCAGCCTTAGATCATATCCGTCCTAAGGCTGGCATTCACTCAAAATAATATGAATAAAAATATTTCAAAACTGCCTGAACTCACCGAAGAATACAAACAACAGCAGCATCAAGCCGTATTAGATGCCGAAGTCATTTATGAATTTGAACTACTAAAAGAGCGTAAGTTTCCTTATATAGACGCAATCCCATTTGCTTTTCTATGCTTAGCGGGCATTTGGCTTATGTTTCAAGTACCAGAATCAGCCTGGATGGTGGCTACTAGTTTGCTTATCCTTTGGTTAACCTATAGAGCAGCGGGTAACCCTGATGTTCAACAAAAGATCACACTAACCAAAAAAGGCATTATTCAGAGTGAGTTAGATTTAATCCCTGAAGGATACTATAAGACCCTGCGCTGCACTGGCTATCTTGTTGCTGCACTCTGCATTATTGGAGTCTTTTTCCTTGGCCCAATTATGTTTGCTGGGGCTGGAGCTGGAGTATTAATGAGTTTTAAAATGACTGGTGCAAAAGGACAAGCCAAAGTTTGGGTTACGCCGTTTTACCACAAAACAGATTATGTGCTTAGTATCTACAATGAAGCAAGCTTCAAAAATGAATTTCAAGGCTACCACTATAGCCTACAAGATAAAAATGATGAAATTCCTTATGAGCAAACTAAATTTTTCTTTTTTCGGTACTCAGCTCCCGGTGAAGTGCATAAAAAAATAAACGAGGAGATTAATAAAATAATCAATATAACAAAAGTTTATGATAGTACCAATGTGTAACATACGTATACCAGTCTTAGGCCATACTTGGTTTAAGGTTGAGCTTACATAAAGAAAGACTTAAAGTCCTCGAAACCTCAAATCAAGTCCATGACTGTTATTTAGCCTATTAATTCAGTGAAATAGATAATTTTATTAGTGATATAATTGGCATTTAAAAACTCACTGCATGGAAAGATAAATCAAAGTATGAATATTGCACTTAGCTATGAATGCCCCAAATGTGAGCAAGATGCCCAAGTAGACGCAGCGCAAATGAATCAATTAATCAAAGAAGGTTCAATATCTTGTGTATCATGCAAACAAGACTTGTCTTTAGATGAGAATGGAACTGATGTGCTTAATAAACGACATAATGAGATCAAATCTATCCAGAATCATCAACTCCTTGTTAGCTCTTGCTTATTCGGAACCACATTACTGCATTTCTCTGGTTTTATACCGTTAGCTGGATTAATTATTGGTTATGCCATAGCGGCTTTTTTGTACATGTTCTCGTCACCTAAGCAGTTTGAAGATCTGGATCTCACCTTTCATGAGCCCGCAGTGAATTCTCTCTTTAAAAATCAAAGTATTGTATATAAAGATTAATTGGTAATTAAAATGATAAAATTTTCAGAATATAAAATTATTCACGTTGTAGAAGGTGGATGTGGCACCGTTTTACTTGGAGCCAGCGGACTGCCTATTCAAAAAATGGAAGCCGAGATCAACAAGTATGCACAAGACGGTTGGCAAGTCGTTTTTCAAGTCGTTGAACAAAAACGCTTTATGCTATTTTGGAAACGTGAAGCGGTGATCATTACTCTTGGTCGCTAAGTTCTTATCCTTAACGTTGATCCATCGCTACCAAGCGAGCGGTGGTTCAAAAAAGTTGTTCAATCTTGAGTGCAACTTTGAGCCGACTTGCTCTGAATACACAAGGCAATGTATCGTCAAGTACGGAGCCATCAAAGGTTGGAAACTTGGATTGGCCAGAATTAAACGCTGTAATCAACCTGACCTTGTTGAAAAAATTCATGATGAGGTACCCTAATGCCCTTATTCAAACAATTAGAACAAAAAGAGGAACTACTGAGAAAACAAGTAAACACTCTGCCTGAAAGCCAAAGAAAAGAGTTCTATCATCGCCAATCACAAAAGCTTAAAGATCCTGATACCTACGCAACATTAAATTGGTTCTTTTTAGGAGGTATCCACCATTGTTATCTCGGAAAGTATGCCATATTTTCATTCGAGCTAATATTGTTAGTGATAAGTTTAATAGGCCTTGCTCTTGAACATACCAGCGCGTATGTCATTCTCAGTTTGCTCACAATCTATGAATTGCCACAATTATTTTTCTCACAAAAAATTGTAAGGCTACACAATTACAAACTATCTTGTGAGATCTTTAATCACGTCCGAAAAGGCTAATTTATTTCTTATCAAAGAATTTCGTTAAACACGACTCCTATTACCAGGATAGAACCGTTTTTGATTTTTGTTTATACTTTTATTTTCAACGGAAAATCATTGTGTTAAATAAAAATATTGCGTTTTTTATTGCTTCTAGTTTGAGCAGTATAGTGAGTGCACAATCTTTAACAACCACTCACCTTTATTGTGCTAACAGTAATGGAACGGACTGGAGCTGGGCCCAAAAAAGTAATGGCGATTACATAACGCTCACTGGTTATTGGAGCAGCCTGCAGTACGGTGGCTACTGGGTTGGTTACTTCACTATTAATGACAAACAAGCTGACTTATTAAACCAATGTGCCTGTTATACAGATAGCTGTCTTAATTACTTTCCTCATCCGGGTAATGATTCAAATAGCTATTGGTATTTAATTAGGAATGCAGATACTGGGCAATTTTCAGGTGGGTATTACACTAAGTTTAATTATAAGCCTTTCTAGATCTATATCCTAGTCACCTCAAGATGCTGTGCTCAGCGAAATAGCTTTTGGGAGTGCACCACTTGGGTATAGTTAGCTGTAAGTAAAGTAGAGAATATATTTCCCTACTTTATTTTCCGACAAAGACATTATCACCGACTAACGTATAAACTGCGGTGCATGAGCGTCTAGAGATAATTCAGAATTGGCGAAATAGCGCTCATCCCAATCATCATGGGGCTCATATAACCATTTGCCTTCACTATAAATAAATGACCATCCAGAACCAACGACTCCCGTCATCATATCCGTAATAACTAAAGCAACGGGTCTGCCATTTCTGTCAAAAAACATCTGACCTGCATATTTTATGGTATGCCAATTTGTTCCAGCTAAGGTAGTAAAATTATCGCTCTTAGTGCTGCTTGTTACATCTTTACCAACCACACCCACTGAGAATGAACCATCGTTAAACACCAATCCGTAAGGATTATAGAGATCATTACCCATCGCTTGCTCTAAGCCGTATCCATACAAGCCGTAACCAAACGCATGTTTCCAGGCTGATGCTTGATACCATGCTTTCCAAGAACTCCAATTCTTAGCGTAGAAACCACCGCTATTTTTAGCTCTTAAAAAAGCCTGCTTGGCAACTAATAAGTTTAGGTTTTTAAAATCCCTTTTAATCAACGGATAGCCTGCAGCGAATCGAATATCCTCTGTTACCGGTTGGACTCGCAATGCATTATCAATACTGCATCGACCAACAGATTGGCTCGCGCTCGCACCAGTAAAAAAAGCGGCCCCCATATTGAAATGGTCATCATCAAAATCAGGTAATGGCGGTAAATCAATTTGGCTTGATGAGCAGTAAGACGTCAGTAATGTAAATTGATTAGAGGCTCTTAATCCCGAAGCAATCGTCGCGAGCCTACTCATGAGTTCACTCGCTTCTGCGGGATGTCGATTAATCGTATCAATCAAAGCATTAAAGTTACGTCTTTGAATACCTTCGGTTCGTTCTGGATCGCTATACCCTCTAAAGCTTGGCACAAACCAATTATTTTCACGGGCAACTCTTTGTGCCAAAATTTCCGTTGGGCCATGTCTCACTTCTGAATCTGGATCAGAAGAGCCCGTAATATGGTGAATCATTTCATGGATCAGTGCTTCTTGCCACCAAGAGTATTCTTCAGAGTGAGTACTTGGCGCGAGGCAAATGTTCACAATGGGATTGCCTTCATCATCTTCCTTAGCTTCATTGATACAAATTAGAGGTGAATTCGTGGCGTCTGATTCTTCAATCTCCCAAGCTTCTATCTCATCGATATCTTCAAACATATCTTGATCCGGGTTGATTTCGTATTCGTTGCTAAATTGAATACGACCAAGGGTCTCTTGCTGGTTGTTAATGCCAAAAGAAACGGCACTCTGAAACGTTGGAGAATTCATTAAAGCATCAATCAGTGTGTATTCAATGGATGCGGCTGTATGTCGGTCAATAAGTCTACCGTAACTGGCCACAACCGAGCGAGAAATGGCTGATGACAGTTCAGACAATTGGGTCGCCGTTAATCGGTGCTCATTTCCTTTCGATAACACATAATCTGCGTATTCATCACTGCCGTAATGTGGCTTTTCATTATTTGCCATTACCGGGGTGATAGTTAGACTGGAGAGCGACAAAAGCACCGCAAACACACGATGTTTAAACATGTTTATCCTTTTTGATTAGCCATATATATCAGTTTTTAGCAATTTGTTATTACATTGAAAGGAGAGAATACAAGTGCTTTTCTATGACACATCATTTTTAACCTGCCACGGACAATTCACACTGTAAATTTTCAGTAAGGGCTTTCAGAGAAATAAAAAAACTGATAGGGTGAAAGAAGAATCATTATCATTTGCATGTCCTAGAGAAGTATCATGAAAAAACAACTCATACCAAAGCAACTTACTGTTATACAAAATAAAACGATCACGCCAAATATGCAACGTATTGTTTTTCATAGCAATGATTTGGCTCACTTTCCAGCAGATTGTGAAGGTGGATATATCAAGTTGCTCTTTAACCAATCAGGCGGCACGGAAATACAAGAACCTTTGTCAGACAATCGTCCAATGCTAAGAACCTACACCATCCGACGTTTCGATTTGCAGCAAAGAACGATTGAAGTGGACTTTGTTCGCCATATTACCTCTGACCTACAATGTGGTTTTGCTGCTCGCTGGGCAATGTCAGCAAAGCCAGGCGACACCATTAATATCGTTGGCCCCGGCAGTATTTCAAACTTAAACACCGAAGCAGATTGGTTCTTCATGGCGGCAGATATGACCGCCCTACCTGCACTCTCCGCTAAGTTGCGCACCTTGCCTAAACACGCGAATGGTTACGCAGTGATCAGCGTGATTTCAGAACAAGATATTCAACCGCTACATGCACCCGAGCAAATGGAAATTTACTGGATAACCCAGCAACCTCTCGCCGATAAAGTGCGTGAACTGGAGTGGAAAAATGGTGAAGCCGCAGTGTGGTGTGCTTGTGAATTCGACTCCATGCGAGAACTACGTCAATACTTTAGAAATGAAAAGAACGTTGAGCGTGACAATATTTATATCAGTAGCTATTGGAAACAAGGCGTGTCCGAGGATGGGCACAAGGCAATAAAGCTGGCGGATGCAGAACAGCAAGCCTAACCTAGAATTGATATTCCAGTTATGCCCAATGATTTATCTATACCTAAGTAACCATACACCTAAGTGATAATACACTCAAATAACAATGAACCTAAATAATAACATACCTAAATAACAAGTTAGGTGGCGCTCAGTTTTACTGCCTGCCACCTAAATGTTAAGTTAACTGAGGTGTTCAGCCAAGAAATCAATCAACAGCCTTACTTTAGGCGATAGATTGCGGTTTTGTGGGTATAACGCCCAAATACCCTCGCGCTCAACTCGGTAGTCAGTTAAAACTTCTACTAACTCCCCTTGATCTAACGCCTCCTGAACATAATAGTCCGGCAACTGCACCAAACCAAGCCCACGTTTTGCTGCATCAACCAGTGCAAAGCCACTATTACACTTTATACGGCCTGATACTCGTAGAGACTTTTCACGTTTTTCCTCCTTAAAATGCCAATAATCAGCGCTACCGACTAAGCATTGATGGCGACTGAGTTCCGATAGCGTATGAGGTTCTCCAAAACGGTCCAAATAATCAGAACTCGCACAAACATATAATTGACGAGAAGAAAGTCGTTTCGCAATTAAACTGGAATCTTGTAATCGTCCGAGGCGAATCGCCAAATCAATACCTTGTTCGATGAGGTCCACTTTGTGGTTGGTGAGATTAAGCTCAAGATCGACCTGAGGGTATTGCTCTAAAAACTGATTCAGTAACGGAGATAAATTCATCTCTCCATAGGTCACTGGCGCGGTAACTTTAAGTAACCCTTTTGGTTCTGATTGCATCTGAGTGACTGCCAATTCAGCCAGCTCAAGCCCTTCTACTAAGTGCTTACATTGTTGATAATAAAGTTGCCCTGCTTCAGTAAGAGACACCTTCCGCGTCGTGCGATGCAGTAACTTAACCGCTAAACGCTCCTCAAGTGCCGATACTCTACGGCTAATCTGCGCTACCGATGTATTCAGTTTATTCGCCGCTCCGGTAAAACTGTTGGTTTCTGCAACAGCAACAAATTCACTCACACCTTCCCAATTTGCCATAACTTTAAATCTCAAGCTCTTTACGCCCATGCATGCTGACATCACTCGGGCATTTACTATTACGTATCTGTAAAAATCATTTTCACTTTAGCAGGATTATCATTTTATTTGAAGTATATAAAATAATGCCCAACAAAACGGGAAAGCACAAAAAGCATTATTCGACTACGCTTACTGCGCTACCTATCTACCAAGAATATAAAGGAAACCTCTAATGGCACTTGAAATCAAACCAGGTCAAACTCACATAAAATCTAAGGCAATGGTTGCATGGGCTGCTGGCGAGCCTCTAAAAATGGAAGAAGTGGATGTACAACTTCCTAAAGCTGGCGAAGTTCTTGTCCGTATCGTTGCAACTGGTGTTTGTCATACTGACGCATTCACTCTATCAGGTGACGATCCAGAAGGTATCTTCCCTTCAATTCTTGGTCACGAAGGTGGCGGTATCGTTGAAATGGTTGGCGAAGGCGTAACAAGCGTTGAAGTAGGCGATCACGTAATCCCACTTTACACTGCAGAATGTGGCGAATGTAAGTTCTGTAAGTCTGGCAAAACTAACCTATGTCAGGCTGTTCGTGAAACACAAGGTAAAGGCCTAATGCCAGATGGCACAAGCCGCTTCTCTGTAAACGGTGAAACAATCTATCACTACATGGGCTGTTCTACTTTCTCTGAGTACACAGTACTACCAGAAATTTCACTAGCGAAAGTTAACAAAGAAGCACCACTTGAAGAAGTTTGTCTGCTAGGCTGTGGCGTTACCACTGGTATGGGTGCAGTACTGAACACGGCTAAAGTTGAAAAAGGCGACACAGTTGCGGTATTTGGTCTAGGCGGTATCGGTCTTTCTGCCATCATCGGTGCTCGCATGGCTGGTGCAAGCCGTATTATCGGTGTCGACATCAACGAGAGCAAATTCGAACTTGCTAAACAACTTGGTGCGACAGATTGCATCAACCCAATGAACTTCGATAAGCCAATCCAAGATGTTATCGTCGAAATGACAGACGGTGGCGTTGATTACTCATTCGAATGTATTGGTAACGTAAACGTGATGCGTCAAGCACTTGAGTGTTGTCACAAAGGTTGGGGTGAGTCAGTTATCATTGGTGTTGCAGGTGCTGGCCAAGAGATCTCAACTCGTCCATTCCAACTTGTAACGGGTCGTGTATGGCGTGGCAGCGCTTTCGGTGGTGTTAAGGGCCGCTCTGAGCTTCCAGAAATCGTAAACCGTTACATGGCTGGTGAATTCGGCCTACAGGAATTCATCACTCACACCATGGGTCTACAAGACGTGAACGAAGCGTTCGAACTGATGCACAAAGGTGAATCGATTCGTACTGTTCTTCATATGGATAAGTAACCTTAAATCTCGGCTCTCTTTGATAAAAAGGGGGCCGAATCGTTTTTTTAACGGCTAACTAAGCCCAGTTAAAGACCTCGTTTTATTGAGAGATTCCCATGACCATAGAAAGCCTAAGCCAAGCCAAAGTTTTTGGCGGTTGGCACAAACAATACACTCACGACTCCCGCGCCCTAAACTGCAACATGCGCTTTGCGATTTTCTTGCCACCTAATGCCACCAAATCCAACCCTGTTCCTGTGGTTTACTGGCTATCTGGTTTAACCTGTACTGATGAAAACTTCATGCAAAAAGCGGGAGCATTTCGCATCGCTGCTGAGTTAGGTATCGCTATTGTTGCCCCAGATACAAGCCCACGCGGTGACGATATCGCAGACGATGACAATTATGACTTAGGCCAAGGCGCAGGGTTTTACCTAAATGCTACCCAAGCACCATGGTCACGTCATTACCATATGTACGATTACATCACTCAAGAGTTACCTGCGATCATTGAGGGTAACTTCCCTGTTTCCGACGTTAAATCGATTTCTGGCCACAGTATGGGCGGGCATGGCGCTCTTACCATTGGTCTGAAGAACTCAGAACAGTATCGCTCTATTTCTGCTTTCAGCCCAATCAGTAACCCCATTCAATGCCCTTGGGGTCATAAAGCGTTTACGGCTTACCTTGGTAGCGATATCGAGAGTTGGAAACAGTACGACGCAAGCGAATTACTGAAACAGGGCAAATCCCCATTACCTATCTTAGTGGATCAAGGTGACGCTGACAGTTTCCTAAAAGAACAATTAAAGCCAGAAATGCTCTTAGCGGCAGCAGAAATGCATCGTTCACAGCTCGAATTGCGTATGCAACCCGGTTATGACCACAGTTACTTCTTTATCTCAAGCTTTATTGAAGACCATCTTAACTTTCATGCTAAGCATTTGTTTTCTTAGTGCTCTTGTGAGTTCAGGTGACTTAAGCCACTGAATGATTAAAAGAGCCATTCCTGTTCAGAATGGCTCTTGAATGAGTGCAAGCTGCAGTGCATCACGACTAAGCCATGAACCCTAGAAACGTTTTGCGAAGCGTAGCAGCAATACTTGTTGGTCACGGCTATAGCTTTGTAACTGGAGCCTCACAAACCAATCTGATGTCATGTCCCAGCGAACTCCAGTCCCAATACTGACCGAAGAGTGGTGTTTTTCCTTTACTTTAGCTTTATCACTGCTGCCGTTGACAAAATTTAGGCCACTACTGAGGTAAACGCTCACGTCTTCCATGAGCAAGTATTGATACTGTATTTCAACACCAAAGTTCTGATATTTGATACCAGTCTGCCGACCAGAAGGCAACGAAACTTCGGCTTCTCCCATCGCAGTGTAATAACCTTCAAAGGTAAAAGCCCCTTCTTCAACGCCTGCAAATAGCTGGTAAGCCATATCATTATGTTGTTTGACCTTAAAACCAGAGTCACCATTGTGAGGCGAAAGATGGCTCCCTCCAACAGAGGCCCCCACATACGGTGTAGCTTGGGCATTAACAGCAGAAACCTGAAAAAGCATCGGCATCAATGCTAACGCGATGACAGAGCGACGTACTAGTAATCCAAACAGTGCAACAATCGATAGCCACCCCGCACTACCACCGGCACTGCGCCCGATTTCCACCGTCTCTTTTGGCGTCGTTAATGCCGTTGCAAGCGTCACACTCACGTGCACTTCACCATTTACTATACCATCGCGATCGAAGTCTCCACCATCTTGAACCATTAGCAAGATACAATGATGACCCTTAGTTAAATGGCTCGTAAAGCGGTCTTTCTCTTGCAAGGTTGGACAAACACCCTCTTCGCCATTTTTCCAATCAGATGACATGACTTTTTGAGCATCCGATGATTGTGCTTGGTAAACATCGTTCGACCAGTCTCCCTCACCAGACATACTGTACATAACGGAGCCCTCTTTGATAGGATCAGCCATCGGCAACACCACCTGGTAGCTCTCTTTGGAGCCGTTCAATTGTAACTTCATGTCAAAGACTTCATGATGATCTTCACCATCAGGTGACGGCACTTCATAAAAGTCCATAAAGTCAGAGATCGGCACCATCGTAGAGGTGGACTCGACGCTTTGTGCATAGTCCGCAACCTTAGGTCTTACACCATCATCAGTAACAATCTCATGCCTTTCGTCAGTCAAGACAGGTTCTGTAATACATGGAGAAGATATGCTCGGGTCAACCGCATCATCGATACCATCTTGGTCTGCATCAGTCATCACTAAGCCATTATCTTTAACCACAATTTCATATTGTGAGTTAAGGTTAATCACCGTGTCTCCAATATATTTAGTAATCTCAACGAGGACGGTATAGCGGCCTGTTGGATAAACTGTGTTTGCAAAAGTAAGGCTGTTGCCTGTTACGTTTATATCAGCGGGTAAGCCCATCTCTTGCGGTAAGGTCCACAAAATATCTCGTTCTACCGCTTGTGTTCCTGGCGCATAGACCTCCAAACTCACAACATTGCCATTATCGCGCAGCCTACTTCCGACCCAGAATGGAATGTTATCACTTAAGGTTGGATCGGCAGCGGCTCTAACTTCATCTTCATTAGCGATACCATCACCGTCTGCATCATCTGCCAAGCCATCCAAAATAGATTCCTGTGCGATGGTCAACCCATTGCCATCCGTATCTTCACCACCGTTAGGTTCTGGGCTGTTCGCATTGGTAAAGTCATAGCCCTTCATTACTTCATAAACATCACTCAAGCCATCTTCATCAAAGTCGTCATTAAGCGTGACGGTGTGATTACCACCCACATGAAGTAAAACGGTTTCTAAAATATCTGGAATCGCGTTACCGTTCAAATCACGCTCATAAGCACTGATAGGATTAGAACCAAGCTCTATTTCACGCTGATTAGAAATGCCATCGGAGTCCCAATCACCTGTTGGGTCTCTTTCTACCATCGCCATGATTGAGCCGAAAGCTTGATCATTGCCACTATGTTGAAGAGGATCCAGCTCACACACGAACTCACTTAGATTATTCAGGCCATCACCATCCAGATCTTCATGTGCATCGATGACACCATTTTCTTCATGTTCACTGCCCAGTAATTGGCTACGTGAATCAGGATCATTATCCAACGTTCCCAGCACGGCTTCTTGTTCAGCGGTCAAGCCATCTAAATCCAAGTCAACATCAGAGGTAAGCAGGGTTTGATTGAGATTAACTCTATCAATAATGGCCTGAATCTCTTCCGCTGTTGGGTTTTCTGGGTCAGCAAAAGTGCCGGCTTGGAACGCCTGATTATAGCCAGCAATACTGTTTGGATTGACTCTGTCTACACCTTCAATCGTATTCAACTGGTCGACGGAGACGTCTTTTCCGTCGGTCCCTAGAGCAACATTTGACACTACAGCAATACTGTTCACTGAATCAATCACCGCTTGGATTTCTTCTGCCGTTGGATTGCTGCTGTCGGCATACGCCCCATTAGCTAACGCATCAGCGTAGAGCGATTCATGTGCTTTGTCAGCCCCACTTACTCCTTCTATTGCATTAAGTGTATCGACGGTGATCGTTCCACCAGCAACCGCTCCAGATGTAATATCAAACACACTCACCAAACCATTCACCGAATCAATCACTGACTGAATTTCTTCTGGGGTTGGGTTGCTGCTGTCAGCATAAGTACCGTTCGCCAGTGCATCGGCATACAGGGATTCATTCGCTGCATCCGCACCACTCACGCCTTCTATTTTGTTGAGATCTTCAGCAGTTACAGTGCTGCCCGCAACACTCCCTGAAGTGATGTCAGAGATAGTATCTAGGTTTTCCTCACTAGTGTTGACCACATCAATCACCGCTTGGATTTCTTCTGGAGTTGGGTTGCTGCTGTCGGCATAGGTACCGTTCGCCAGTGCATCCGCATACAGAGATTCATTGGCCGCATCCGCGCCACTCACGCCCTCAATCGCATTCAGCTCATCAGCCGTGATGGTGCCGCCTGTAACCGTGCCGGATGTGACTCCAGAAACTGTTTCTAGGCTGTTGACCGAGTCAATCACTGCTTGGATTTCTTCTGGAGTTGGGTTACTGCTGTCAGCGTAGGTGCCGTTCGCCAGCGCATCCGCATACAGGGATTCATTGGCCGCATCGGCACCACTCACCCCCTCAATTGCATTCAGATCATTGGCTGAGATGGTACCTCCTGTAGCCGACCCAGACGACAAACTCGATACCATTTCTGAGCTGTTCACAGAATCAATGACCGCTTGGATTTCTTCTGGAGTCGGGTTGCTGCTGTCAGCGTAGGTGCCGTTCACCAGTGCATCCACATACAGAGATTCATTGGCCGCATTCGCACCACTCACGCCTTCAATCGCATTGAGCTCATCGGCCGTGATGGTACTGCCTGTAACCGTGCCGGATGTGACTCCAGAGACCGTCTCCAAACTGTTGACCGAGTCAATCACCGCTTGGATTTCTTCTGGGGTTGGGTTGCTGCTGTCCGCATACGTACCGTTCGCCAGTGCATCGGCATACAGGGATTCATTCGCCGCATCCGCACCACTCACGCCCTCTATATTGTTGAGGTCTTCAGCCGTGACAGTGCTGCCCGTAACACTCCCTGTTGTAATGTCGGAAATCGTATCTAAATTTTCCTCACTGGTGTTCACTGCATCAACAACTGCTTGGATCTCTTCTGGGGTTGGGTTGCTGCTGTCCGCATACGTACCGTTCGCCAGTGCATCGGCATACAGAGACTCATTAGCCGCATCCGCACCACTGACCCCCTCAATCGCATTTAGCTCATCAGCTGTGATGGTGCTGCCTGTCACTGTACCTGAAGTCACACCAGAAACCGTCTCCAAACTGTTGACCGAATCAATCACCGCTTGGACTTCTTCTGCGGTTGGGTTGTTGCTGTCCGCATACGTGCCGTTCGCCAGTGCATCCGCATAAAGGGATTCATTGCCCGCATCCGCGCCACTCACGCCCTCTATATTATTGAGGTCTTCAGCCGTGACAGTGCTGCCCGTAACACTCCCTGAAGTGATGTCAGAGATAGTGTCTAGGTTTTCCTCACTGGTATTCACTGCATCAACAACTGCTTGGATCTCTTCTGGGGTTGGGTTGCTGCTATCCGCATACGTGCCGTTCGCCAGTGCATCCGCATACAGAGATTCATTCGCCGCATCCGCAACACTCACGCCCTCTATATTGTTGAGGTCCTCAGCCGTGACAGTGCTGCCCGTAACACTCCCTGTTGTAATGTCGGAAATCATATCTAAATTTTCCTCACTGGTGTTCACTGCATCAACAACTGCTTGGATCTCTTCTGGGGTTGGATTGCTGCTATCCGCATACGTACCGTTCGCCAGTGCATCGGCATACAGAGACTCATTCGCCGCATCCGCACCACTCACGCCCTCAATCGCATTCAGCTCATCAGCCGTAATGGTCACGCCGGTCACTGTACCAGACGTCACACCAGAAACCGTTTCTAGGCTATTGACCGAGTCAATCACTGCTTGGATTTCTTCCGCGGTTGGGTTACTGCTATCCGCATACGTGCCGTTCGCCAGTGCATCCGCATACAGAGATTCATTCGCCGCCTCCGCGCCACTCACCCCCTCAATCGCATTCAACTCATCGGCTGTGATGGTGCTGCCTGTCACTGTACCTGAAGTCACACCAGAAACCGTTTCTAGGCTATTGACCGAATCAATCACCGCTTGGATTTCTTCTGCGGTAGGGCTGCTGCTGTCCGCATACGTACCGTTCGCTAGTGCATCCGCATACAGAGACTCATTCGCCGCATCCGCACCACTGACCCCCTCAATCGCATTCAGCTCATCAGCTGTGATGGTGCTGCCTGTAACCGTGCCGGATGTGACTCCAGAGACCGATTCTAGGCTATTGAGCGAATCAATCACCGCTTGGATTTCTTCTGGAGTTGGGTTGCTGCTGTCCGCATAAGTGCCGTTCGCCAGTGCATCGGCATACAGAGACTCATTCGCCGCATCCGCACCACTGACCCCCTCAATCGCATTCAGCTCTTCAGCCGTAATAGTGACACCGGTGACTGTACCAGACGTCACACCAGAAACCGATTCTAGGCTATTGACCGAGTCAATCACCGCTTGAATTTCTTCTGCGGTCGGGTTGCTGCTGTCCGCATAAGTGCCATTCGCCAGTGCATCCGCATACAGAGATTCATTCGCCGCATCCGCGCTACTCACGCCCTCTATATTGTTGAGGTCCTCAGCCGTGACAGTGCTGCCCGTAACACTCCCTGAAGTGATGTCAGAGATAGTGTCTAGGTTTTCCTCACTGGTGTTCACTGCATCAACAACTGCTTGGAGCTCTTCCGCGGTAGGGTTGCTGCTGTCAGCGTAGGTGCCGTTCGCCAATGCATCCGCATACAGAGACTCATTCGCCGCATCCGCACCACTCACCCCCTCAATCGCATTTAGCTCATCAGCCGTAATGGTGCTACCTGTCACTGTACCTGAAGTCACACCAGAAACCGTCTCCAAATTGTTGACCGAATCAATCACCGCTTGAATTTCTTCTGGGGTTGGGTTGCTGCTATCCGTATACGTGCCGTTCGCCAGTGCATCCGCATACAGAGATTCATTCGCCGCATCCGCACCACTCACGCCCTCAATCACATTCAATTCTCCAGCCGTAATAGTAACTCCAGTGACTGTTCCCGAGGTCACCCCTGAGACTGTTGCCAGATTTTCTTCACTGGTGTTGACCGCATCAATCACCGCTTGGATTTCTTCTGGAGTTGGGTTGCTGCTGTCCGCATACGTGCCGTTCGCGAGTGCATCCGCATACAGAGATTCATTCGCCGCATCCGCACCACTCACGCCCTCAATCACATTCAATTCTCCAGCCGTAATAGTGACTCCAGTGACTGTTCCCGAGGTCACCCCTGAGACTGTTGCCAGATTTTCTTCACTGGTGTTGACCGCATCAATCACCGCTTGGATTTCTTCTGCGGTTGGGTTGCTGCTGTCCGCATACGTGCCGTTCGCCAGTGCATCCGCATAAAGAGATTCATTGGCCACATCGGCACCACTCACCCCCTCAATCGCATTCAGTTCTTCGGCCGTAATAGCGACACCAGACACTGTACCCGAGGTCACGCCTGAGACCGTAGCCAGATTATCCTCACTGGTGTTCACCGCATCAATCACTGCTTGAATTTCTTCTGCGGTCGGGTTACTGCTATCGGCATAGGTACCGTTCGCCAGTGCATCGGCATAAAGAGATTCATTGGCTGCATCCGCGCCACTCACGCCTTCAATAGCATTCAGATCTTCAGCCGTAATGGTCATCCCGGTCACTGTACCTGAAGTCACACCAGAAACCGTTTCTAGGCTATTGACCGAGTCAATCACCGCTTGGATTTCTTCTGGAGTGGGGTTGCTGCTGTCCGCATAAGTGCCGTTCGCCAGTGCATCGGCATACAGAGATTCATTCGCCGCATCTGCGCCACTCACGCCTTCAATCGCATTCAGCTCTTCAGCCGTAATAGTCACCCCTGTCACTGTACCTGAAGTCACACCAGAGACCGTTTCTAGGCTATTGACCGAGTCAATCACCGCTTGGATTTCTTCTGGGGTGGGGGTTGCTGCTGTCCGCATAGGTGCCGTTCGCCAGGGCATCCGCATACAGAGATTCATTGGCTGCATCCGCACCACTCACGCCTTCAATCGCATTCAGATCTTCAGCCGTAATAGTCACCCCTGTCACTGTACCAGACGTCACGCCAGAAACCGTTTCTAAGCTGTTAACCGAGTCAATAACAGCTTGGATTTCTTCTGCAGTGGGGTTGCTGCTGTCAGCGTAGGTGCCATTCGCCAGTGCACCCGCATACAGAGACTCATTCGCCGCATCCGCACTACTGACCCCCGCAATACCATTAAGTTCGTCGGCAGTGACTGTTACACCTGTCACGGTTCCAGAGGTCACACCAGAAACGGTCACTAAACCATTCACTGAATCAATCACCATTTGAATTTCTTCAGCTGTTGGAGTGGCTGCCACTGCATAACTGCCCGTTGGAAACGCTGCGGTGTAAAGCGCTTCATTTTCAGCAACAGCACCACTGACGCCCACGATAAGATTGATATGCTCCGCAGTGACTGCAACTGTGTCAGAGTTGCCTGCAATGTCTTCCGCTACTTTATCTAATAAAGCTTGATTCTTTAAAGGGTCGATAGCAGCTTGTAATTCTGCGCGGTTGGGTTGAAGCATCANATTCACTCTCCGCAAGCTCCAAAA